>JAQXDR010000122.1 GCA_029251265.1 Pseudoprimorskyibacter sp. | reverse complement strand
GTGAAAGTAGTGTGTGCCCTGATGGGAAAATGCGATCTATCAAAAACTGTCGATTTTTGATCAGACGAAACAGGCAATGTCTATCTTCAGTATTGGGTTGGGCCAATACTGAACCGCGTATAGGCACACTGGGCAGTACCTACATTCCTGGAAGAGCGAGCACGCTTGTGACCAATGCCAAAATGGCAAGAACCCCGATAGTATCACCAAAGATGGTGGTTCGATGCTGGTAGAGAATGACAGAAAGGGTACGCATGTTACCGTCCTCACATGAATGTTAGCCTTTTGTTCTCATTTTAAAGGTGGTTTGTAAAGAACTAAAAGTGAACAAATGGTGAAAATTTAAAAGAGCCGAGTTGATAACGGCCTGATCATGTGACGTGGGTATGTGCCACAAACACTTCATATTGGATGACTAAATAGGGCTTATGGATGGTGTTGAAATGACCAACCTGATTTTTTGATGCTAGGTGCTTAACCGACTCAAACGCAATGTGTCTTTCTGCACGTGAGGCTTTTGTAAGATGTGCAACAAAGTGTTCAGCACAGGCCTTTCGGTGGGTGCAGGATCAAGTAAGGCTTATCCCTGGAAATCTTTAATTTGATATGAATCGTGAATTCAAAAAGGGAGTTAATAAACTTTGGAACGAGATGTAGCGCACGCTAAAAGTGCGTAGAGGTAAGACTTTGGTTTTTTAGAATCCAAAAATTTTGTGGCTTTTGGTCAGTCATGAAAAGGTCCTATGAATGACAGGCGGATGAACTCTCCTTTAAATTTTACCTATATGAAAAGATTTCGCTTTCTGGTAAAGATAAACGTAGGTTAGGATGATCGATATCTTAAGGATAGCTAGAGAGTTTGCACATAACGCGTTATCGAGCTGGAATGATGAAATATTGTTTGGTGGGTGTTGCGTTCGTGGTAGAAATCATACTCCAACGTTTGTTTGAGATTAAACGTGTGTCTCATGGTCGGCATTATTATTTTGCGGGAGCGAACGATGTCTAAGGCTTGCTTTTGGTCAGGCATTCGGGCGTTTTTGCCTAATCAAAGCGTGGTTCCCATTGCATTAGCAGAAAACGGGGGCAGTCATGGGGTTATATAGCTCGACCTTTGCAGCCTATGCCGTGGCCACTCTTTTAGGGGGCAGCGGTATCTTTTTGCTGCTGTTATATGATGGTGCTTTCGTCAAAGCGGAATGTACAGATAGCTGCTTGCTACTGAACTACGTCATTGTGCTTGTCAGTTCGGTAGTTTTTTCATTTGTGCCCTGGTCAATCTGGCGGCACCTGCAGCCTATCGACAAAAAACCAAAATATGCGGGTCCGGTGGCAGCTTTGGTGGGGCTGGCACTGAGCGACCTCTATCTCATATTCGTGTCGGCTGTTGGACGCAGTGAACCTGTCAACGATCAGCTGTTCTTTTTGGTGTGTGCCGCGGTGATTGGTGCGATTATTGGACCAACCTACAGTTGGTTGGAAAGTTATTTCCGACGGCCCATGAAAATGTGGCGCCTACAGTAGATACGCGATTTCACAACCCCTTCAAAACAGATCCATGCGGTGTTCCTTTTACGTCAGCCGGTTGCCAAATACTGTGGCCGCAATTGCGGCCTAGTATCGGTATCTGATACGTGGCGCCGCCATAGTATCGCAATCAACTGAAATTCAGTGCTCCAACGGGCGCGGCTCAAAGATCTTCGATTCTCATCGCCAGGGGTGAATCGGCGAGGACACCAGTTTGCGTCATGGCGTCTATAGCCTCATCCAGTGAGGCGCGAATGGTCTTATGAGTTACGATTAAGACTGGTGCTGCGTCCGTTTCTATGGCGTGGCTATATTGCCGCATCCGATTGATCGAAACGCCTGCGTCGCCCAAAACCGAAGCAATTCGGGCCATTGCACCGGGTTTGTCCAGCAGATGCAGACGCAGATAATACGGAGCCGGTGTGGCAGCTTGCGCTGGAACGGCTGGGGTCAGCTGCGTGGCCGGTTGGCCAAACGTGCTAACACGCAGCCCCCGTGCAATATCCATTACATCGCCCATAACGGCGCTGGCGGTCGGGCCTTCTCCTGCGCCCGCGCCCCTTAAAACGACCTGTCCGACGTCGTCGCCTTCGATAACCACCATGTTTGTGCCACCTTCCAACTGCCCCAACGGGCTATTGGCGGGCACGAGGCAAGGGGCCATACGCTGTTCCAGACCGCGGCCGGTCAGGCGCGCCGCCCCCAGCAATTTGATCCTGTATCCCATATCGGCGGCTTGATGGATGTCTTCGATGGTCACATCCCCGATCCCCTGAAGCTCTACTCCGGCAAAGTTAACTTGCGTTCCAAAGGCGATTGATGACAGCAACGACAGCTTATGCCCGGCGTCTATACCTCCAACGTCTAGGTTTGGATCAGCCTCTAGATACCCTAATCCATCAGCTTCGGAAAAGGCCTCATCATAGCTCAGCCCGGCCCCCTCCATACGGGTCAGGATATAATTACAGGTGCCATTCATGACGCCCATGATCCTCGTGACCTCATTTGCGGCCAATCCTTCTGTCAGGGACTTTACGACAGGGATTCCGCCGGCGACTGCGGCTTCAAACCGAAGCACACGGCCAGCCGCTTCGGCAGTTTCTGCCAACGCTTGCCCGTGATGGGCCAAAAGAGCTTTGTTTGCTGTGACGACATCCTTGCCAGCCTCTAGCGCGGCCAGAACAGACGCCTTGGCAGGTCCGTTTTCGCCGCCGATAAGTTCGACGTAAACATCCACGTCATCGCGTCGGGCCAAGGCAACGGGATCATCTTCCCAAGCATAGTCATCCAAAGAGACCCCCCGGTCTTTTTGGCGCGATCTGGCGGAAACGGCTGTGACACGAACCGGGCGGCCGGCCCGTGCTTCCAAAAGGTCAGCTTTGCGTCGGATCGTGCGCAGAACACCGATGCCCACTGTACCAAGTCCGGCAATACCCAAGCGGAGGGGAGAGGTCATAGCGGCATCCTTCATGAATTTAAGACTACCCGCATGGATTACCGTCATGATCGGAAAGGTGCAACGCCTTGCGGTCTAGATGCTATGCGCAAGGTCTGCAGCCCGTCTGCGAAGGGCAGC
This sequence comes from Pseudoprimorskyibacter sp., assembly GCA_029251265.1. Classification (GTDB taxonomy): domain Bacteria; phylum Pseudomonadota; class Alphaproteobacteria; order Rhodobacterales; family Rhodobacteraceae; genus JAQXDR01. The sequence goes on along the minus strand of JAQXDR010000122.1, from coordinate 17,365 downwards.
CGCCCGCGCAGCAAGATTATCAGAACCCTCTGATTTGGCTGTCAAATCTGACAGTTCGGCGAGTGCTGCGGCAGACAATAACGGCGGTGTCGGGCCTGGTGGCTCATCTTGTGATCCCAATTCCGGCAAAGGCGCACAGCCTGCAACGAGAAAGCAAAAGGTGAGCCTAAGACGCATAAAACTGTGATCCAATCGTTATCTTCAGATGTTTCATGCCGTTTTCCCCCCTATTTCGCAAGGAGATCAGCGGAAAGCAGCCTTGATCTGAATGTTTGTTCAGATACTAATCAGGACATGGCGCGCACTTCAGGTTCCCATTCAGACATTACAGGGCCCCGCATTCGCGATGCGGCATTGCAGTTGTTTGCCTCACATGGGTTCGCGGCAGTCTCCATGCGGCAGATCGCGACACAGGTCGGTGTGCAGGCGGGCGCTCTTTATAATTATACGCCAGACAAGCAAAGCCTTCTGTTTTCGCTCATGAAATCCCATATGGACGAGCTTTTGAGCGCATGGGCGGGCCAGCCTGCGCCGTCATCGATCATGATGCGATTGGAACAATTCACCAGATTTCACATCCGGTTCCATCTGGAGCGACCTCAAGCGGTCTTTATTGCCTATATGGAGCTAAGAAATTTAGAGCCGCAAAATTTTGCGGCGATCGAAATGCTGCGCCGTCAGTATGAAACCGAGCTTGAGAAGATCCTGCAAGATGGCGCAGCGCAGGGCTGTTTTTCAATAACAGATAGCAAAATGACAACCTTGGCCGTGATTGCCATGTTGACCGGGGTTACAACGTGGTACCGGTCAGAGGGGCGTTTGAGCCCGTCTGAAGTGGCAGATCAATATTGGTCTTTGGTCCGTCGTGCGGTGGGTGGATCGGATCACCCGGCATCGTCCGGATGATCCAAAAGACTTTAATGCGCTGGTTGAATAAAGGTCCCGTTTCGCAGGTCACGCATGGCCTGACGTAATTCTTCTTTTGTGTTCATGACGATTGGTCCATGCCAGGCAACAGGCTCTTGGATCGGAGTGCCAGAGACCAGAAGGAACCGGACCCCGTCTGGCCCCGCCTGAAGGGTAACCTCGTCGCCCGTGCCAAAACGTACCAAGGTGCGGTTGCCAGATAGGTCGCGAATATTGACTTCTTGTCCAGCGACCTCTTTTTCCAAGAGAATTCCCATGGGATCTGAGGCATCAACAAATGCGGCGGCTCCATCGTACACATAGGCGAACGCGCGCCGATAAGTGTCGATTTGAAAGGTTTTTTTCACGCCCGCAGGTACGAAGATGTCAAGGTACTGGGGGTCTGCCGCAATACCGTCCACTGGACCACGTCGTCCCCAAAAGCTGCCAACGATAATTTTTACGCGTGTACCATCATCGTCAACGACTTCGGGTATGTCTTTGCCTTGCACATCCTGATAGCGCGGTGCTGACATCTTGAGGGACGAAGGCAGGTTGGCCCATAATTGAAAGCCATGCATCTGGCCGCTGGCATTTCCCTGAGGCATTTCCTGATGCAAGATACCAGAGCCCGCGGTCATCCATTGCACATCGCCTGCGCCTAAAACACCCGTATTTCCAAGGCTGTCGCCATGTTCAACCGTACCATTCAGAACATAGGTGATCGTCTCGATGCCGCGATGAGGATGCCATGGAAAGCCCTGCAGGAAATGCTCTGGCACATCATTTCGGAAATCATCAAATAGCAGGAACGGATCTAGTTCGGACGGATCTTGGAAACCAAATGCACGATGTAGGTGTACACCCGCACCTTCCATTGTGGGGGTTGCTTGGCGCGTTTCTAGGGTCGGTCTTAGGGACATCTGATTTTTTTCCTAAGTGCAATTTCAGTGCATGTTACAAATATTAGGTATTCATGTTTGTGCAATTCCGCAGTCAGGGCTGCTGTCTGTGCATATTTGCACAATTTGCGCCAAGGGGCGCGATGCGCTATCGGAAACCTGTTGATCTTTAGGAGCCTCCATGTCCGAACCTCTTGCGACGCTTTATGCGTCATCCACACGCCGGATTATGGCAATTAGCATGCAGGTCGCTTTGGGCGGCCTGTTGATTTATGCCGCGTTGTCCAACCCGATTTCTGTTGGACTTCAGATTGGGCTAATGCTGTTTGGGGGCATTATTTTGTGGCTTGCATTGGAATTGTGGCGGGCCACGCAACGCAGTCTTATCCTGACGGATGATGGCTTGTATGATGACACTGGAAAGCTGCTTGTTCGCTTGGATCAGATCAAAGAAGTTCAGCGCAGCCCATTCGCCATCAAGCCGTCTAATGGGTTCGCGCTGGTGTTGTATCAGCCGGGACCGCGCAGCTGGCATCCCGGGCTTTGGTGGCAGTGGGGCCGTCGGATTGCCGTGGGCGGGGTGACACCTGGATCGCAGGGGAAATTTATGGCGGATCAGATCGCATTGTATATTTTGCGCCGTGAAGGCCGTATCTGATTAATTTTTAATCGTGATTAGAACTCTAAAACAGTTCGTCATACAGTCTGCCCGAGGTTCCAACATTCGTGGTGAGTCGAGGAATCAATCAAAAAAAGGTCAGACTAATGCTGCAATCATCCGAGCCGTCATTTCGTGAAAGCGTTGATATAATGTTCAATCGCGCCGTAGCGCTGATGGATCTCACACCGGGTTTAAAAGAAAAAATACGGGTTTGTAATGCTACCTACACTGTCCGGTTTGGGGTGCGACTTAGGGGGCAGATCCAGACTTTTGTAGGCTATCGTTCGGTGCATTCCGAGCATATGGAACCGGTCAAAGGTGGCATTCGCTATGCGATGTCCGTCAATCAAGACGAGGTCGAGGCCCTTGCAGCCCTTATGACCTATAAATGTGCGTTGGTGCAGGCCCCATTTGGGGGGTCCAAAGGGGGGCTTTGCATTGATCCGCGACAATGGGATGAACATGAGCTGGAACAAATCACGCGCCGGTTTGCTTTCGAACTGGCCAAACGTGATTTGATTCACCCAAGTCAAAACGTTCCGGCCCCGGATATGGGCACAGGCCAACGCGAAATGGCGTGGATGGCCGATCAATACGCCCGCATGAACACGACCGATATCAACGCCAAAGCCTGTGTGACGGGTAAGCCTCTGAATGCAGGAGGTATTGCTGGCCGCGTTGAGGCCACCGGTCGGGGTGTACAATACGCCTTGCAAGAATTTTTCCGGGATCCACATGACATTTCCTCTGCACAGATGAGCGGGGCGTTGGAGGGTAAGCGCGTTGTTGTGCAAGGGCTGGGCAACGTGGGCTACCATGCTGCTAATTTTTTGTCTGAAGAGGATGGATGCAAGGTTATTTCAGTGATCGAACGCGATGGTGCGCTCTACGATCCTGATGGTTTGGACATTCCAAATGTGCATGACTGGATCCAGTCGCATGGTGGCGTAAAAGACTATCCAGGTGCTGCTTTCGTTGAAGACGGTGCCACCATGCTGGAACAAGACTGTGATATTTTGATACCGGCTGCGATGGAGGGGGTGATCAACCTGTCAAATGCCGACCGCGTTAAGGCCAAAATGATTGTGGAGGCTGCGAATGGCCCTGTGACGGCGGGTGCGGACGAGGTCTTGCGGGCAAGGGGATGCGTGATCATCCCGGATCTTTACGCCAATGCTGGCGGTGTGACGGTCAGTTATTTTGAATGGGTTAAAAATCTGAGTCATATCCGATTTGGACGCATGCAGCGCCGCCAAGAAGAAGCGCGCCACCAGTTGATCATAGAAGAGTTGGAGCGGCTGTCAGATGTTGTTCCGGGGTGGTCGCCAAGCGCCGATTTCAAGGCAAAATATCTGCGAGGCGCGGGCGAGTTAGAGCTGGTCCGCTCTGGCTTGGATGACACAATGCGTCAGGCATTTCAGTCCATGCGCGAGGTGTGGCACGGCCGAGAGGATGTCCCGGATCTGCGCATCGCAGCCTATCTTGTCGCGATAGAGAGGGTTGCAGACAGCTATCGGACCAAAGGGTTGTAACCGGTGTGCCTGCTGCTCTGAATGGTGAAGCGCACTGATTTGGGTCGGTAGGCACTATGCTTGTTATTCTCGGGACCACAAAGCAACACGGGCAGGGCATGGTTGGGGAATGCAAGATCAAAAGGGTCCCATTGGCATATAGGACGGCTTTGCAGGGCCAAGCCCTAAGCGATGTGTCAGTGGGCTTAAGGTCTCGACTCTGGCTGCGCCACCTGAGACAATGACCTTATGAGTTTGCCACCCGGATTCTTGGAAGAGTTGCGCGAGCGCACCAGCCTGGCCCAAGTGGTCGGTCGCAAGGTGACTTGGGATACACGCAAGTCCAATCAAGGCAAGGGTGATTTGTGGGCGCCATGTCCGTTTCACCAAGAAAAAACAGCCAGTTTTCATGTGGATGACAGGAAAGGCTACTTTTATTGCTTTGGTTGTCATGAAAAGGGCGACGCAATCGGTTTTGTTATGAAAACCGAAAACCTCGGCTTTATGGAGTCGATTGAACTTTTGGCGAACGAAGCCGGATTGAAAATGCCGGCACGTGATCCTCTGGCACAACAAAAGGCAGAAAAGCGGACAACATTGATTGATGTCGTGGCGGCTGCCCAGAAATTTTTTTCCATGGGCTTGCGCACGTCAGCGGCTGCAGATGCGCGCGCCTACCTTGACGAGCGGGGACTGGATGAGGCGACGATAGAGCGCTTCGGGATAGGATATGCACCTGACGGATGGCAAAATCTTTGGGATCATTTGATAGCCAAGGATATTTCGCCAGACCTCATTCTCGAAGCAGGGCTGGCAAAGCCATCAACCCGTGGTGGCAAGCCCTATGACGTCTTTCGAAACCGCATCATGTTCCCGATCTCGGACCCGAGGGGACGGATTATCGCCTTTGGCGGTCGGGCAATGGACCCTGCGGATGGTGCTAAATACCTGAACTCGCCGGAGACGCCGCTTTTTGACAAATCGCGCACGCTCTATCATCACGCGCCAGCACGAGAGGCCGTGGGAAAAGGCGCTCCGCTCATTGTCGCCGAAGGCTACATGGATGTTATCGCCCTTGCGCAGGCGGGTTTTGGTGGGGCTGTTGCCCCGCTGGGAACCGCCGTGACGGAACATCATCTGGCATTGCTCTGGCGCATGGGCGAGGAGCCGGTGATAGCACTGGATGGTGACCGCGCCGGTCTGCGTGCCGCACATCGTGTCATAGACCTTGCTTTGCCGCGAATGGTGGCAGGCAAAGGCTTGCGGTTTGCAATTCTTCCTGATGGGCAGGACCCGGACGATTTCTTGCGCGCCCACGGCACGCGTGCCATGGAAAAGCTGATCCAGAAAGCGCAGCCTATGGTTGATCTTTTGTGGTCTCGCGAAACCGCAGGTAAGATTTTTGACAGCCCCGAACGGCGCGCGGCACTTGACCGCAATTTGCAACGACTGACGGGGCAAATTCAGGATGTTGTGCTTCGGCGCAACTATGAACAAAGCCTGCGTGATTTGCGATTTGGGTTGTTTCGCACCAAACGCAAAGCCTACAATAAAACAACCGCTGTTCCCTCGCCAGAAACCAAGGCGTCTTTGCTTGCCAGAGATGGTGATGTGACGAGGCATTTGCGCGTCGCGGTGATTCTGGCCGCCATACTGCGTACACCAGATATTTTACCTGATTTTGAGATGGATCTGGAACGTTTGTCTTGTGATGATTTGGAGCATGGAAAACTCCGCGATGCGCTTTTACGGGCTCATGCGGCCCATAGTGATGATATCGCAGCCACAGTTGCGGCAGAAATTGGGGGGCACGCCCTTGAAACACTGTTGTCCGCGCGCCATGTGGCGATCGTACCGTGTGTGCGTACACCCGGCCAGACCGAACTGGCAAAGCTGACTGTAACTGAAGAATTGGCTAAATTAGAGGCTGCAGCCGGTGTCAGGGCCGAAGTTGCCGAGGCCGTCGAAGACCTGACCGCTGACCCAGATGAACGGCTAACTTGGCGACTAAGCCAAGCCGCCGCCGCCCGAAACCGGGCTGAACGTCCTTCACAGGATAACGCTGTAGAATTTGAACTGGGCCCAAACGGAGCCCATATCGACAAAGAGGCGCGTCAAGAATTAGATGCTCTTATGCAATCTATAAACTTTAACAAACGACGTTGATGCGCCAAGTACATTGTATTGTAGAACTTCGTAGTCGAAACAGGAACGCGAATCAGATAAACGCTTCTGATTCGGAAACCGAATCGCCCGACTCTCGCCAAGGAGACCTCTGAATGGCCGCCAAGGATACTGACGACACCAAAACCGAAGAGCGTGACGACGAAATCAGCCTGGATATGAGCCAGACTGCTGTCAAAAAAATGATCGCTGAAGCGCGGGACCGTGGATACATCACCTACGACCAGCTGAATCAGGTTTTGCCGCCAGATCAGGTGTCTTCGGACCAGATCGAAGACGTTATGTCTATGCTTAGTGAAATGGGGATCCAGATCACTGAGGATGATGAAGAAGGCGAGGACGATGACGCCAAAGGATCAACCGACATTGTGCGGGCGAAAGAAAAGGGCGAGATCGCCCTTTCGACGGGTACCGCTGAAAAACTAGATCGTACTGATGACCCTGTGCGCATGTATCTGCGCGAGATGGGCAGTGTTGAGCTTCTCAGTCGCGAAGGTGAGATTGCAATCGCTAAGCGGATCGAGGCCGGCCGCAATACGATGATTGCGGGCCTGTGCGAAAGTCCACTGACCTTTCAAGCGATTACGATCTGGCACGAGGAACTTTTGACCGAAGACATTTTGTTACGGGATGTGATCGATCTTGAAACAACATTCGGTGACCAACTGGGTGAAGACGGGGCACCGGAAGCACCGGTAGTGGATACCACAGGCGTTCAGGGAGTCCGGCCTGTAAAACCAGCCGAGCCAGAGTTGGATGCAGATGGTAATCCGATTTCAGTCGAAGATGACGACGACGAAGATGAGCAGGCAAACATGTCTTTGGCCGCTATGGAAGCTGCTCTGAAGCCAAGGGTTTTGGAAACGCTGAACATCATTGCGCGGGACTACGAAGAGCTATCGGAAATGCAGGATCTGCGGATTTCTGCGACTTTGAATGAGGATGGATCGTTCACGACTGATGATGAAGGGCGCTATCAGAAACTGCGGTCGGAAATTGTCGAACTGGTGAACGAGCTGCATCTGCATAATAACCGGATCGAAGCCTTGATCGATCAGCTTTACGGTATCAACAAGCGCATCATGTCGATTGACAGCGCCATGGTGAAACTGGCCGATCAGGCCCGAATAAACCGCCGAGAATTTGTTGAAGCGTACCGCGGAAGAGAGCTGGACCCAAACTGGTTGGATGACATGGCCGAACGCCCTGGCCGTGGCTGGCAAATGTTCAACGAACGCTCACGCGCAAAGGCAGAGGATTTGCGCGCCGACATGGCGCAGGTCGGTCAATATGTCGGTTTGGATATTGGCGAGTTCCGTCGCATCGTGAACCAAGTGCAAAAAGGCGAGAAAGAAGCGCGCCAGGCCAAAAAAGAAATGGTCGAGGCGAACCTGCGTCTCGTTATTTCGATTGCCAAAAAATACACGAACCGTGGCTTGCAGTTCCTGGACTTGATCCAAGAGGGCAACATTGGCCTGATGAAGGCTGTGGATAAGTTTGAATATAGACGCGGTTATAAATTCTCGACCTATGCAACGTGGTGGATACGGCAGGCGATTACGCGGTCAATTGCAGATCAGGCACGTACAATCCGTATTCCTGTGCACATGATCGAAACCATCAACAAACTGGTTCGGACCGGACGGCAGATGCTGCACGAGATTGGTCGCGAGCCCACTCCGGAAGAATTGGCAGAAAAGCTGCAGATGCCGCTCGAAAAAGTGCGCAAGGTGATGAAGATTGCCAAAGAGCCGATCAGCCTTGAAACCCCGATCGGGGACGAGGAAGACAGCCAGCTGGGTGATTTTATTGAAGACAAGAACGCCGTTCTGCCTTTGGATGCCGCGATTCAGGATAACCTGCGGGAAACCACAACTCGTGTCCTCTCAAGCCTGACCCCACGCGAAGAACGGGTGCTCCGTATGCGGTTTGGCATTGGCATGAACACCGACCATACCCTAGAGGAAGTCGGTCAACAATTTAGCGTGACGCGCGAGCGTATTCGTCAGATCGAGGCTAAAGCGCTTCGTAAGCTAAAACATCCGAGCAGAAGTAGAAAATTACGCAGTTTCCTGGATCAATAGGCTGCAGAATCCTTATTTTGCTAAAAAAATGGGCGGGATTTACAAATTTGCAGCATTCTCGGCCAGCAGGCCGAAAACCCCATATTCGAGTGCCAAAATAATTTGACATAGTGGAATTTTTTATAGATCGACTCCCGCTATATATTTTGTTTGATCGACGTTTTTGATTAGGTTGAGAAAAAATGGCATTTAGGTTTTTTAAATGCGTTGGCTGCGGCCATCGCATGAGAATCTTTGGTCAGAAATGTGGTAGTTGCCACAGACTGAAGGAACCGTTGCAGACGGCTCCGGTACTTCTAATGTGTGGTTGCCTTGTCCTCACCGGCATCGCGCTGCTCAGCTCGGCTTTAGTTTTGTCCTGAACCCGAAATAATACGTTCGACAGTCGCTCAGGACGTACCGAAGTTTTTGACCTTTTTCCAAATGGTTTGGCATGTTGTCCCCAACCAGACGAATTTACTGGTCGGTATCTGATCATTTTCCAAGCGGGACAAAAGCACCTCGACCGGACAACTCGTTCCCGTAACTGGATCCCAGTAGCGTGGGTAGTCGATCAGGGCCGCGTGGATAAGACCGTCCAAGGTAATGCCGGAACGTCGACGCGGGCAGGAAGGTCCCAGATCGCGGGTCAGGCCCCAACCGGCATAAAACGGGCGACCAAGGCACGTCACCGGAGTGCCATGAACCAGCGCCTCGAACCCACCAAGAGAGGTAAGTGTCCAGACCTCATCGACCTGCTTCAGCAGCCAGTTGCTTTCTGCCGTTTTGAGCACCTGATCGGCTAAGGGCAGGGCTTCGGGGCAGCCGGGTCGTAGCCCGGCACTGACATCGGGATGTGGTTTATAGAGAAGCGCCGCTTGTGGATGCGCCATGCGCGCGGCTTTCAGCGTGTGATAATCGCTCAGGCCGGGTGCCCCGCAGCGCACAGAGGCATCATCCGCCACCTGCCCCAGAACAAGTATCGTCTGCCCTTCTGGTAAAACGGGTCGCGATCCGCCAAGCCCATATTTGTTATGCCTTTGCGTTACCAACCGTTGGCGTAAACAGGACGCACGATCCAACGCGTCTTGTGGCAAGGTCGGGCTGGCCGCAATAAGCTGTTCCAATCGTGAGGGGCTATCGGCGTTATAATGTATGCCAAGGTCATCAAGACAGAGCGATTGTGGAGGTATCAGTTTGGCACCCAATCCCCGCGATCTGATAAAACCATCCTCGACCGTAACGGGGGCCTTGGCCCGCTCACCCCAAGCCATGCGGGGTGTCTTGGAAGAGACATCTGCAGAAAAGTGGACCGGCGCAAACTGGCCAAAATGGCGGCGCATCCAACCCCGCTTCCACCGGCTTGCGCCCAAGATAACCCAGCCGTTGCGGTCCTCTAGCCAACCTCTTCGCAGGGCTACCAAAAGTGCGATTGTATCTTCTAAAGTGGCGCGTCCGCCGGTTGCCGGATCAATCCATGATGGGGCAATTATATAAAGACCTGTAAAAAGATCTAAGGGCGTCAATTTTGTGGTTCTGTGAGGCAATGGGGGACCGTGATCGGATGTCAGCCCCCATCCTGCATAGATCGGTGTGCCGAAAACATGTGGTTTATGACCAGCAAAAATTGCCTCTAGCCCTAGCTGAGAGGAGACGGTGAACACAGCACGAGCACGCTTCAGCAAAGACCAAGGAGACAAGTCGTCACCCAACAATTCGCCGTCTTGGGCTGAAAAATGACCTCTGCGCTGTCCATTTTTCGTTTCAGGATGGCTTTTGATCATGACACGGTGATCGGGATACCACGCTCGCGCTGCGCAAAGCATAGCCTCAAACCGGGTTGGATCTGGTGCTGAGGCATCCCCACGAACCTGATCAACAACCAACACATAACCGGCATCGGGTGCAGGTTGGGCTGGGTCAAAGGCCGCGTATTTGGTTATCTGTTGATCCATCACGCTTTGTAGTGCGGCCGCGGCCCGTGTCCGAAGCTCTGGCTGTTCAATCGCGTCCGAGGTCAGAATTCTTTCAACGCGGCTTGGACGACTTGCATCAAAATGAACGCCCAGATCATCTGCGATTACCCCAACAGCGAACGCGTCTTTTGGAAACAATCCACGCAGTGGCGCGTCTTCGAAAACAACAACCTGTCCACCGCAGAGCTTGGCGAGCCTCTGCGCGCGTTTGGCATATCGGCCTTGTCCCCATGCAGCTATCAAGCTGCCAGATTTTGGCCATCCAAACCTTGGCTCATAGCCTGCAGCCCGAAGCAAAGCGCGCTGACGCCACTGACCTAGAGTTGTTATATAAATCGTGCGCGGCGCGTCATCCTCCATCCGTGAGTGTGTTTACGGAAGATACCGCACCAAGCGAGCCTGTTAGTATCGAGATTGATTTGCTCCATTGGGTGGCAGGGGCCTCGGTTACATAGATTGTATCACCGTCACGGATGGTAAAGTTTCGCGCATGAAAAAGTCCCAATGGAACGGTCAGGTCCAATACATAGATCATCTGTTGCGGTCCGATTGAATCACTACGCCCCAAAACCTGCTTGGCAATTTCTGACGGTTCTGAGCGCAGTACAAACACACCTTTTGGGTCAGCGGCACCGAGAGACAGACCGCCCACCTTAGCGAGGGCTTCAACAGCGGTAATCACGGGCGTGTCAAAATCCACATTGTCCTGACGACCCGTGGCGCCAAGTACGCTGAAATTACGACGATCTTGCTCAACAAAAACTTTGTCATTATTGCGCAATGCGATGTCCAATCCGGGCTGTGTGACCAGATCACTATACCAGACCCGTCCTGTCTCGTGTCCGCGCAAGACAGATACCTGAGCAGCCTCTGGGTCAAAAGCGATACCGCCTGATCGTGCCAACATGGCTGCAAGGGTTCGGGTCGATCGGTCAATTGGATAGACGCCTTGAGCACCAACACCGCCAGTCACCGACACGGTGGCTCCATCGCCAGCAAAGCGTCTGAGTTCCACCTGTGGGTCGGGTGTTTTTTCGCCAAGACGTCGCGTTAGCAAACGACGCAGTTGTTCAGGCGTTTTTCCAGCCGCGTGCAGTCTTCCTAAATAGGGAACAAAGATAAGGCCTTCGTTGTCGACCTGCACTTCATCAAGGACTTGGACATTGGCAGTGGGGGGGCTCAGCAAACCGTCCTGGACATTTTCCCAAATTGTTATGCCCAGTCGATCGCCCGGTCGGATCATATCCGTACCAAGCGTACCCGCAGATCGCAGTGTCTGGGAAAATCCCAGAGCCACGGGAGAATTTGTAATCTTTGTTACACGCGCATCCACTGCCACAATATGCGCATTGTCTCCTTCGGTATCGGCGGATGATAGCAACTCTGTGATGTTTGGTCCCCCACGGGGTACCTCGCAAGCTGCCAATGCGCACATCAAAACGGCGGCTGCCGCCAGTTTGATATAGCGCGACCTCTGGATCTGCATATCTGCCTCCTTGGCCTCTCGCGGACCTTTTCGTTTTTAGCACAACTTTAACGAAAACTGTCTGGCCAGCCTAGTCAATCATAAGAAATTTGGGTCGACTGTGGCCGGGCAGACTCGGTATCTTCGGCATTCGGCGAATTATATGGGTCAAGGTCCGTTATCATGGTTTTGATGATATGCCCCAACAGACGGTTCCGACCCTTTGTTGAATAAAAGCTACCCTGTATTTGACTGGTCTGAAGCATCAAGGTTCGAAAAGCATTGTAGGTTTCCGGATCCGGTGGTTGGGGGTCTGCAAAAAAAGCGTCAATTGGTTGCGATGACGCTAAACCGGGTCGTTTATAGACGGCCTGTCCCAATGCACAGAGCGGCATGCCGCGCCACAGGGCTTGATGACCTGCCGTTGAATTCACCGTCACTGCCGTCAACGCCTCGTCCAGCAATGGTGCAAGTTTTCCTCCTGTGATCAAATAGACCCTTCCATGCAGAGCGTAGCGGTGTTTTGCACGGGTCACCGCACGGCGAAGGTTTTCCCTGCCATCTTCGAACGGATGGCATTTAAAGACCAATACATGCTGTTTCGGTGCTGATTTCGCAAAGCCTGCCGCGATGTGATCAATCAGATGATGTTGGCTGGAAAATGATGAATGAGCGCGAAAATTGGCATCATGTGCCAGCTGTAGGAGCACCACATGAAACGGGCGCTGTAGGCGTCGCACGCGGTGGGTGTCAATCGTTCTTCGCGACCGCGTGAGCGGCAGCATGACCAAGCGACGTATATTGAGTGCGGCCTCTGTCCAAACAGAAATATTTCTATGTGATCGAAATTCGGGATAGCCAGAGCTCAAAGCGACGCACAGATGATAGCAGGCCCCATAAAAGATGTGCTGGCGGGTGTCGCCCCATCGGTCCGGTGGCGATTGCGGTCGTGGTATGTGTGAAGCGTCATGTGCTGACGTGTGCATAAGGCGAGAGTTTGCGTTGCTTCCGTGTCGCTCGTAAGTGATCCAATGCGGGCGCAGATAGCCTTCTTCAAAAATATGGGTGCGCAATCCAGCCGCGCGGGCTTTACGCAGGGCTTCTGCGTGATGGGGACGTGCATCGCCATAAAGTACAAGATCCGTGATCCGATGCGTGGATAGAATCAAGTCGAGATGCGTACCCCACGAAGCACTGTTATCGCGATGCGGAATATAATCCGACCCCGGCCAAAAAATACGATCCCCCCCATTGAACCCTACACGCCATGTGTGATGTCCTGCGGCCCGTAATCTAGAGGCAAGCTGCGTGAAAAACGGGCCGTGCGGACCTTGAAGAAACAAAAAGTGTCGGCTTGACATGGTTGCACCCACTTGTGACCGCAGTTTATCACTGCGCCATACGCATCGTGAGGAGTTTGCACATGTTTACAGGCATTGTCACCGATATGGGGGAAGTAATTGCGCTGGAAAAGCGTGGTGATCTGCTCGCCCGCATTGCAACGCACTATGATACATCGGGTATAGACATCGGCGCGTCGATTGCGTGCGATGGTGCATGTTTGACAGTTGTCGCTCTGTCTGACGGGTGGTTTGAAGTCGACATAAGCGCCGAGACTCTGGACAAAACCAACCTGGGAACATGGGCCAAGGGCACGCGGATCAATCTTGAACGTGCTCTTAGGGTCGGGGATGAATTGGGCGGCCATATCGTGTCGGGACATGTGGATGGCCTCGCCGAAGTCGTTTCTTTGAAAGATGAAGGTGACAGTACACGTGTTCAGCTAAGGGCGCCCGATGGCCTTGCCCGGTTCATCGCGCCAAAAGGGTCGGTTGCTCTGAATGGGACATCATTGACGGTGAACGAGGTTGAAGGCGCAGTGTTTGGCATCAATTTTATTCCCCACACCAAAGATGTGACAACATGGGGCACTGTGGCCATCGGCGATCAGGTAAACCTTGAGGTCGATACAATGGCCCGTTACGTGGCGCGCCTGACAGAAGACATTTAAAGCTTCTGTCACGCCGTCTCATGGCAGGACTGGGTGCGGCACCTTGTATGATCTGGCGTACAAACATCCCGCGTGGCTGTCACTGTCATTTTGATCCACGAACGTGCTGCCGCAGGGGCGTCTTAGATAGCTTGGGTACAGCATTCCTGTGAGGAGTTTCAGGTTTGTCAGGGCCATCTTTGCAGCTTGACCAGATGCCGTCTATCATCGCGCCCGTCGGCTTAGCTTCTGCTGGCTCTGGGCAGGTCAGTCAAGCTGGCTGACCACCAAGCCTCTGTTTCTGTCTCGTTCACCTGGTTTGCGATCCCAATTGCGACCAGACCGATCGGACAGGGTGGGGTGGCCGGCGTGATTTGGATCTGGCGACCAACGACCTGTACCTCCAAAGTGCCCACAGCGGTCGGCAAAAACCCCTTTACACGATAAAGGCCCTTGGGGCGCGCTTGCAAATGTGCCGTCACGGAGTGCCGGTCCCAAATTGGGCTTTTGCGCGTTGACCAGCTGTAAAACTTGGCATGTCCGTGGACTTCAGGTTGTCGCAGCTTGGCGGTTGTTGATCCCAGAATGACTGGCGCCAGTGTGTCTAATTGGTGCAGCATCACGTGCGGCGACGGTAGGTCAGGCGTTGTGATATCTGCAAGATGGCTGTGCGACAGTGCGACCAGATCTGCGGCGTCGACCTGTCCGCGTAATTGTGCGCCTATCTGGGGATCATTCACAAGGTGCGGCCATTCGCGCGCATGCACCACGGTGACTACGCCCGCGTAACTAAGGTCGGGTTCCGCCAAGGCGAGCGCTGCGATGCGGCCGGGATCGGCTATTCCGCTTGCCTCGATGACGAGGTGATCAGGGCGATCAGGACGATCAAGCACAGATCCGATCGCTTGGAACAAGTCGGCGCCCATGGTGCAGCATACGCAGCCGTTGGTCAGTGTCATTGTGTCCTGACTGGCGTTGGCCAAAAGCGATGCATCAATATTGATTGCACCGAAATCGTTCACCATGACCAACAAACGCAGCCCATGCGGTTCCGATAGCAGGCGGTTGATCAGGGTGGTTTTCCCTGCGCCAAGATAGCCACCAATCACCGTCATCGGTAATGATGTGTTCATAGCAGGTGGACCTGACCACCTGACACTGTGCCAAGCACCGGGACATCCCGCAGGGCTTCGGGTGCTACTTTTGTGGGATCCTGACCCAGAATGGCGAAATCAGCGCGTTTCCCGACGCTGATGCTTCCTATTTCATGATCCAGGTGCAGGGTACGCGCGGCGCCAAGCGTGATCGCCGCCAGGGCTTCGGGCACCGTTATGCATTGATTAGGGCCAAGAACGCGCCCCGTCATAGTTTGACGATTAACCGCGGCCCATGCGGTGAACAAAGGTCCCAATGGCGTGACCGGCGCGTCCGAGTGGATCGCAAGCGTCACGCCCGCATCAAGGGCCGATCGGCAGTCGTCCATGCGGGCTGCCCGATCAGGCCCAAGGGTGCGTGAGACATGCTGATCGCCGAAATACCAGATGTGATTTGCAAAGACATTCGTACAAATTCCCAGTTCTGCGCACCGGTTAAACATAGCTGGCGTCATCATCTGACAATGTTGGAGAACATGGCGTGCATCGCGCCATGGATGGGCTTTTGCCGCCTCTGAGATTGCTTCGATGCTAACCTGTGCGGCCTCGTCTCCGTTTACGTGTATGTGCATCTGAACGCCGCGCGCCTGCATCTCCATCGCTAGCGCGCGGATTTCGGCGGGGCTGGTATTCCATAGCCCATTTGGCTGGCCCTCGACATAACCCGGCCAAAGGACCCGTGCTGTCCATCCTTGGATCGACCCGTCAGTCATAAGCTTGACGGCGCCAAGACGCAGTTTGTCTGTGCTGTGTGTTCGCAAAGCCAGGGCACGATCTGCAACATCTGCGGGGGATCCGGCCGCGCCGATAGCAGGTACAATGCGAAGGGGGAAATCCGGGTCTCCTGTCACATCCAGCATGACGTCCAGATCCTCGTCTGTGAGCGACGAGTAAAGATCCGTGATCGTGGTGACCCCGGCACGCTGTGCAACCTTGGCGTAGCTGCGGATGGCCGATGCACTCTGGCTAAGCGTGCGGAAATCCACGCCAAGGCGCCGCAGGATGGGATACATGGCCGCCATTTCCTGCAATTCGCCCGTAGGCAGGCCATCACGGCCTTTGACGACACCGTCGAGAGGCGTGTCGGCATCGTAACCGACCATGGCCAGTGCCGCTGAGTTCACGCACATCAGATGAAAGTTTGAAAAGAGCACAGCAATTGGCCGGTCTGTGCAAATAGCGTCCAGATGAGACCGGTTCAGCCGCTCTGTCGGTAAGAAAATCGGGTCAAATCCCCATGCGACCAAAGGCTCTTGGGGCGGCAACACGCTCAGGTGATCGCGCAGTCCCGATATGACCGCCTCAATCGTCGTGCGGCCATGCCATAGAACACCGTCCGGGTCGATCCTGTCATGGTAGCCAGCATAGGCAAAACGCCAGATTGATCCCGCCATCATATGGGCGTGCCCCTCGACAAAACCCGGGGTCAAGATTGTGTCTGCAAGCTGGGTGTCATGTTGGACAGATCCCCATGGATCAGCGCAGTCTGGTCCCCCGATGGCAAGGATACGTCCGTTGCGGACGGCCACATGAGATGCGCTGGGACATGTATCATCCAAGGTGACAATGCGTTGTGCTTCAAACACTGTTATCTGTGACATGGTTAACGCCCCCCCGTGATCCGGAAAATGGTGTGACTTTCGTTTTTTGGCAAGTCAGTGATGGTCGACAAAGGACTGGGGCTATCGGCGCCGTTTTTGACCGTTGACTGTACGTTGGCACAAAAATTCATATTTTTCGTCGTTTTCGCCCCCGTTGTATCTGGAAAACGTCACTATCCTCCTTATTTTGCAGGCAGACTCTTATATGCACTTCGTAGACATGTCCTCGGCAAACATTGTCGTGTGTCCATTGGCGGAGGAGGACCAGATTGCATGACCACAGACGAAATATAAGTGCAGTTTTCCTGCAATGACAACGTCATCTCGCGTCACCAAAATACATGGAATAGCCCTGAGACCTGCCACAGTATCGAAGATGTCGATCGCGATTTTGTTCACCTCACTGATAATTGGCGACCCTGTAAAGGTGACTTGGTCGCGTGATGCTATTTTGCTGTTTGTTGCGCCAAGTCAGATATTTGTAGAATATTCCTCTGTGCCGGTTATTTTCACGAGCTCAAACATCCAAACCTCGCCTCGTGTAGCTTTATGGTTAGTTCAGCAAACTTTATGCGTAAAACTTTTTTTCGCTGAAAACTGACTGCCTTGCGCTCGGCTTTACAGTTGGGCATTTCCAGCCCCCTTCTGGTTGCAACCACGAAGCCAACCAATATCGGTTTTATCGGCTAGAGATCGTCCTATGGTTCTTCGGGGATTTTGGCATCGTCAGGGACTGGGGGCGGACCGGTAGAAGCGTTCAAGTGCGAACGGATTGGTTCGTAACTGAAGCCGAAGCGAAGGTATCCGTTTGGTCTGGTCGCTCTGGAGAGGTTGTCCTGTTTTTTCGACCAGTTTGCAGCGTTGTTAAGATGGATCAGGGGTTCATTTAGGCTGCTAATCTCAGTTGCTCTGTTTTGCTTTCGTAGGCCTCGTCGGGGGTCAATATGCCGTG
>JAQXDR010000120.1 GCA_029251265.1 Pseudoprimorskyibacter sp. | reverse complement strand
CCGAGGATCATGCCAAACCTGTCGTCAAATCCAAAACACCCCGCCAGCACAGCAGCAAGCCATTGCCGGACCATCGGGATCGGCATGACGAAGTGCTGTCGCCTGGCGATGATTGTGGCCGCTGCGATGGTCATCTCAAAACGTTGGGCAAAGATGTGACCGAGGAACTGGAATATGTTCCAGGCCGATTTGTTGTAAATCGCATCATACAACCGCGCAAAGCCTGCACGTGCTGCGAAGCCATCGTGCAATCACCACTGCCCTCTCGCTCGATTGAACCCGGTAGACCGGGACCAGGCCTTTTGGCCCATGTTTTGGTCAGCAAATATGCGGATCATTTGCCGCTCTATCGGCAGTCACAGATCTATGCCCATGACGGCGTTGATCTAGACCGTTCGACCATGTCCGATTGGGTGGGTCGTGCAACGGCGTTATTGGAGCCACTCGCCGATTTGATCGGGCGCATGGCCCGCCAAAGGCGCATCCATATCTTGAGATATGGCCTCGTGGATGTGGACAACAACACCGCCGGACGCGCCGTCAAGCCGGTGGCCATTGGCAGGAAAAACTGGATGTTCGCGGGTTCTCAAGGTGGCGGCAAAGCCATGGCTATTGCCTACACCCTCATCGAAACCGCCAAGCTCAATAACGTTGATCCGCAGGCTTGGCTGACATGAGTCCCAGGCCAAATCGACGACCACAAAATCACACGTCTCAACGAACTCACGCCCTGGCATTATGCTGCCCAAGCAGGATAACTGGCGTGCAAACGCCACGCTAGAGCGCCTTCACCCGGCGGACACAGCTATATTACTAGCAGCCCCGCTATGGGAGTGTATGGTGATGCAGTTAGTTGCTATTCTTATTAAATTCTTTGGGTGTTATTTTATAGCGAAAATTCTGATGGATTTGGCTGGCTGTTCCCTTAATCGCAAAAGGGAGCGGTCGCGTTGCCAGTATTGAACATCAATTCACCTTCGAATGCCCGTCTACCTTAGTGTGAGATCCGCCAGAATGCTTGTCCCAATAGTCACAAAACCAAGCGACGCGCCCTATCCACATATTTGGAAACTCGCGTAACCTTGATACGCGGTTCATGGCCATATCCATGGGCCGTGGATCCCCGTGAAATGCCACAATCGGAGCCCAGCTCGGCGGCGGCATCGGATGCCTGAAAAAGCTCTGCCATATGGGGCGTCGCAAATGGTATTTGACGCTACAAATCGTTTTGTCCGGCCAACCCTGCCAGTCTTTCAGATGGTTCTGCACAAAATGTTGTTCGTTACGATATAAACGCAGCGCGCGAGGAACGTCCAAACACAAAGCATGCACGATGTCAGTATGTGCCCCGATATCAAAGGCAAAAATTCCGGTTCCCATATTCGTCGGAGCAATTTCCATATGCTTGCCGGTGCTCGGCAGCGGCGGTGGCGCCAATCCCAACTTGTGCTCCAACGCTCGAATTTTGGGTTTGAGCCAACGATAAACCGCAGGATGTTTTCCACGTCGCTTGGTCCACGACTTTGGGCCAATTGCTTGGAACGTGTCTTTGTCGTCGAAAAACGGCGCAAGATCACCGTTTATCATCGTATCAAGATCAATAAACAAAGCGCGCCCCTCGAAATCAAAGGCCTCTTTTGCAAAAACACCAATTTTCGGCTAGGCACCCGTCGCCCAAGCCTGTTGCGGCAATCCAAGATCCGGGATTGGGCGAACTTCAATGTCCGGGTGCAGCCCGCTCGGTTCATCTGTAAAGCAGATAAACCGGAATGGGGGTGACAGGTGCGTTTTGACAGCGCTGTACAATATATTTACATAAACGGCGGGAAATAAAGTGCCCCATCGCATACATATAATAGCTTTCTGGTCGTCCTGCATGCGCCACCTTCACTGTAGTGTTCACCTGTAGCTGAAATTCCCCAAGTAGAACATATTCCCGCCCACCTTGCCGCTATTCTGCGCTCCTATCAAGCCGCTTGGACCCATGGTGCTGTTGTTCGGGCATCTGACGCGCGAACTGAGCAAGATTGCTGATCTCGGCGGCGAGGGTGACCGGATATTGGTCTGCTCGACCCCGTGTGGATAGACCAGTCGAGCCACTTTTGTCCCAGTTTTTTCATTGACGATGTTGTCATTCGGGAACCGGTGGTTCGCGCAGTAGATGTATAGCCTCAAGAATGCGACTGAACAAATCTCCGCTGACCGCAACTTCAGCAAGCTGGAACGTGATCTTGCGGGCATGTCGGACGACCCTTGCGCCCGTTTTTATCAACCTCGTTTGCAGACTTGTCAGCGACCAGTCGGCGATCTCTTTGGGCAAGTCTTCGCGCTGTAGGAAGGTGCCAAGGTTAGAGGTGGTCCTGTTTTTTCGACCAGTTTGCAGCGTTGTTAAGATGGATCAGGGGTTCATTTAGGCTGCTAATCTCAGTTGCTCTGTTTTGCTTTCGTAGGCCTCGTCGGGGGTCAATATGCCGTG
>JAQXDR010000249.1 GCA_029251265.1 Pseudoprimorskyibacter sp. | reverse complement strand
AAAGCGTCTGTCGTACATGTCGAACCAACGCGATGTCTATTATCATGCTTTTGTGCGTCCCCCTTTTTTAGGGGATAGATCATGCCAGTAGCATCACCGATGGCGCTTTGAGCGTGGTTTCAGAACCATATTACAGACGGTTTGAGCGGCCGCGCAGGGGCGTCGCGCTTGGAGGTTTTGGTGGTCTCCATTGGCCGATTTCTAAACAAGCTCGAATACAGCGACAAAAAAGTCGCTAGTTGCCACCGCGCACCGGCGCGTCGGTGTGAAAAAGCGACGTGGAAACTGGCTCAGATACCCTCTTGCAGCCATGCGACAGCATCCTGATCGCCTCGTTTTTATTGGCGAGACATCCGTGAAAACCAAAATGATCCGCCACATGCGGACGCAGTTTATGCGGAAAATACTTGGAAATGGAGGTTCCGTTTGGAGCATGGGAAACACAGACCGTCATTGCAGGCGTGTCCCACAGCAATTGATCGCGCGGTGGATCATCACGGCCGCAATGGCCAAAATTTTTTTACTTATGTCACAAACGGTCCCGCTTTGGCATTGCAGCCAAGCAATGTGGACCTGTCGCGTTTTTGTGCAGCTCCTGATGCTCGTTTAGGCCACTTTCCTTTCGAAAGTGGCTGGGCTTTTCCAGCGGAGTGCTGAGTGGCGGCGTCGCAGATTGTAGGAGCCGTTGATGTATTCGAAGATGGTGATCTCAGCCTGCCGCCGCGTTTCCCATGACAGTCGCCAGATCATCTGATCTGCTTCGCAGACCATCTTTGAACTCGTAACACTTGCCTTTGCCACTCATGGACACGTTAAAGCCATTCTGGCGTATGATCTTCTAGTAGTCGTGGGTACAATATTGCGACCCACGATCGGTGTGATGAGTGCAGTCTTTCGGCGGTGAGCAGAATGCGATCGCCATCTCCAGCGCCCTAATTGCCAGATCGCGCTTCATGCGGTTACTGACGGCCCAACCAACGACGCGTCTCGAATGCAGGTCGAGGATGACAGGCAGGTACAGCCATCCGTCACGCGTGCAGAGGTAACTGATTTCACCAGAACATTTTTTTGGTTTGAAGCGTCAGCGCTAAAATCGCGATCCAACAGGTTTGGCGCAATCTTGAACTTGCGATTGCTGTCCGTAGTTACCTTGTGTTTTGCGGGTTCTGACAACGGATATGCTGTTCTGGCGCAACGGACGTCCCACACGACGGTGACCAACGTTCAGAGCGATCTCCTTCAGTTCTTCGGTCATCCAAGGCCTGCCGAAGCTGCCAAGACTGAGACGAGACCGTTGTTTGATGTGCGCCAACGTCATCAAATCAGATCGCTGTTTGCGACTGAACGGGCGCTGGCGAAATACTCAAAAACCGCGTGGATCGACTGCCATAACACGACACATCCGATCGATGGAAAATTCAGATCGGTGTTCTTCGATGAATCTAAACCTGACGGTTTTTGGCTCGCAAAGACGCTGGTGGCGTTATCGCCTAAAATCAATCCACAGGATCGATTACCAAACGGCGCAAACCTAGCACGTTCCTTTCCTCCTTAAAGAGTGCGGTTCTCACGTCACAGCCGGTCATTCTGATAGGAGAGGCTTAATTCCTCTTTTGATATCACGTCAGTGTTTGGATGCGCTGTGATCTATTTATTCAGCGTCGACATCCCAACGCCCAGATCATCGGCCACCTGTTTCCACATCAGCCCGCTCGTCAGCGCAATACGTGCCACGTCCAAGCGAAGCTCGTCCGCCCGTTTCGGTCCCATTGTTAGTCCCCTTTGGTGCTGTAAATGCTATCAAAGATAGCGATATCAAACCGGAACTGTTCCACTGTGGTCATTTGCGACAGCCAGACCAGCGATTACGCTCGGGCCGCGGCGTCAGCGATGCGCGACGTTGGACGCTGGCTCTTTTATCTGCCATCGTATTCGCCAGCCCTCAATCCTGTCGAGATGGCATGCTCAAACCCCAAAGCCCGCCTGCGCAGAATTGAGCTAAGACCATTCGACCAAGGGTTTGACGCACTCACCGAAATCTGCCCCAGACGAATGTTGGAACGTCTTCTGCGAGGCAGGATATAGATCGAACCAAACGCGAGGCGCTTTCAATGATTTAAAACCGTTTGAAAAATCACGTCGAGAAACGCACTCTTAACAGCCAAAAGTCAAGATTTTAATAGGATCTCCACCTTAGGAATTTGACTTCATTGAAACACGCATATGAATCGCCCCGTGTTTGTCAGAGATCATCAACTTAAGTAAGGATGATGGTTATGACGAAAAGCAAAATGGCCAATCGCTACTCGCCTGAGGTTTGCGCACGTGCGGTCCGGATGGTGTTTGAGCATCAAGTCTCATACGAAACGCAGGCGGGCGCGATTGCGGGCATTGTACCCAGGGTTGGCTGTATTCCCCAGACCCTGCGCGAATAGGTCAAGCTGGCCGAAAAAGACAGTGGCATGCGCGACGGTGTCACGACCTAGGAACGGGACCGGATGAAGGCACTTGAACATGAGGTTCGCGAGTTACGCCAAGCCAACGAGATCCTCCGCAAGGTGTGTGCATATTTTGCGCAGGCGGAACTCGACCGCCCACTGAAGCGATAATCGCCTTCATTGACGATCAGCGCATTGTTTGTGGCGTCGATCTCGATCTGCAGGGTTCTGCCGATCGCGCCGTCAACATATTATCATCGCTTGGCTTGCCAAGCCGATCCGACCAAAGCCTCAACCCGGCATCAGCGGGATACACAGCTGCGCCCGGAGATCAAAAAGATCTGGGATGAGACTTACCAAGTCTACGGCGTCCGCAAGGCGTGGCATAAGCTCAAGCGTGAGGGCTTTGAAGTGGTTCGCTCACGGTGAAACGTCTCATGAGACAGATATGTATCCAGAGTGCCGTACGTGGAAAGGTAATCAAAACAACGGTTCTCGACACGTCATCACCCTGTCCACGTGACAAGCTGACTCACGTGTTCCCGGCCGCTGCACCAAACCTGCTCTGGATCAGCGACTTTGTCTATGTGGCCTTCGTCATCGACATGTTTGCTGACCGCATCGTCAGCTGGCGGGCCTCGCAGTCTGCAAAAATGGACTTTGTCCTTGATGCACTGGAACAAGCCCTGCATGATCGACGGCCCGATCAGAGGGGTGGCTTGGTTCACCACTCCGATCGCGGTGGGCAATATTGTCCATTTGCTACACCGAACGTCTGGCCGAAGGCAGGATCGAGCCATCGGTCGGCAGCGCGGGGGACTCGTATGACAATGCCCTCGCTGAGACGATCAACGGCCTGATCAAAGCCAAAGCCATTCAAAGATTAGGGCCATGGAAATCTGCCGATGTTGTCGAATGCGCAACACTCAAATGGGTCGACGGGGTCAACAATCGCCGCCTGCTTGAGCCCATTGGATACATCACGCCAATTAAAGCAGAAGAGGAATACTACGCACAGCGCGACGTGCTCGATATGGCTGCGTGAAATGAAGCTATAGGTCTCCGACACACCTGGGGCGATTGATTGCGCCAACCAAAACAGCGTTCTGTGTCTCAAAATTTGCTTCACTGTCGGAAATTGCCCACAATGCTTGACTGAAGCTCTTGTAAAGACAGATGCAGAGTTCCCGGTTTGCACTTCACTGAAGAATGCTGTTTTTGCCAATTTATTTGTTCTTAGCAATTTTCAGACTGTGAAACATTATGACCATATCCGTTTGCGTTCCTAGGGTCTGGACTCATTGAGTTTCAAAGCTAGTAGATGACGATAGCCGCGAGAGCGATTGCTGACAGGAAGACCTTCGGGCATCTATCGTATCGGGTCGCCACACGTCGC
>JAQXDR010000206.1 GCA_029251265.1 Pseudoprimorskyibacter sp. | reverse complement strand
GACGAATTCTTGCGCGCAGCAACAGCCCAAAACCTCGGAAAACTGGCCAAAATCTTTCCTGCACCGCAGCAAACATGCAAAGCCCGATAAGGAAGGCGCTTGCGTCGTCTTCAGAAAGTCACTTTCGGCACTCACAACGCATTGTTTTTAAAAAAAATCGGCCAAGCTGGGCAGTTTCACTGCGCCAAAAGGATCCGACTACAAAAGTTAGCTTTCATCAGCATCACAGGATGCCTACACGGTTTTCAACACCACAGGGATATTGACAATTGAACGCCAGGGTGACCCGGTACAGGTTAACTTGCGCGATAATTCGGTGACTCGCGGGTGATCTGAACGTCATGCACGTGACTTTCCTTCAGACCGGCGCCTGTGATTTTTACAAACTGGCAGTCTCGCTGCATGGCTTTGACCGTTGCACACCCTGTATAACCCATAGCTGCACGCAATCCTCCTACCAGCTGATGCACAACCGCCCCAGCGGGGCCTTTGTAGGGCACCTGGCCTTCAATGCCCTCGGGCACCAGTTTATCGCTGGCTGCATCTTTCTGAAAATACCGATCCGCAGACCCGCGCGCCATCGCCCCAATAGATCCCATTCCGCGATAGGCCTTGAAAGACCGGCCTTGATACAAGATGACCTCTCCGGGGCTTTCATCTGTTCCAGCGATCATGCTCCCAACCATTGCACAGGACGCTCCCGCTGCAATCGCCTTGGCAAAATCTCCTGAAAATTTAATGCCGCCGTCTGCAATGACAGGAATATCTCCGGCAGCATCGGCACAGTCCATAACGGCAGTTAATTGCGGCACACCCACACCGGCGACCATACGTGTTGTGCAAATCGACCCCGGCCCGATACCGACCTTGATCGCATCTGCACCAGCATCGATCAGGGCCCGGGTCGCCTCTGCTGTGGCGACATTGCCAGCGACAATCTGCACCCCACTGAACATTTTCTTTAACCGTGTCACCGCATGGCTGACACCTTCGGAATGACCGTGAGCGGTATCAATAACGACCATATCCGCCCCAGCATCCACCAAGGCCGCGGACCGTTCAAACCCTGCGTCCCCAACCGTTGATGCCGCAGCTACCCGCAAACGTCCCAAAGAATCTTTGCACGCTGTGGGGTTTAGCACGGCTTGTTCCGTATCGCGCAGCGTCAATAAGCCTGTCAGTTTGCCCGAAGAGTCCGTCACCAGCAGTTTTTCAATGCGGCGCGCCTTCATTAGGCTCTTTGCCTCTTCCAGGTCGGCGGGCTCTTGCAAAATGGCCAGATTGTCTCTGGTCATCATTACATGGACCGGGGTATCGTCGGAGGGTGCAAAGCGCATGTCTCTATTGGTTACAATGCCAACCACGCGGTTGTCTTCATCCACAACCGGAAAGCCGGTAAAGCGGTACCGTTCGATCAACGCCTTGGCATCTGCCAATGTTTGGTCTGCCCGCAGGGTTACCGGATTGTAGACAATCCCGCTTTCAAAACGTTTCACGCGTCGCACTTCGCGCGCCTGCTCCTCTATGCCCAGATTGCGGTGCACGACCCCCATGCCGCCGGCTTGCGCCATTGTTATGGCCATCCGGCTTTCGGTAACGGTGTCCATCGCCGAACTGAGAAGTGGGATATTCAGAGCGATCGATTTTGTCACATGCGTTCGCGTGTCTGCTGTGCTGGGAAGGACACTAGATGCGGCTGGAACCAGCAAAACATCGTCGAATGTAAGAGCCTCGCGAATCTTCATGTGCGGATCCTTTCCGAAGATGACCATTTTGCACGTGTCTATTTCATGGCTTTTGTAAAATTAAAAGAGCCGATGCAGTCGGATCGCCTTGGCTGTCCTACCCTATATCCATGGGAGAGTTCACTAAGAATGCCCGTTTGATGAGAACACTGGAACACGCTGAAGGCCTAACATCTTGGCGGCACTGGTCCAGACTGCTGACGGCTGGCGATGGCAGTCGACTTGTAGATGAAATCCGAACAGACGCTGGTTGGCGCTCTGTTTTTGCCGTCATATTCGCGAATTGGATGTCTTGGTCACGCTACAAACACAGACGGGCACTGCTGCAGGAATAGGGTCTTAGGCCCACCGACTGATATGCGCCGTCTATATCAATGCCACTGCACCGGCGGATTTCTACTGTCTAGCAACAAGCACGCTCTTGTCTCATTCGTCACTTTCCGCAATCGTTCTTATCAACAGAAGGAGGCCCCTATGGCACACGGTTATGACAGTGGACGGTTGAATTTGCCCTTTACGGGTATCTGTACATTTGCAAAGTCACCCTATCAGCCAGACTGGACCGCAATCGAGGCTGACGCAGCCATCCTTGGGGCACCTTTTGATGCTGGAACACAATGGCGCGCGGGTGCCCGCTTTGGTCCGCGCGGTGTCCGCGACGCCTCGACCCTGTTTTCATTCGGTCACGCCGGAGCCTACGATCACGAAGACGATGCAACCTATCTGCCAGCCTCCGTGCGTCTTGTGGATCTTGGAGACGCAGACATCGTGCACACGGATACCGAGCAAAGTCATGCCAATATAGAAAAGGGCGTGCGTGCTGCTTTGGCAAGCGGTGCGCTGCCAGTGGTCATCGGCGGGGACCATTCTGTCAACATCCCCTGCATCCGTGCTTTTGATACCCAAAAGCCGTTTCACATCCTTCAGATCGATGCACATCTGGATTTTGTGGATGAAAGGCACGGTGTGCGCCATGGACATGGCAACCCCATGCGACGTGCGGCAGAACAGTCCTATGTGACGGGTCTTACACAAGTCGGAATCCGCAACGTGAGCTCTACAGCCCGCGAAGGATACAGCGACGCCCGCGCGATGGGTTCGGACATATTGTCGGTCAGGCAGGCGCGCGCCTTGGGACCAAAGGCCACAGTAGCCCGGATCCCAAAGGGCGTGCCGATCTATATCACAATAGATATAGATGCCTTTTGCCCATCAATCGCGCCGGGCA
Organism: Pseudoprimorskyibacter sp.; assembly: GCA_029251265.1. GTDB lineage: Bacteria > Pseudomonadota > Alphaproteobacteria > Rhodobacterales > Rhodobacteraceae > JAQXDR01. Next base: position 75 of record JAQXDR010000206.1, on the reverse strand, counting down.
CTGGCACGCCCAGCCACGGTGGATTTTTGTTCTATGATGTGCTGGAAATCCTGCAACAGGTCACCCGACACCATG
>JAQXDR010000192.1 GCA_029251265.1 Pseudoprimorskyibacter sp. | reverse complement strand
GATCGAGGCGGCAAAACCAACGATACGCCAGATTCAAATGCACCTCTTCGCACAGCCGCCGTTCAGACCGGATGCCGAAGCAGTACCCCACTAACAACATGCGGATGAGTAGCTCGGCGTCGATGGATGGACGGCCAGTGTGGCTGTAAAACTCCGAAAGATACTGGCGGATGTCACTCAGATCGACGAACCGATCAATCGACCGCAAAAGGTGATCATGGGGCACATGATTGTCAATCGAGAACTCTTAAAACAATGCGCCCTGCGCTTCTTGCTTTGGTCCCAACATCGCCAATCCCCCCGTTGCTAAGGACGATTGAAGCAGTGGCCAAACTTCAATTCAACAAGAGTTTTTCAACAAAATTGGCCAAGGTAAATCAGGAGATTCCAGACCTGACATGACGGATGTTTGCATTGGTATTTCGGGTTGCATCCTGAGACTTAGTTTCAGCAAACATGTCAGAACGGGTCTTTTTCAAAGACAGCGTTCAAACAACGTCCGTTCGGTATCTATTGTGATCCCTATTGGTGCGATCAATCAGCACTTTTTTTGAGGGGTGTTTAAGCGATCGTACCTTTGCAGATTACGACGATATTGCAGCTTTGCGTGGTTGTGCCGGGACAAACAGCTTGCGAGTTAATTGTGCACCGAATGATCGCCTTGGGTTTTTTACGCAGACAGGCTGGTGCCATCAGTAGATGATCACCTGACCTGCTCCGTGAGATGTCTTATACACCATTAATCTGGCACTTTAGCGCCAATTGGTCGTTTGTTCTGATATGTTTGTGGATTGCAAATCAGAATGGGATCTCGTCATCCATATCACGTGATGGACGTCCGCCGCCTCCACCGCCGCCTCCGCCGCCTCCGCTATACCCACCACCGCTGTCACCGCCATAACCGCCGCCGCTGTCACCGCCAAAGTTACCGCCATTTCCGCCGCTACTCTCGCGGCCATCAAGTAGGGTCAATTGACCGCTATACGGGCGCAAAACGACCTCTGTAGAGTAGCGATCCTGACCGCTTTGGTCCTGCCACTTGCGTGTTTCCAGCTGTCCTTCGAGATAGACCTTAGATCCTTTGCGCAGATATTGTTCCGCGATGCGCGCCACAGGCTCGGAGAAAATTGCAACCGAATGCCATTCGGTCCTCTCGCGTCGCTCGCCTGTATTGCGATCTTTCCAATTCTCGGACGTTGCAATGCGAAGGTTGCAGACCTTTCCTCCATTTTGAAAGGTGCGCACCTCGGGGTCCCGCCCCAGGTTTCCCACTAGGATTACCTTGTTTACCGAACCCGCCATTTTATTGCCCCCGTTTTTTGCTGTGTCGAATCTGGGTAACAGTGTCGCCCTCCCTGCGCTAGGGTGCAACCGTCGGTCTTGAAGTGGTTTAGGTTTTCTCAGAATTATATTACTAATGTCGTCAGCGGGTGTTTGCCTGCATCGTGTGATAAAGCGACGCTGGGCGTTTGATACGCCCTACGCAGGCTCTGGGTTGGATGTGTTATGGCAGTTTCGTACTTACAGATGACAGCGCCTCGTCGTTTAATTTCGCTTGTGTCAAAACAAGTCTGGGCATGTCTTGCAGGCTTTGCAATTATCATCAACGGTGCTGGTTCATCTGCCGAACAACTATCGACCCGAAATCGTCTGGGTCTGCTGGACAGTCAATTGGGTGTGCTCTCTGATCGTGCGGCGCAGCAATATAACGATTCTGTACGTTTGCAGCCGTCTCGGATTTATACGCCAAGCAAATGGGGGCCGGGTCCAGAGGGTCCGGTGCGTCCTTACACAGGGGCTTACAATGGGCCGTTTGCATTGATGGCACGTCAAGCTGCGCGCCGATATGCGATTCCCGAGGATCTGTTCTTGCGTCTTGTGCAGCAGGAAAGTGGTTGGAATGCAAATGCGCTGTCTCACAAAGGGGCAATCGGGCTGGCACAGTTGATGCCGGGCACTGCACGCTATTTGAACGTAAATCCGAATGACCCCAGACAGAACCTGTTAGGGGGTGCGCGTTATCTGCGCGAGCAGTTCGATACCTTTGGCAGCTGGCGGCTTGCCCTTGCAGCCTATAACGCCGGGCCTCAGGCGGTCGAGCGCTACAAGGGCATCCCGCCCTATACTGAGACTAAGAATTACGTGCGGATTATCTGGGGTAGCTGATTGTCAGGCACCCGAAGGACGTCTGGTTTGGTATTTTGGGGACAAACTGCACTATGTGAAACCAACCGGTTCGTTGGTCGCACGTCTGGGCTTGTGTCACACAGTACAGTCCCAAACAGCCCAGTGTTTCATGCGTGCGTTGAACCATGTGCGTTGTCTTTTGGCAAATTGTCGAGTTGCAATGACAGCACGGTCCCGGGCGTCTGCTAGGGATGTCTCTCCCTTTAAATGCGCGATCAATTCAGGCGCTCCTATGGCCTTGGAGGACGGTGCGTCCGGACGCCATTGGGCAAGATTGGCGCGGGCTTCATCCAGAGCGCCTCTTTGCATCATGAGATCGAAGCGTTTTTGAATGCGGGGTGTCAACCATTCCTTGGGCGCATGCAGAACAATGCAGTCAGCTGTTGCAGGCTCCAAAAGGGGCGGTGGTGTGGCAGCCTGCCATGACGCAATGCCTCTGCCTGTGGCTTGAAGGACTTCCCAGGCGCGGGCGACGCGCGCCGGGTTTTTCAGGTCTATTGCGGCGGCTGATTCTGCATCAAGCTCGTCCACCATTCTAGGCAGGTCGTTTGTGGCGATGCGCCTCCGTGCGTCGTCACGAATCATGTCGGGGATGGCAGGAATGTCCGCCAAGCCCTGTGTAAGTGCCGCAAAATACAGACCAGTCCCGCCGACGATTATGGGGCGTTTCGGGCCGTGCAGAATCGGCGTAAGTTCGCGCAGCCAGTTGCCAACCGAATACTCGTGATGTCCAGGAATGTGCCCGTAGAGCTTATGCGGGGCGCGGGCGATATCGGTGGGATCAGGTCGTGCTGTCAGCACGCTCCAATTGGCAAAAACCTGAATGGCGTCTGCGTTCACAATAACCCCACCATGTGCCTCTGCAATAGCAAGGGCCAGCGCGGATTTTCCACTGGCCGTGGGTCCGGCGATCAATACGGGACGGTCCGGGTCTTGTCCTCCGGGCAGTTTTGGCATTATCGCATCCCTAGCGGTCATTGTATCTGACACCATTTTCAGACATTTTGCTCGCGACCTCAATCCCACTGCCAAGGATCACCCCTATGACCGCAATCCGCCCAAAGACAGCTTATAAACGCGTTATGCTCAAGATTTCGGGTGAGGCACTGATGGGCTCACAAGGGTATGGCCTGCATCCACCCACGGTTCAGCGAATCGCCGAAGAGGTGAAGACTGTGCATGACATGGGTGTCGAGATCTGCATGGTGATCGGCGGCGGCAATATTTTTCGGGGCTTACAGGGCAGTGCGCAAGGTATGGAACGTACGACTGCCGATTATATGGGTATGCTTGCGACTGTTATGAACGCTTTGGCAATGCAGGCAGCCCTAGAGGATGTGGGGGTATTCACGCGGGTGATATCAGCCATTCCAATGGATCAGGTGTGTGAGCCCTACATTCGGCGTCGCGCGGTGCGACATCTTGAAAAAAAGCGGGTTTGCATTTTTGCCGCAGGCACTGGAAACCCATATTTTACGACAGATACAGCAGCGACCCTTCGGGCCAGCGAAATGGCCTGTGAGGCAATTTTCAAAGGCACCAAAGTGGATGGGGTCTACGATAAAGATCCCGTCAAGCATGCAGATGCCACGCGTTATGATGACGTGACCTATGACGAGGTGTTACAAAAGCATCTAGGTGTCATGGATGCCAGCGCGATTGCTCTGGCCCGGGACAACAATCTTCCGATTATCGTCTTTTCTCTGGATGAGCCGGGCGGATTTCGTGGAATTCTTGCGGGTGAAGGAACTTACACGAAGGTGCAGGGCTAACGCTATACAACCGCCACAGCATACCCTAAACATAGGCCAACAAAATTTGGAAATACCGCGGGGGCTGAACGCCATGTCAGAAGATTTTGAACTGGACACCGATGACCTTATTCGCCGCATGGACGGCGCAATAGCGAATTTGCGAACAGAATTGGCGTCACTGCGGACGGGGCGGGCATCGGCCTCTATGTTAGAGCCGGTGCAGGTCGACGCTTACGGCGCGATGACGCCGATAAACCAAGTTGGCACCGTGAATGTACCAGAGCCGCGCATGGTTACGATCAACGTCTGGGACAAAAGCCTTGTGGGCAAAGTGGAAAAGGCCATTCGCGAAAGCGGGCTTGGTATCAATCCACAGCTGAATGGGACGATCATTATGCTGCCCATCCCCGAATTGAACGAAGAGCGCCGCCGCGAGCTGAGCAAGGTCGCAGGTCATTACGCCGAAAGCGGCCGCGTCGCGGTGCGCAATTTGCGGCGTGACGGCATGGACCAGATCAAAAAAGCCAAAGCAGACGGCATGTCCGAAGATGATCAGAAACTTTGGGAAGGCGAGGTCCAGGAAATGACCGATACCTACATCTCTCAAATCGACAAATTGTTAGAGACCAAGCAAGAGGAGATCATGCAGGTTTGATGGCCCGTTTGATCGACCCTGTGATGCAACCTGATATCGCCCGTTCCGGACCTAAGCATGTAGCTGTGATCATGGATGGAAACGGACGTTGGGCCAAAATGCGCAAACGGCCAAGACTTTTTGGACACCAGGCAGGCGCTCGGCGTGTCCGTCAAATCGTGGAGGCTTGCCCAAAGCTTGGCGTGGATTATCTGACGATCTTTGCTTTTTCGACCGAAAATTGGAAACGCACGCAGGTCGAGGTCGCAGGACTTATGCGGCTGTTTCGAATATATATCACCCGCGAAATGCAGGCCTTTGTACGCGAGAATGTGCGCGTGCGCTTTATTGGTGACAGGCAGAGGCTGGACAAAAATCTTCAGGCTTTGATGGACGAAGCTGAAGCTCTGACAGAACGGTGCAGTGGAACAAATCTGACAATCGCTTTGAACTATGGTGGCCGCGACGAGGTCGCCCGTGCGACGCGACGATTGGCCGAAGACGTTGCTGCGGGCCGCCTGTCGCCGGAACATGTCGATGAAGAAACGCTTCCGCGTTATTTAGATACCTGTTTGTTGCCTGATCCTGATCTCGTTATTCGGACCAGCGGTGAAGCGCGGATTTCCAATTTTTTATTGTGGCAGTCAGCCTACTCGGAATACGAATTTGTCGACACTCTCTGGCCAGACTTTTCCGCGCAGGAATTTGAGAACCTGATCCAGAGCTACGGGTCGAGGGTGCGAAGATATGGCGGAGCCAAGCCATGAGCGCCGCGACGCATTGGCACGACCTTGGGCCAAGGGTGATCACAGGCCTTGTGCTAATCGCAATCGGCGTGACTACCATTTGGGTCGGGGGTTTGGCGTTTCGGTGTTTTGTTGCGGTCAGCTTGGCTGCGATGGTGTGGGAAATTGTGGCGATGTTCATGCAGGCCCCGTCTCGCAAAGCGCTGGTTGTCGTACCTTTGGGTGTGATTGTGGTAATGCTGCCGATGCTGCCTGGACTGTGTGCGTTGATGCTTTTGGTGTGCGTGGGGGCTATTCTTGCTGATAATAACAGGCGTCTCGCAAGCGTTTCGATTGGCTTTGTTGGGCTTGCCGCATTTGGCTTGTTGGGATTGCGCAGTGACGCGGGCAGCTTTTGGTTTTTATGGCTGGCTGCTGTGATTGTGGTCACAGATATTGCTGGATATTTTGTTGGACGCACATTCGGCGGCCCTTTGTTCTGGCCGCGTATCAGCCCCAAAAAGACGTGGTCTGGGACTGCTGGTGGTTGGATCTTTGCTGGTGTGGTTGGGGTTGTTTTTATGGCCGTGGGCAACGCGGGTCCGGGTATTGTGCTGATCTCAGTTCTGGTCAGTATGGCAAGTCAAGCGGGGGATTTGGCGGAAAGCGCGGTGAAACGGCGCGCCGGAGTCAAGGATGCATCGGCCTTATTACCAGGCCATGGCGGGGTACTGGACCGGTTTGACGGCTTTATGGGGGCTGCGTTTTTCATGCTGCTCGTTGATCTTGCGATACGGTTTCCGCCTTAGGCAATTACCTTGGCGTGGGTAGAAACTGCTTCACCAATGTCCTATATCCCATTCCAACCGCTTCAGCCTATGGGCAACCTGCGGGTGCCATTGATTTCAGGAGATAAGTTTGGACGCTCTTTCCCTAGTGCCTTCGTTTGGTAGTTTTACATGGACTCTCTTGGCCTTTGTTGTCGCGCTATCGATCATTGTGGCTGTGCATGAATTTGGCCACTACATCGTTGGTCGCTGGTCAGGTATTCATGCGGAGGTCTTTTCGGTTGGCATGGGGCCGGCGTTATGGTCTCGCAGGGATCGGCATGGCACCGTCTGGCAGATTGCAGCACTGCCGCTTGGCGGGTTTGTGAAATTTCGGGGCGACGCGGACGCTAGCAGCAGACCGGATCACGCGGCGCTCGACGGGACCGACGCAGCCTATCGCAGGTCATCCATGCCGGGCGCGCCCTTGTGGGCACGGGCGTCCACCGTTGCCGCGGGACCGATTTTCAACTTCATTTTATCTTTCGTTCTCTTTGCCATCATCTTCTTGTCACAGGGCAGCACCAAAGAACCATTAGAGGTCGGCAGCCTGCGTGCGCTTCCCGTAGTGCAGGGATTGCAAGAAGGTGATGTCATTTTGGAAATAGCGGGCCGCAAGATGCCGCAATTCGAAGATGTGGATGGCTATTCAGAATTTTTGCGCAGTCTTCCGCATCTGCAAACCCTGTCCTATCGAGTGGACCGAAATGGTGATGTCATCGATGTAGATGGGCCCTACCTTTATCCGCCATTGGCAGAGCGGATCGCGCCGCGATCTGCGGCTTGGGATGCGGGGCTGCGACCGGGCGATGTCATCACGGCAATTGATGGAACCGAAATTTGGGATTTTGATGCGCTGAAACAGTCCGTGGAATCGGGAGGCGGAGCGCCGCTCGAACTTGATATTTGGCGCAGTGGTCAACGACAAACGATGACCCTGACCCCGCGTCGTGTGGATGAACAGGATGGGGCAGGCGGGTTCGTTTCGGTATATCGAATAGGGATTCAATCGGGACTGTTTTTTGAACCTGCTACCGCGTCACCCGGGGTTTTAGAAGCCATGATTGGTGGTGTGCGACAGACAATATGGTTGGTCGAGACATCTCTTTCTGGAATGTATCATATGATCACTGGTGCAATCAGCACGTGCAATATGTCGGGTCCAATCGGCATTGCGGAGACCAGCGGCGCCATGGCCAGCGCCGGATTTTGGGAATTTGTCTCCTTTATCGCAATTATTTCAACGGCGATTGGCCTTTTGAACCTGTTTCCAATACCAGTACTGGACGGTGGCCACTTGTTATTTTTTGCCTACGAAGCGGTGACCGGACGACCGCCACCAGCCCGCATTCTCGAAGGCCTCATGACCTTGGGCCTCGCAGTGATTCTATCGCTCATGGTGTTTGCACTGTTCAATGATATTTTTTGTCCTTGAGCATGTTTTCGGTAACATTAGAAATTGTATGTATCGTGTGAAATTAAGTAATTTAGATCAGATACTTGATCGATTGTAACTTGGTTTTCAGCGGTTGCGCCGTGGTCTGCCGCTGCGTGTTCCCTGCAACACGAAGCGGCCAATCTACCGAAACTGGCCAGAATTCCGCCAAAGGCAGCCGAGCCGGTTTTGACAAGGCCTCGGTGAGCCGTTACCACCAAGGGGACAACGCAAAATGGGGGCGTTTCCATGACCACACCGCAAAGTAGTACGGGAAGACGTGCCCGCAAATTGACCATTGCGGCGGCTCTCGTAGCCGCCGGGGCGCTGGCGACCGCTGCTTTGGCGCAGGCTTTCAGTTTTACCACGGTTCAGATCGATGGAAATCAGCGGATCGAGGATTCGACCATTTTGTCCTATGCCGGGATTTCGAAAGATCAGGCCGTCACACCGGCCGAGTTGAATGATGCCTACCAGCGCATTCTTGCCTCGGGTTTGTTTGAAACCGTCGAAATCGTACCCCGCGGCAACCGCCTGATAATTCGGGTCGAAGAATACCCGACAGTCAATCTGATAACTGTCGAAGGCAACGCGCGGCTGAGTGACGATACCTTGTTGCCCTTGATCGAGACGCAATCGCGCCTTGTATTCAATCCAACCACTGCCGAGGAAGACGCCGTGCGCCTTGCCGGCGCTTATGCACAAAGCGGCCGATTGGCCGCGCGCGTGCAACCTCGCATCATTCGCCGCAGCGATAATCGAGTTGACGTGGTCTTTGAGGTGTTCGAGGGGGGCGTTGTCGAGGTAGAGCGTATCGGCTTTACCGGTAACGACGTCTACTCTGATCGCCGCCTGCGCCGGGTTTTGGATAGCAAACAGGCGGGCATATTCCGGTCCTTGATAAACCGCGACACCTTTGTCCCCGATCGCATTGAATTCGACAAACAGTTGCTCACGGAATTTTATCAAAGCCGTGGATATGTCGATTTCCGGATTACGGGTGTGAATGCTGAATTGTCAGAGGCCCGTGACGGCTATTTTGTCAATTTTTCGATCGAGGAAGGCCAGCAATTCGCAATGGGTCAGGTTGAGGTCGTCTCAGACCTGCCCGAGGTGGATCTCGAGCTTTTCCAGTCTGCTCTGCGCTCGCGCACCGGTCGCGTTTATTCTCCAGAGGTTGTTGAAAGCGAGGTTGTTCGGCTTGAGCGGCTGGTGGCCCGTGAAGGTATGAACTTTATTCGCATCGCTCCACGCGTCTCGCGCAATGACAGGGACCTCACGCTGGATGTGACCTACGAACTGGTGCGTAGCCAAAGGCTGTTTGTCGAGCGGATTGACGTTGAGGGCAACACAACAAGCCTTGATCAGGTTATCCGCAGGCAGTTTGATACCGCTGAAGGCGATCCATTCGATGCACGCGCGATCCGCAATGCCGCTGACAAGATCAGAGCGCTTGGCTTTTTCGGGGATGTACAGGTAAATGCCCGCCAGGGCTCTACGCCGCAGCAGGTTATCGTTGAGGTCGATGTCGAAGAACAGCCCACCGGCTCGCTGTCTTTTGGCGGGACATACTCCACATCTGACGGTTTTGGACTGGCCGTTGATTTTGCGGAACGGAACTTTTTGGGACGCGGTCAGAAACTCTCGCTCGGGATAACAACCACGGATTCAAACCGCCGTTACAAGTTCAGTTTTGCAGAACCTGCATTCCTTGGGCGCGACGTGCGTTTCGCGACAAACATAAGCTATGGCACAACGAATAACCAAACGTCAGATTATGACACCACTGTTGGGTCGTTTTCACCATCGCTCACGTTTCCCATGTCCGAATCGACACGATTGTCTGTGCGGTACAGCGCCGATCTTTCGGAAATTATGAATGTTGGCGCCGACGTGGGTAGCCTGATCAATGACGAGGCAACACGCGGACAACTTTGGCAGCAATCTGTAGGCTATGCGCTTAATTATGACAGTCGTAGACTTGGCCTGGATCCAAATAACGGGTTTAAGGTCGAATTCAGCCAAGACTTTGGTCTTGATAGTGAGAGCGACACTTTCCTCAAGACGCGGCTGCTGGCCAGCGCGCAAACCGCTGTACTGAGCGAAGAGGTCACACTGCGGGCCACCCTAGAGGGTGGGGCAATCAATTATTCCGGGGCTGGATCTCGGATTACGGACCGCTTTTTGTTGGGGTCGCGGACGATGCGCGGATTTGAATTGGGCGGGTTTGGCCCCCGTGAAATCGACACGCCTGCAGGCGTGAATGATGCCTTGGGCGGAAACTATTACGCAGTGGCACGTTTTGAAGCAGAGTTTCCATTGCCACTGCCTGACGAATTAGGAATTTCAGCAGGTGTTTATTACGATATCGGGTCGCTGTGGGGGCTGGATGCTGCAAATGCAAATACCCTTTATGAAGACTTCGAGGCCCGCCATGTAATCGGTGCTTCTGTTTTCTGGGATACAGCGTTGGGTCCGCTTCGGTTCAATTTCTCGCAGGCGCTTGCCAAAGAAGAGTTTGACCGTGTGCAGGACTTTGAGCTAACGATCTCGACCCGGTTCTGATCCATGCGGGCGCTTGTCTTCGCGCTGTGCTTATTTTTTTCGCCGGCTGGGCTGCTTGCGCAAGACACCGTTCCAAGAGCACCGGTTTTGACGATTGAGTCAGACCGTGTCTACGCGGGTAGTCAATTTGGGCGAAAAATGGCAGAGCAGTTTGCGAGGCAACGCGCTGCCTTGGCTGCTGAAAATCGCGGGATTCTTGCTGAACTGACAGCAGAAGAAATTGCTCTGACCAATCAGAGAGAGCTTTTGAGTGCGCAAGACTTCCTTGTCTTGACGGACGCATTTGATGAAAAAGTTACCCGTCTGCGTCGGGAGCAAGATGCAAAGCAGCGCGCATTAGAGCAGCGTAGCGATTCTGCTCGCGAGCAGTTCTTTCTGGCAGTTCGACCCGTATTGGAGCAAATAATGCGTGACCGTGGTGCTGCGGTGATGATTGAACGGCGCAATGTGGTTTTGGATATTTCAGGGATCAATATTACAGAAATTGCCATTGTGAGGATCGACACCACGTTGTTGGATGAGGAACCGTAAATCATGTGCGACGCCTTGCTCAAAGAACGCATGATTGCTACGCACGCTCGCAATCAATAATAAAGGATGCCCCATGACAGAGCCTCTCGCCAGCGCAGATATTCAGCTGATCCAGCGAATTCTTCCGCATCGCTATCCCTTTTTGCTGGTAGATCGCGTGGTTGACATTGACGGGACGAAATCAGCGAAAGGCCTGAAAAACGTCACTATGAATGAACCTCACTTTCAGGGACATTTTCCGGGCACTCCGATCATGCCAGGGGTGATGATCGTAGAGGCCATGGCACAGACCTCAGCGGTTATGGTCGGTGTCGCGATGAACTTGGCCGACAAGGATCTGTTGATTTACTTTATGGGCATCGACAAGTGCAAATTTCGCCGCAAGGTGGTCCCCGGCGATGTGCTTGAGATGGAGCTGACGACCCTGCGCGGCAAACCGGGGGGAAAGGTCTGGAAATTTTCTGGCATAGCTACAGTGGATGGAGAAATGGCAGCAGAGGCCGAGTTCACCGCAATGATGGACCTGCCGGCGTGAGCGCGCAGATACATCCGTCGGCGGTTGTCGAAGAGGGCGCCAAAATCGGTGATGATGTTTTTATTGGCCCCTTTTGCCATGTGGGTCCAAACGTGACCTTACACACCGGCGTAAAGCTGAAGAGCCATGTGGTCGTTGCCGGCATTACCACGATCGGGGAGAAAACCGAAATTTTCCCGTTTTCGGTGATCGGTGAGATACCGCAGGACCTTAAATTCAGGGGTGAAATAACACGATTAGAGATTGGGGCGCGCAATCGTATTCGTGAACATGTGACCATGAACACCGGCACCGAAGGTGGGGGCGGGCTGACCTCGGTTGGGGATGATGGCTTGTTCATGGCTGGTTGTCATATTGCCCATGATGCCCGCGTTGGCAGCAATGTCATCTTTGCAAATAATGTCGCTGTGGCTGGGCATTGCGTGATTTCTGACAATGTGATTATCGGCGGCCTTTCTGGAATTCACCAGTTTGTTCGCGTCGGTCGGGGTGCGATTATTGGCGCAGTGACAATGGTGACAAACGACGTGATCCCCCATGGGTTGGTGCAGGCCAAACGTGGCGAACTTGAAGGACTGAATCTGGTTGGGTTAAAGCGGCGCGGTGTCGATCGTTCTGATATCACGGCTTTGCGTGCAGCATTTCAGACCCTTGCACAGGGTGATGGGACATTTCTGGATCGGGCAAGGCGTCTCGGTGATGAAAGCGAAAGCGTCTACGTTAACGAAATCATTGAATTTGTCTTGGGCGATACGGAACGGTCGTTCTTGACACCGAACTGACACATATGTTGGCCTTGATCGCGGGACGTGGCGAATTACCACTGGCTGTTGCCAATGTTCAAAGCGAGCCGCCATTGGTCTGTGCTGTACATGGCACAACACCAAAAGGTCTTGTCGTAAATCATGAAATCCGTTTGGAAACGCTGGGCTCAACGTTGCAAAACCTGCCCGCCATGGGGGTGACTCATGTGTGTATGTGTGGCGCAATTGATCGGCCCTCTGTGGATCCATCCAAGTTGGACGCCGCTACTCTGCCATTGGTGCCACGCATTCAAAAAGCTTTGGCTCAGGGCGATGATGGTGCGTTGCGCGTGGTCATTTCCTTTTTTGAAGACGCCGGACTGCATGTTCTGGGCGTTGCCGAGGCAGCTCCATCCTTATTGGCGCCCACCGGGATTTTGGCGGGCGCCGCACCGGACGAAACGATTGCCCAGCTTGGATTGAACGCGCTGCAGGATATGGGAACGGCGGATCTTGGACAGGCGTGTCTTGTGATGGATGGCCGGGTCATTGATCAAGAAGACGACAGCGGCACAGATGCATTGATTGCTCGGGCGCCACGTGGGGCCGTTTTGGTCAAAGGACCAAAGCCTGATCAGGATCGCCGCGCAGATCTGCCCACTGTTGGACCCAATACAGCGCAGTCCGCCGCCCGGGCCGGCTTGGCCGGGGTTATTTTGGTGGCGGGTGGTGTTTTGATGTTGGATCAAGCACAGACCATCGCCAGCTTTAAAGAGGCGGGGATGTTTTTGTGGGTGCGTTGAATGTCTATATGATTGCGGGCGAACCCTCCGGCGATCGTTTGGGGGCGGCACTGATCAGGGGCTTGCGCGACGAGGCAGGCAAACAGGTCGATTTTCAGGGAATCGGCGGCGATTTAATGATTGAGCAGGGATTACAAAGTCTGTTTCCCATGCAAGAAATTTCGATTATGGGGGTCGTCGAAATCCTGTCACACTACCGCGCGCTTAAGGCGCGCATCCGCCAAACAGCCGAGGACATTATTGCCGCGCGTCCGGACGTGTTGATTACAATTGACCTACCCGAATTCAGCCTGCGTGTGGCCCGGCTTGTCCGTGCGGCCAGTGACATTCGTATCGTCCATTATGTGGCGCCAACTGTCTGGGCATGGCGTCCGGGACGTGCGGCCAAAATGGCGGCATATGTTGATCAGGTGCTTGCGCTGTTACCGTTCGAGCCGCCCTATATGCAAGCCGCCGGGATGCGCTGCGATTTTGTGGGCCATCCTGTGGTAACCGAACCGCGAGCGACACTTGCCGAGGCAGAGACGTTTCGCGCAGATCATGGGGTTGGGGAGGCTCCTTTGGTTTTGGTCTTGCCAGGGTCGCGTCGGAGTGAGGTATCGCGGCTGACGCCTGTTTTGGGACAAGTTTTAGGTCCATTGTCTACGTCTTTTCCTGATCTCCGCGTTGTGGTTGTTGCCGCGTCGCCTGTTGCTGAAGCTGTGAAAGAGGCCGTGTTGGGTTGGCCAATCAAACCGATAATTGTGTCCCCGCTTGATCAGGATCCTGTAACCTTTCAAGCACAAAAACGAGCGGCTTTTGCTGCCGCAACTGCGGCGCTTGCAGCATCTGGAACCGTTTCACTGGAACTTGCAGCAACCCGCACGCCGATGGTGATTGCCTATGATATGAATTGGGTGTCGCGCCAGATTATTGGACGGATGTTGCGCGTAGATACGGTGACTTTGGTCAATCTTGTGGCTGAGAGTCGTGCGATCCCTGAATTTATTGGCAAACGCTGCCGACCTGATTTGATTGCTTCCGCGATGAAGGATGTCTTGTCCGACCCAGAGGCCCAATATTCCGCCATGGCAGTGTGTATGGATCGATTGGGGGCAGGGGGTGACCCTCCGGGGCACCTAGCGGCACGTGCCGTTCTTTCGGGGCTTACAAAGACCTCAAAACGTCCTTGATACGGCTTGAAGCCTTTCCAGCACAGGCTGTGTTTACCTAACGCGCTGTACTGACTTTCGCATAGCTGGCCGTGAAACCGCGCAAAGACAAATCAAGCGCGACCTCTTGATCAGGGGCGGCGGCTGGTACAATCCGTAGCGCAGCAACAGCGCCCTTTTTCAATGCGGCCACATCCTCGGCCGTCAGTCCAAGTCGAGCATAACAACCAAACTCTGTACAAAATGCAAAATCAAAACGTCGCTCGGGCGCAGAATCAATCTGCATCCGCAGACCTGACGTAAGCAAGGTTTCCAGTGGAACGACAATTGATGCGCCTGCGGTAATTATTCCGCGCCCTTGAAGTTTGAAAACCGTGATTTCCATCACTGGGGTGCCATTGCCATCCGTTAATTTTTGGTACATCTGACAGGGCTCTTCACCGCCATCTTCTGTGCGCAAACATTGCAGCGCCCAGTCACCGATGACTTCACTGATGTAGGCCCGTTCATCCAGACGAATTGAGTCAGCCGATATATCGGTGTCTTGCGCAAAAGCAGCCTGTCCTGATGCGAGGGCTGAGCAAACGACAAAAGCCTTCCATAACTTCATTTTGGATCCCTGATCTGCCATTGATTATGCGCAAGCACTAGCATGTTTGGCTACGTGTGTCAGGTAGGTGGAATACGGTCATTGGCAAATTCTCGCAGGGCGCCTGATATTCGAATAACCGTTATTTTTTGCTTTCGAACATAAGAAAAAGGGATCAAAACAGATCCCTTTTTCAAATTTTTCTCCCCGTCGGACTGACCGACTTATTGTGAGCGGACGCTACGAAACTCTAACTCACCGGTCAACTGAATTTTTGGAACAATCAGCCAGAAGCTGGGTAATTTTTTGATGTTTTCGGGCTTGGTGGGTCATAAGCCTTTAAAAAAACCGCGCTGTTTGAACAGCGCGGTCAGTCTTACAGGGAGGATCTGCCGATGGTCCACCCATCGGAGCACTCAGAAAATCCTGAAAAGGTTAACATTATCATAGTCAGTTGGTCGGGTGTCGACCAAGCCTGGCAACATTGTTGTTTGAATTTTAAAGAATTTCCACCTTAGCCCTTTGGCGCCACGGGTGTCTATCATCTTGCGCCAAATGAATTGGCGCTATCGCCAAGCAGTAAACTGTTTTTCGCGGGGGCGCTCTGCCGCGTCTTGCTGTTTGGTCTGCAAGTGCCCCGTATACGAGTCCACCGAAAGGATAAGTAAAGCCTCCAACGACTGAACCAATGACGATCTCTGGCAATTCTCTTGTTTATTTTTACCCACAGATCGAACGAACAGCGCGGCGATTAAAGCTGATTTCAAAGACTGCCACAGTGGCGATAAATGTGACAGCAGCTGGCATCAAAAGCACTTTACTGGCGGCCCAGAATGGCGCAATACCGACGGCGCCTTCTAAGCCTCAGGCTACCGCACCTAGAATGGACTCCCAGAAAATCTGGTTCGGCGAACCATTCTCGCCTTTGGTCGCAGCAAGAATATCAGTCATCCGAAACGTCTTTACTTTTCGCCCAATAAGATCGCAGAGCCCGCACGGGCACCAAGACAAACAAGAAGAGGACGCTTAAAGCGAACATCGAATGATATTCCAAAAAATAGAATACCGCCGCACTTATGAAACAGAAAGTTACTTCAAATGCTGCTCTTTTTTTCCAGTTTGAAAATAGCACACCTTTCCTCCACGATTCTACAATGGCGTCGAAGGCAGAGTGTCAGAGTGTTCCTTTGGTCGACGGGACTGCGTCCGTTTTGCGGGGGTCTGTTTCCACAGCCTCTCGCAACGCGCGGGCCAACGCCTTGAACGCCGCCTCGGCGATATGATGGCTGTTGTCACCGCGCAGCAGATCCACATGTAACGTTATGCCGCCATGTGTTGAAAACGCCTGAAAAAATTCACGCACCAATTCTGTATCAAATGTGCCAATTTTTTGGGTCGGCAAGGCAAGGTTCCATGCCAGATACGGGCGCGCAGACAGATCCAGAGCAACCCTGACCAGCGTGTCATCCATTGGCAGCAGGCAGGACCCATAGCGGCGTATTCCCCGCTTGTCGCCCAGTGCTTGTGTCAACGCTTGCCCCAGAACAATACCGCAGTCTTCAACGGTGTGGTGATCATCTATATGCAAATCACCCTTTGCGGATACGTCCATGTCAATCAAGGAATGCCGCGCCAGCTGATCCAGCATATGATTAAAAAAACCGATGCCGGTGTCCATCTGGTACCGGCCTGTTCCGTCCAGATTGATTGCAGCCGTGATCTGGGTCTCGGCAGTGGAACGGGTCAATGTCGCGCGGCGCATCTGTATCTCCTACTTGGTCGCAGTGTGTATAAGACGGTTGCGCCTGACGTGAAAGAGCGGTTTAGGCTGGCTCCTTCATGGCCAATCCACCGATCCTGACAATCAGATCAACAATGGCCTCGACTCCGTTTCCCTGGCGCAGAGTTGTAAAGACATAAGGTTTGTCTCCGCGCATGCGGGCTGCATCACGATCCATCACCTCCAGAGAGGCACCCACATAAGGCGCGAGGTCTGTCTTGTTGATAATCAACACATCTGATCGCGTAATTGCAGGACCGCCCTTGCGTGGAATTTCTTCGCCGGCGGCCACGTCAATCACATAGAGCGTCATGTCGGCCAGTTCGGGACTGAAGGTGGCAGACAGGTTATCACCACCGCTTTCGATCAGGATCAGATCCAGATCCGGCAAGTGGTCATTCAGTTCTGCAATTGCGGCGAGATTGATCGATGCATCCTCTCGGATTGCGGTATGCGGACAGCCGCCGGTTTCGACGCCTCGAATGCGGTCAAGAGGTAGAACCTGTCGCCGCATCAGTTCTTCGGCATCTTCGCGCGTGTAAATATCATTGGTCACAACCGCCATGGAGACGCGATCGCGCAAGGCCGCGCAGAGGGCAGCGGTAAGCGTGGTTTTCCCAGCGCCCACAGGGCCGCCGATGCCCACGCGCAAAGGTCCATTCGGAGAGGTCATAAAAGCGCTCCTTAGCTTTGAAACAGTTTTGAATAAAGCCCACCGTGACGCTGCATGGCAACATCCGCCAAGGGAGCGAAGCCGCCAATATCGTCTAGTTCGGTGGACAGCGCCCGATCAGCGAAAGGCGCGCATAGTGGCGCAAGACGCGCAATGATAGACTGTGCCTCTGTCTGTCCAAGCGGGACAAGACGTTGGGCTGCGCTGACTTGTGCAGTGATCTGTGCAAGAAGCAGTGCAGAAAGTGACGCGGCTGGCGGCAGTTCCAGCTCGGCAATCGCTTGGCCAAGAACAACCGGATACGCCGCAGGTATCAGCGCCAACCCCCAAGTGGTGTTTGCAGCGCTGGCAAATGCCTTGCCCTGTTGCAGGGTTTCGCGCTTGCGTTCCGGTGCAAGACACAATGCGCGCGCTAGATTATCCAAGCGCTGCACGCCCGTACGGCCATGCACCGCATGCGCGCAAAGCATCAAATCGCTCCATGCGCTGCCATGGCTCAGGATATCGCGTAGCCAGACTTCGGTTTGGGGCGCATCACTGACCCAACCAGCCTGTACTGCGGCCTCAAGTCCTTGGCTGTAAGCAAAACTCCCCACCGGAAAGGCAGGAGACAGCATTTGTTGCAAGATCAATAGGTGGTTAGTGTGAATGGACATGTGTGTTGTCATGCGCATGGGGGTGGCTGTGGTCATGACCATGCGTTCGCCCGTGACCATACGCGCCGCCTTCGGGCGTAAAAGGCTCGATCACATCTGATACAGTCGCACCAATACGCGCCAGCAGGTCGGCCATGACATGGTCACGTTGGATGAGCAAACGATTGGTTTCGATCTGACAGGGGGTGTGACGGTTGCCGATATGCCACGCAATGCGGGTCAGATCTGCGGCGGCAATGGCCAAAAGCGGTTCTGGCGCTGCTGCAACGGTGACCTCGTCCCCATCCACGGTAATCAAAACGCCCCCATGTTCCAGCGATGTCGTTTGCGCAAGATCAACAAGCAAATCCTCACCGGTGTCCGTCGTCAGAACTTTTCGGCGCAAAAAGCGATCCTCATACGTGAGTGTTACCTTATCAGCAGGTGCGCCGTGAGCATGAGAGTGATATCTGTGGGCCGTTGGCATTACGTCTATTTTCCTGAATTTGATCAATTTAAGCCATTGAGACCTGTGCTATGGTGTGCTGACAGGTGGCCTATTATTCGTGCGACAGCTTGTCGAAAAATACGCTACGAACCGGTGTATAGTCCGCGTCGGTCACAACATTTCCGATAATCAAACCCAAAACTGGGCTGTATAGGCTATAGGAATATCCCGTGCGCATTCCATCCAGTTCCAGCATATTGAGTATGATCATAACATCATAGGTGCAGTCGCCAATCGTCATCTGTGTTTCATCATGGACCCTTTTTGTTTCGGATCCTTTTGCCATTTCGGCTGAGTCTGCAAATAGGCGCACTGGCAGTGACAAGGTTGCACCGATTTCGGTCAGATCCAATGTTGCAGGATCCCCACCGTATCGAAGGCTAAGCGTGCCGTTGTCATCTGTACGTTCCGTTGCCCAGATATCGGCTAGGTAGGTGGTGCGCGTGTCCAGTCCGCCTGCCATGCTACGCATCTCGGTCAAGGTCCCGTTCTCATCCCGCGATAGACGGATTTCAAAAAACGGATCCGTGCGTGTCAGGATCAGTGTGTCTTGGGTATGATCCTGCCGCACATCGGGACAATGGGAAAGTGCAGGGGCTGCCATTGTGCACAACGCGACGAGAACGGGTAAAAATTTCATGTGTGATCCTTAGAACAAGAAATAGCGTTGCGCCATCGGCAGCTCTTTTGCAGGCTCGCAGGTCAGCAATTCACCGTTTGCGCGTACTTCATAGGTTTCGGGGTGGACTTCAATTTCTGGTGTTGCGCTGTTCAGCTTCAAATCTTTTTTGCCAATTGCACGTGTGTTGCGCACCGCCAACGTGTCTTTGGCCAGACCGAGCGTAGCCGCGATACCCTCGGCTTGTGCAGCCGCTGAGACAAACGTAACAGCCGAGCGTTCAACTGACCGGCCAAAGGCGCCAAACATGGGGCGCGTGTAGACGGGTTGTGGTGTTGGGATTGAGGCATTGGGATCACCCATCTGAGCACATGCGATCGTGCCACCCAGCAAAACCATTTCTGGCTTGACGCCAAAGAAGGCCGGGTTCCACATAACCAAATCGGCGCGTTTGCCGACCTCGATACTACCGATTTCGTGACTTAGCCCATGCGCAATAGCCGGATTAATCGTATATTTCGCGACATAGCGACGGATGCGCTGATTGTCGTTGGCACCTGTTTCCTCTGGCAGACGACCGCGCTGTTTTTTCATTTTGTCAGCGGTCTGCCATGTGCGGATTATTACCTCGCCCACCCGGCCCATGGCCTGACTATCGCTGGCTATGATCGAAAAAGCGCCCATGTCGTGCAGAATGTCCTCGGCGGCGATGGTTTCGCGGCGGATCCTGCTTTCGGCAAAGGCCACGTCTTCGGGGATCGATTTATCCAGATGGTGACACACCATCAACATGTCGAGGTGCTCTTCCAGGGTGTTAACCGTGAAGGGTCTGGTTGGATTTGTAGAGGATGGCAAGACATGGTCTTCGCCACAGATCTTGATAATGTCCGGCGCATGACCGCCACCGGCGCCTTCGGTGTGAAAGGCATGGATCGTGCGCCCTTTCATAGATTTGACCGTGTTTTCGACAAATCCTGACTCGTTCAACGTGTCGGTGTGGATCATGACCTGAACGTCCATGGCGTCGGCGACACCAAGGCAACAATCTATCGCACCAGGTGTGGTGCCCCAGTCTTCGTGGAGTTTTAACGCGCAGGCGCCGCCCAGAACCTGTTCTTCCAATGCCGCCGGCAGCGAAGCATTGCCCTTGCCTGCGAAGGCAAGGTTCATTGGAAAGGCATCTGCGGCCTGCAACATGCGCCCGATGTGCCAAGGTCCCGGCGTGCACGTTGTGGCAAGGGTTCCGTGCGCGGGGCCCGTGCCGCCCCCCAACATGGTGGTCAAGCCGGAATGCAGGGCATCGTCTATCTGTTGTGGGCAGATAAAATGGATATGGCTGTCAAATCCACCTGCCGTTACGATCCGGCCTTCGCCTGCAATCGCTTCTGTTCCCGGGCCCACAATGATATCTACACCCGGCTGGGTGTCAGGATTGCCTGCTTTGCCAATAGCGGCGATGCGTCCGTCTTTTAGACCTATGTCTGCTTTGTAAATTCCAGTCCAGTCCAAGACCAAAGCGTTGGTGATTACGGTGTCGACGGCACCTTGGGCGCGCGTAGCCTGCGATTGCCCCATACCATCGCGGATCACTTTACCGCCACCAAACTTGACCTCTTCGCCATATAACGACGGCCTTTCGCCCGTCTGCCCCGTCGCCGCACCGGCACGCTCTGCAATCAGATCTCGTTCGACTTCAATGATTAGATCTGTGTCCGCTAATCGAAGTTTGTCGCCGACTGTCGGGCCGAACATGGCTGCATAATCAGCGCGCGAAATGGTTGCGGGCATGAGTTTGGCGCTCCTGTGGTTGACAATTACCTGCCAGAGGATGAAGTCCGGCTGGGGGGTTGGCAAGTCAGAGAATGAAATACTCCTGACAAGCCTGTGGGATTTTAAAGCAGATGCCCAAAAAAAAGGCGCTTTTGATGCTATACTTTCAAACATCTGCCAGACGCAATCAGGCTTCGTGCCCGGCACGGTGCAGTAGCTGTTTTTGACCTTTATACCCGTCCCTTTCGGTCTTTGGGTATCGGATCAAGTCCCGCCAAACCGTATCACGCCGTCATGATCGCACCTGTTGTAAAACACTGGCTCAGACACAGGCGGGGCGTATAAAAAGGAGTTGTGACCAAGTCGCACTATTCATAATGTAGATGCGTCGCGCCATCTTGATGGACATGCACCATTGCACCTGTGGCCTCGGCACCTTCACCGACGAACGCCGCCAGACTGTGCATCCTAGAGTGTGTCAGTCGAAGCATGCAGTCATAGTAGATCTTGGATTCGACCTCTTGTCCTCGCCATAATAGGCTTTCCGCTTCGCAAGCACGCTCACTGTATCGAAGCCAGCGATTTTGGGAATCGTACAGAACAACTGTTGCCGCTTCGACTTTGTTTTTTGTTTCGGCGGCCATGTTTTCATCCAACCGACCTGCAACCAACATCGCTTCGGACCATAAGGATCGCAAACCGCGATAGGCGCTTTCATAGTTTTGCAACGCGCATTGATTGCGTTCTGCTTGTGTATTTGGAATGCTGCAATCCAGATGGTCAGCGTATGCCGGCAAAGAGATCCAGTTGACACTCAAAGCTAGGCAAAAAGCATACCATTTATTCATGTATTATACCTTGCCCATGACCTGCTGGTTAAACCCAAAAATTTTGCGGGCACCTGACACAGAAATCAGGTTGACCTCACGGCGCTGACCGGGCTCGAATCTGACAGCGGTTCCGGCAGCGATGTCTAATCTCATGCCATGCGCGGCGTCTCTATCAAAGTCCAAAGCGCTATTTGCTTCTGCAAAATGGTAATGACTTCCCACTTGGATGGGCCTGTCTCCGGTATTTGCAACCATTAACGTGATTGCTTCACGGTCACTGTTCAAAGTCAGGGTGCCGTGGGCTGGAAAAATCTCTCCTGGGATCATGATCTGACCTTCTTAGCGAATTGGATTGTGAACGGTGACCAATTTGGTGCCGTCTGGAAATGTGGCTTCGACCTGAACGTCGTGGATCATCTCGGGAACTCCGTCCATGCACTGATCGCGCGTTATCACATGCGCACCCGCCTCCATCATGTCAGCGACGCTACGGCCGTCCCGCGCGCCTTCAACCACGGCATCCGTGATTAGGGCAATCGCTTCGGGGTAATTGAGTTTAACGCCGCGCGCCAATCTGCGACGCGCAATTTCGGCAGCCATAGCAACAAGTAGTTTGTCTTTTTCACGAGGAGTCAGTTGCATGAGTTAAAGCATCCAGGTTCGAGGCAAAGGATCAACGCCAAGGCGCGCCAGCAAAGGCACAATCGTTTGGCGCAAGAGGAAACTATCATCTGCTGTCAGCCGTGCAACAAGCAGATCAGGATCGGGGGCAGCAATTCCACATTTTTCCGGCAAAGTGGGACGCAGAGCATCCACCAATGTGCCGACACCCGGAGCGGCAAGAATGACTGTTGCAAGGCTTCTTGCGCCGGCTAAAACGGCTGGGCCTTGAAGTGTGCGTTCGGCATCATTGGACAGACGCAAACGGTCTGCGAAGATCAACCGGCCATCCCGGATTATGTCTATGTCATCGGCCAATTGAAGCTGTGTCAGATGCTCGGCCTGTGCCGTACGTCCCATGACCAGCATCTCGCAGGCGAGCACCTGCGCACTACGTGCTAAACGAATGCGCAAACGGCGTTTTATGGAGGCACCGTCATATATCAAAGTCTCTTGGGGGAGCCATGCGAGCCGCGCGTTTGGTGCCACTGTCAGGCGCGTGTCGATGGTGCCGATCTCTTTGGGTTGGGCCCGATAGGCGCGTTCAGCGGCCTGCGTGGTCATCACCAATCCCGCATTTCGACCAACACGCGCCTGTGTCGAAAACTGATCGCCCCCTGTAACGCCACCGGCACAGTTCAAGATCACAGCCGTCAGATCGTTCGAGGCTGTTTTCGGAAACAGCAGCTTTGATGCGCCTGATTGGCGCAATCCCCGGATCACCGATTTACCGTCGCGCAAGCGCACCGATACGCGCGCGTCACCCTTGGCGCGGGGTTGGGCAGGCAGGTCGATTGTACGGGCGTAAGTGATCTGAACACTCCAATATTCTGCGGCCCTGTATGTGTGATACAGGTTGTACTGGCAAACAATGACTTTGGGGAACATAAGGCCGATAGCTTAGTAATCCAGAGGCGAACATATTTGCAGCGCCCAATAAATAAGCAGTTCAAAGATGTTTCAGGCATTGTTGCCATTGTCGAGCAGAGCGTTAGGCTGGCGCACAAAAGATACAGGAAAAAAATATCGTGCCCAATGACGTTTGCGCGTGCAAAACCAGTTATCCGCGTCTGGCCACGGCCGGGATAGATGGCTGGCTGGTTCAATTCAACGATAGTCTAGACGATGCCGCAAATCGCGCCGCTCTTGCTTTTGCAGCTGCTGCGCGCAAAGAAAAATGGCCGAGCGTCAGTGAAATCGCGTCAACGTTGACGTCTGTTTATGTGCGGTTCGACCCGCTGCTGATGACACATGATGATCTGCGGTCTAGGTTGGCATACTTGTTAGATACCAAAGATTGGCTGACAGTGGATTTACCTCTGGGGCGCAAACGGTTCTGCATTCCTTGTGTCTGGGGGGGGGAGCGCGCACCTCAGTTCGAGGATGCGGCAAAAGCCGCAGGAATGATGCCAGATGTCGCGCGCGCTGCGCTGAGCCAAACCGTTGTTCGCGTTCAAACGCTGGGATTTTCGCCTGGGCAACCTTATCTCGGGCAGCTATCACAGGAATGGAATTTGCCACGACAAAGAGATTTGACGCCACGTGTTCCACCCGGCGCGTTGGTCTTGGCCATCCGGCAATTCGTATTGTTCGGCATATCGGCGCCAACCGGTTGGCTGCACGTGGGCCAAACTGCTGTCAGGCTGTTTGATCCCACGCGTGATGAACCGTTTCTTTTACGGCCCGGAGACGAGGTGGTCTTCCCGTCGGTTTGCCAACAGACATTGGAGGAATTACAATCGGATCCAACGGGTGGCGTGACCTGCGAGGCAGTATCATGACCCGTGCAATTAGGGCATTGACGGAGATTCCCGGAGCATCCGTCCAGGATCTTGGCCGCAGTGGATATCTTGGAATGGGGGTTGCTCGCGGCGGAGCTATGGACCGGCTTGCCATCCACGAAGGGGCGGCTTTGTTAGGCCAATCGTCTGATCATGCCGCATTGGAGTTTTCCGGAGCAGGTGGTCGTTTTCAGGTGTTGGGTGGGGCAGTTCATGTCGCAATTACGGGCGCGCAAATGTCTGTGACCCTGAACGGTGTTGCCTTGCCGCATGCAACGACCGGCCGCGCAGAGCAGGGAACTGTGATAGAGATCTCGGGTGCGCGGGCG
The DNA here is from genome assembly GCA_029251265.1 of Pseudoprimorskyibacter sp. Classification (GTDB taxonomy): domain Bacteria; phylum Pseudomonadota; class Alphaproteobacteria; order Rhodobacterales; family Rhodobacteraceae; genus JAQXDR01. Next base: position 8,703 of record JAQXDR010000192.1, on the reverse strand, counting down.
GGGGTCTATGGATATCTGCATGTTGATGGCGGGTTCGCGACACCCGCGGTCCTTGGGGCACGTGCGACACATCAGGCGTCTGGCATGGGTCAGCAGGCTAAAATGGGGCAGGTTTTGCCTTTGGGACCGGCGCATGAGCGCGAACCGGGGCTGACGCTAGACCCTGCGCCGCGATTAAGCGGGGGGCTCGTGCGGTTGGTGCGCAGTTACCAAACGGACCACTTTTCTGTCCAACAGCGGGAAAGGCTTGTGCACACGGATTTTATCCGAGCAGCACAGGGAAACCGGATGGGGGTGCGGCTAGAGGGCGGCCGCTTTGCGGCAGAGGGTGCTCTTCAGGTTTTATCTGACATCATTGTTCCGGGGGATGTGCAAATGACCGGCGATGGTGCCCCCTTTATTTTGCTGGCGGACTGCCAGACAACCGGCGGATACCCGCGGATCGGGACAGTCCTGCCGTGTGATATCCCGATAGTCGCACAAGCCGGTCCGGGAACCGCCCTGAGGCTGCAATGGGTATCGCTTGCGGATGGCGTGATCGCGGAATCCAAAGCAGCGCAGCATATTGCTGATCTGCCTGCAAAGGTTCATACCCGACTGCGGGCACCGCAAGACATTCAAGACCTGCTAAGCTATCAGTTGATCAGCGGCGCCATTACTGGCTGGGACGAAGAGGAGCGATCAAGATGACAACAGTCGATCTGAATGCTGACATAGGCGAAAGTTTTGGTCCATGGATCATGGGACAAGATGGCGAAGTGCTCAAAGTCGTGACGTCGGCCAATATTGCCTGTGGTATGCACGCAGGAGATCCCGACGTCATGGCGCGCACCATTGCTATGGCTGGTGAGGCGAATGTTGGTATCGGGACCCATCCCGGTTTTGCAGATTTGCAGGGATTTGGCCGACGGCGCATCCAACTGCCGCTTGAGACGCTTCAGAACCTTGTTGCTTATCAGGTTGCGGCCTCGGTGGGTGTTGCAAAGGCGCAGGGTAGAACGGTCCGGCATCTTAAACTACACGGTGCGATGGCCAATATGGCCGCCGAAGATACCACCATGGCGCGTGCGGCTTATGAGGCGGCCTTGCGTGTCGCCCCGAACCTGATTGTTATGGTGCTTGCAGGCACAGCGCAGGAAGAGGCTGCAAAATCCATGGGTGTGCCTCGCGCCAATGAAATCTTTGCCGATCGCGCCTATAACGATGACGCTACTTTGGTAGATCGCAGCTTGCCCGGGGCGATGGTACATGATCCCGTCGAAGCCGGACAGCGCATGGCCAGAATGGTGACGCAGGGTGCGATTATAACGGCCTCTGGCAAGGCGCTGCCCACGGCCATCGATACGATCTGTCTGCACGGCGACGGCCCAGAAGCGCTGGCGATTGCCCGAGCCGTGCGTGCGCACCTTCATGAGGCCGGAGTTGGTCTGAGGGCTTTTTCCGGTCGTTGACAGGTCTGGGCTGCCGCGATCCTCTAATTGATATCGGCTTGGCGGCCCATTCATAAACTGTCAAAAAACATGCGAGCAAGAGGGGGCCCTGTTCGCACTTTGGTCGCATCCCTCAGGACGCTTTGCCGTAGATCTGTGCGATCCGTGCAACCGCAGCCTCTGGCGGCAGTTCCTCGCTTTCGCCCGTTCGGCGCGAGGTCAGCTCCACCACGCCATTTTTCAATCCTCTCGGCCCCACGGTGATCCGCCATGGCAGACCGATTAAATCCATAGTGGCAAATTTGGCTCCTGCGCGCTCTTTGCGGTCATCATACAAAGCCTCAAGCCCAAGGGCTGCGAGACTATCATAGAGTGACTGGCAGGCGGTGTCGGCCGCGTCATCGCCCTGCTTTAGGTTGACGATGCCGCAGGCAAAAGGTGTCACACCTTCCGGCCAGATAATGCCTTTGTCGTCGTGGCTGGCTTCGATAATGGCACCCAACAGGCGGCTGACGCCAATCCCGTGGCTGCCCATGTGCACAGGCACCTTGTTGCCCTGACTGTCACTGACCGATGCGCCAAGTGCCTCTGAGTATTTGGTTCCAAAATAGAAGATTTGTCCAACCTCTATCCCGCGTGCTGCGCGCTGCCGCTCTTGTGGGATCTTTGCAAACAGATCAGGGTCGTGGGTTTCATCGGTGCGCGCATAGCGCGACGTGAATTCCTCTAGCACAGCTTGGCATGCCGTGACGCTATCGAAATCGACATCCCGATCCCCAAAGGTCAAATCGGTGATCTCGCTGTCATAGAAGACTTCGCTTTCGCCGGTATCAGCCAGAACAAGGAATTCATGAGTGTAATCGCCGCCGATGGGCCCTCCGTCTGCGCGCATCGGAATCGCCTGCAGTCCCATACGTTCGTAACTGCGCAGATAGGACACCAAATGACGGTTGTAGGCGTGCAGCGCATCCTCTCGTGTGAGGTCAAAGTTATAGCCATCCTTCATCAGAAATTCCCGTCCGCGCATCACTCCGAAACGGGGGCGGATTTCATCGCGGAACTTCCATTGAATATGGTATAAGGTTAACGGCAGGTCCTTGTAACTGCCGACGTGGCTGCGAAAGATATCGGTGATCAGTTCTTCGTTAGTGGGCCCATACAGCATATCCCGCCCATGGCGGTCTGAAATGCGCAACATCTCTTGCCCATAATCGTCATAACGACCGCTTTCGCGCCACAGGTCTGCTGATTGTAGCGTCGGCATCAACATCGGAATATGCCCGACGCGCTGCTGTTCCTCGTGCACAATCTGTTCGATATTGCGCAGCACACGATAGCCAAGTGGCAACCACGAATAGATACCCGCGCTGGCCTGTTTGATCATTCCCGCCCTGAGCATCAGCCGGTGGCTTGCAATCGTAGCCTCGGAGGGCGTTTCCTTGAGTACAGGTAAAAAATAGCGCGACAGTCGCATGTCCGAAGTCCTTGTCCTCTTTGTCAGTGTCTTCTTTGCGCCATGCGCGCAGGCGAGGCAAGAGGCGCATTGAGCTGGCTTGGAACAAACGCGAGTTTCGCGACGGGATGAGTCATCACATCTGGCAATTGACCCGCTGGACCTGCGGCCTAATTGTTTCAGTCATGAAAACAGCTTTGCTTTTTGGAATGATCAGTACAGCCAGCATTGTGCAGGCCGACTGTCCAGCTTCGCCCGAGATTGCGGATGATCAGGCGCTTCTTTTTACACAGGCGCAGCAGGCGCAATCCGAGGCCGAGGCGCGGCCGATCTCTCAAGAACTTTGGCGTCTTTGGGCAAGGGCTCCGGATGATCAGGCACAAGCTCTTTTGGATCGTGGGATGGCGGCGCGGGGCAGCTTTGACTTTGTGTCAGCGAATGAGGCCTTTGACAGGCTGATCGCCTATTGCCCAAATTATGCCGAAGGGTACAACCAGCGGGCTTTTGTAAGCTTTTTGCGTCAGGATTACGCGGCAGCATTGGTCGATTTGAACGAAGCGATTGACCGAAGCCCGTATCATGTCGCGGCGCTTGCGGGCAAAGCGCTGACGTTGTTCGGGCTGGACCGCCCGGAAGAAGCGCAACAGGCCTTGCGCAAAGCTGTCGGATTGAATCCGTGGATATCCGAACGCAGGTTGTTAACGGTTCCCAATCGCGTTGATTTGTAGCATCTAACACTTGGACGTGCACATATGGCGGCGTAAGACAGCTTTATGGCTCTGACTTGCGTGAGCCGTGCACATAAAAGTACGAAGGATGCATTCATGGCTCTGTCCGTTAGAACACAGGCGAAATACTGGGGTATTTCAGCACTCTTGGCATCTGTGCTGCTTTGGTACCTTGGAGATGTTCTTTTGCCGTTCGTGCTTGGCGCGGCGATTGCCTATTTTCTAGACCCGGTTGCCGACAGGCTCGAGGCGATGGGCTGTTCGCGCGTCTTGGCAACGCTCATCATTACAGTTGTGATGTTGGTCGTATTCATACTGGCAGCTTTGCTTTTGATTCCCACGTTGCTGAGCCAGGCCGCGCAACTGTTTGCAGTGGCGCCAAGCGCGTTTCGAACATTGTTCGAGTTTCTGAACACTAATTTCCCAATGCTTCTGGAAGAAGATGGTGTGATGCGTCAAAGTTTGGTGGCATTGGGGGAAACAATTCGCGCGCGGGGGCCGGAGTTGCTGAATTCCGTGTTGAATTCGGCCCTTGGTATTCTGAACATTGTGACAATCCTGCTGATTGCGCCTGTTGTTGCGGTCTATTTGCTTTTGGACTGGGATCGCATGATTGCGCGTCTGGATGCTCTGATGCCACGCGATCATGCAGCGACCATTCGGTCTTTGATGCGCGCAGTGGATGCAACCCTTGCCGGATTTATACGGGGTATGGGGACCGTGTGCCTGATCCTTGGAACGTTCTATGCACTAAGCTTGTATGTCCTCGGCTTGCAGTTTGGTCTGGTTGTCGGCGTGGTGGCCGGACTTTTGACATTTATTCCGTATGTTGGTGCGATTGTCGGTGGGGGACTGGCGATTGGCTTGGCGTTGTTTCAATACTGGAACGGTGTAGAGGTCCTGAACGAAGCAGGCACAGTGATTGGCGCTCGCCCTGACTGGATAAAAATTGCGCTGGTGTATGTTGTTTTCCAATCCGGCCAGCTGATCGAAGGCAATGTGCTGACGCCACGATTGGTTGGAAACAGCGTAGGGTTGCATCCGGTTTGGTTGTTGCTGGCATTGAGTGTTTTTGGCGCAATTTTCGGGTTTATTGGGCTTTTGGTGGCGGTGCCTTTGGCAGCCTCGATTGGTGTTGTGATCCGGTTTGGTATTGGCCAATATCTTGACAGCAAATTATATATTGGTCTGAGCAAAGACAAAATGGAATGACCCAAGAGCAGCTGCGCATCGACCTGCCTAGGCGGTCGGCTCTGGGGCGCGACAGTTTTTTCGTGACGCCGGCGAATGACATTGCACTGGCTTTGGTTGAGGCCCCGCCGCGATGGCCAGCGCATCGTTTGTTGCTCGTGGGGCCAGCGGGCTCTGGAAAGACGCATCTTGCCCATGTATGGGCTGGTCAAGCTAAGGCAAAAGTTCTTTGGGCCAATGATCTTGTGCATCAAGATATCCCTGCCTTGGCCAAATGCCCCTTGTGTATTGAATCGGTGGACGCGATCTCGGGACGAACTGACGCTGAAGAGGCTCTGTTTCATCTGATGAACTTGATGGGCGTAGAAACAAGACCGTTATTGATGACCGCGCGGACAAGCCCGACTGCATGGGGCTTGGGTCTTGCTGATCTGAGATCCCGTATTGAGGCAACCACCCTTGCACGATTGGATTTACCTGATGATGTCTTGCTGTCGGCCGTATTAAGCAAACAGTTTGCAGATCGCCAAATCGTTCCGGCGGACTCCGTGATTCCCTATCTTGTGACACATATGCCGCGGAGTTTTGCGGCAGCTGGATGGTTGGTGGATCGCATCGATACGTTGGCCTTGGGAACGCGTGGCGGTGCGACGCGCGACAAGGCTATTACTGCGTTGTCAGATATGGACAAGGCTGGCCTTTTCCAAGAGGCCTAATCACCCTATGTTGAAAGTGTGCAACTTTCAAAGATCGTTTATATGTTCAAAGCTGATTTTCTTCATTATGACCTGCCCCCTGCAATCGAACTGGATGACTTTGATCCAAACGGTCCCGAACGGTTTATAAATCGCGAACTCAGCTGGTTGCAGTTTAACTGGCGTGTGCTGGAAGAGGCTGAAAATCCCCGGGTCCCCTTGTTGGAGCGGTTGCGCTTTGTGTCGATCTCGGCGGCCAATCTGGATGAGTTCTACACAGTGCGCGTGGCGGGTCTGCGCGAATTGGCGCATGCAGGCAATATAACCCCTGCTGCGGACGGCTTGACACCCGCCAAACAGCTTGTACTTATCAATGAAGATGCCCGTGCCTTGTTGCTGCATCAGCAAAAAGTGTTGGCCACATTGCGGACCGAAATGGTCGAGGCTGGCATTGATATTCTAACCCGAGATCGGTTGGACGATGCGGATCGCGTGGCAATGGACGCAACATTTCTTGAGCAGGTTTTTCCGGTTCTGTCGCCACTGGCCATTGATCCCGCCCACCCGTTTCCCTTTATCGCCAATAATAGGTTCTGCATCGCGCTACAGTTGAGGCGGGGCAAAACCCGCGAACTCCAGGCGCTTTTGCCGATTCCGGCACAGGTGCCGCGTTTCGTGAAGCTGCCGGCGGCTGCGGGGATTCGGCGATTTTTGCCGCTTGAAGAGTTACTGTTGATGCATATCGACAGCCTGTTTCCCGGCTATGAGCTCGACAAACATTTTGTATTTCGGGTGTTACGTGACAGCGATATCGAGGTTGAAGAAGAAGCAGAAGACCTTGTGAGGGAGTTTGAAGTCGCGCTCAAACGTCGACGCCGTGGGCAGGTGGTGCGGCTGACTTTGTCTGCTGGTGCGCCAAAGGCACTGAAATCCGTGGTCATGCAGGAACTGGCTGTTTCCGGGCATGAAGTTATCGAGCTTGACGGCATGATTGGCTTGGCTGATCTCAAGGAACTGGTGCTGGACGAACGCCCCGATCTGCTTTGGTCTGGTTTTACGCCGCGGGTACCTGAACGCGTTCAGGATCATGAAGGCGACATGTTCAGGTCTATTGCCCACAAGGATATGTTGCTGCACCACCCCTATGAAACCTTTGATATGGTGGTGCGATTTCTAAAGCAGGCGGCGGCGGACCCAAATGTTGTAGCGATCAAGCAAACGTTGTATCGGACATCCCGCGAAAGCCCAATTGTTGAAGCGCTTTGTGAGGCGGCAGAAGATGGAAAGTCTGTAACAGCGCTCGTTGAACTAAAAGCACGCTTTGATGAAGCCGCCAATATTCGTCAATCCAGACGGTTGGAGCGCGCAGGCGCGCATGTGGTTTACGGTTTTCTGGACTGGAAAACACACGCCAAGATCAGTACTGTGGTTCGCCGTGAAGGGGACCGTCTGGTCACATATACGCATTGTGGGACAGGTAATTACCACCCTATCACAGCCAAGATCTACACAGACTTGAGCTTTTTCACATGTGACGCGGCACTTGGTCGTGATGCGACAAAGGTGTTCAATTACATGTCCGGTTATGCCAAGCCGGACAGGCTGGAAAATCTGTCCATTTCACCGCATCAGATGAAAACCCGCATTCTGGAGATGATCGCCGCAGAGGCAGACCACGCCCGTAACGGACGACCTGCGCAGATCTGGGTGAAACTGAATGCGCTGATCGAACCCGAAGTCATTGATGCGCTTTATGCCGCCAGCCAGGCAGGGGTGCGTATTGATCTGGTGATCCGCGGTATTTGCGGTGTGCGCCCCGGGGTTAAGGGGTTATCCGACAACATCCGTGTGAAATCTGTGGTGGGGCGTTATCTCGAGCATTCCCGTATTGCCTGTTTTGGCAATGGCTACGGCCTGCCACATGAAAACAGCAAGGTCTTTTTCTCGTCTGCGGACTGGATGGAACGCAATTTGAACCGCCGTGTTGAAACCTTGGTCGAGGCGCGTAATCCAACGGTCAAAGCGCAGATTGTTAGCCAGATCATGGCGGCAAATTTGGCAGATGTCGCACAAAGCTGGGTGATGGGCCCCGATGGGAAATATGTCCGGATCCGGGCTCCGAAGGGCACATTTGCATTCAGCTGCCACCGGTTTTTCATGGAAAACCCGTCTTTGTCCGGGCGTGGTTCAGCGGGTGCTGACGATGTGCCGGTGTTGACACATACTTCTGGCTAGCGGCGGGGGCATTGCCCCCGATGGCCTCACGGGCTTTAGCCCTCGATTAGTGTCAAATCAGCGACTTGGCTGCAGGTGCTGCGGATCCGACTCAGCAAATTAAGCCTGTTTCGGCGAAGGATCGCGTTGTCCGAATTGATCTGAACCGCCGTAAAGAATGCATCTACCGGCACGCGCAAGGTTGCCATTGCGGCCATCGCTTTGGTGTAATCTTCCGAGTTCATAGCGTCTGCTATGGTTAACTCGGCGTGGTCCAACGCGGCGAAAAGCGCGGTTTCCGTTGCGTCTTCTGCAAACTTTGGGTCGGCCCCATAGCTATATTCGACACCGTCGGCTTGCTCGGCCTGTGACAGGATATTATTGGCGCGTTTAAAGCCTTGGACAAGATTTTGGCCGTCTTCTTTTGATAACACCGCGGCGAGCGCGCGTGCGCGCGCTGCAAGTCTGGCAAGATCATCATTGCCGGGCAGGGCAATCACTGCGTCGATAGCATCATAGCGGATGCCGTCATCGCGCAGGAAGACCTTGAGACGATCGTGAAAAAATGACAACAGGTCATCCCCATCCGCGCCGGGGTAGGCCTTTGCAATGGTATCAAGCAACGGCAGGCGTAGATTATTTTTGGTGATCAGGCGAATGACCCCCAATGCGGCACGACGCAGGGCGTAGGGATCTTTGGAGCCTGTGGGCTTTTCATCAATCGCCCAAAAGCCAGTAAGGGTATCGAGCTTGTCCGCCAGCGCCACAGCGATCGAAATGGGTGCAGTAGGCACCGCGTCGGTTGGGCCAAGCGGGCTGTAATGGTCTTGGCAGGCTGCGGCCACTTCGGCGGGGTGACCGGCTGCTGCGGCGTAATAACGACCCATCACGCCCTGCAATTCGGGGAACTCATAGACCATTTCCGACGACAGATCGGCCTTGGCCACGCGGGCGGCCTGTTCGGCCAGGTCGGCATCGGCCCCTGTCACCGG
>JAQXDR010000105.1 GCA_029251265.1 Pseudoprimorskyibacter sp. | reverse complement strand
CTTTTTTTTATTTTTCTCTTACATGAATTTACAATATTGATATCAATTGAAAATTTATTGGTCGGCTGCTTATTTGAATAATAAAGGATTAAATCCATCGCAATTAGGTTAGATTTTTGTTTTGCTTACCGCAGGATTTTCCCGAAATTCATATCAGTTTTAGTCTTATCTAAGCACCATATTACGTACTGTGCTTAGGGTATTTTTTGGCTATAAAAGCGTGGCGGAAGTATCCGCTACTTTTGATTAGGCAGGCATTGTGATACTGTATGCACAGGGCCAGCTTTGGCATAGGTCCTTCCATCACGGGGGTCAAAGTTGAGAGCATAGAACCGATCAAACCCATCTTTGTTTTACGACATACAATAGATTAATTGCCAACGCAATTAATGACTTGTAGAGGTATCCTATATCATTCGGGCGCTGTAGCAACATGCCGATCTCTAGGTTTGAATGGCACAAGAAATGAAACGCTTAATACCAGATCACCAGATACGATTGCAGCTAGACTGAAACTGTTTCGTCAGTCTTTACTGCGGGTCCCGCCATACAAACTGCTTATCTATAGTTGTAGTAAAAAGTATAGAATAAAACGTGCCAAAAGTTCTACTCCAGTGGGTAGTCTGAAAAATTTCAGATCGTCGAAAAGAACAATAAATGTGGACAACAAGCAGGGTGTTACTTCGTTGGATAGGCAAACAATTTATAGCAATTAATCGAGCATCAAAAAAAGCCTATGAATATTTTGCATTTTCCACCTGCTTTTTTCGGCTGTTTCACGCGAGTAGGTCGCTACGGGTTTGTACTAGTGCACATAAAACAAACCAATAGAAAATGAACAGGGGAGGTGTCTAGGAAACGAGGGGCACCTCAGTTGTGCGAGGTTTCTTTCGCATCCGCCATCAGAGTGATCCATTCAGCAGTGTGTTGATAGTCTCTCGCGGCATCGATGGTTTCGAACTCAACCAAAAGCACAACATCAAATTTTGCGATTTTGACATCGGGACGTTTTTTCAAGAACTCACCGCGCCCGGGGGGGACGATAAGGGCTTTGAAGACGCTGGCGTCTAAGACATTGTTACCGTGTGCCAATGCTGTCGCAAAGTTCTTGAACCTGTCCAAAAATTTTTCTTGCGCCGACTTTCCAAAAAGAACCCGATCGGTGGGCGATGGTCGATCTCGATCGCCAGCATCAGGTAGCCGGACTGCGCTGGCTCGATCAGCGATACTTCGGGGAACGTGTTTTTTGGCCCCACGATTTGGAGGGTTTCACCTTGTTTGGTCATTCTTCTATGTTCGTGGGTTGACTGAGACTTTGCGCAACAGTCTTTAAACGTGTTTTTGCTAATGTCTTGGCATGCTCAATGTCGGCCTTGCTGGCATTACCGTGCAAATATGTGATGCGAAGTCCGGCGAGTGGGCCGATTACTTGCCAAATCGCAACATCGACGGGAATGTCTTTGCGTAATTCTCCGCCTGCTTGCCCGGCATCAAAAATCGGTCGTAGTTGTTCAGATACATCCCGAAGCACATTGCCGAGCCCATCTGGCCCCATGCGAAGGACAAGTGAAGCGAATGCTCTGGCGCGAGGTGTAGACTAGGTCGCGACAATGTTGCCAAACATCTGTGGAATTGCGATCCGCATCGGCCCCTGTTCCGAGGCAAGAGAGGTTCCTGCGCTTGCCAGCAGATCAGGTCCAGCCAGTTTGATTAAAGCTTCAAAAATCTCTTTTTTACTTTTGAAGTGGGCATAGAAAGCAGGATCGCTCACGCCAACTTTTGCAGCAATCTGGCGCACCGTTGCATCTTCGAAACCACGTTCGGAAAAAACTTCCAACGCGGCATCAAGTATCCGGTTTCGCGTATCGGGTCGATCAGAGCGCGGTGGGCGACCGCGCGTTGGCTTAGTAGCATCAATCATGATTATTAATTAGCGCTAATTAATTTTCGTTGAACGCTGGCTCTTTTGAAAAAAAATTGCTTGAACGCACCCCTGATAAGCCAGACCACAGTTGGGTTTTCTAAAATTTGGTCATGTTGTCGGTTGCGGTAATGTCCCCGGGCCACCCCGTGACCACCCCAGAAGGCCAAGCAGTTCCAATCCAATTTGTGCCCCTGCCAATGCTGTAATACCCGACGTATCATACGGGGGGCACACTTCCATAACATCCGCACCCACCAAGGGTATTCCGGCCAATGCTCTTAACACGCCAAGTGCCTGCTGAGGCACCAGCCCACCCATAACGGGTGTTCCTGTACCGGGGGCAAAGGCGGGATCAAGCCCATCGATATCAAACGATAAATATGCGGGTCCGACACCGACCCGAGCACGTATCCTTTCGGCAAGTACATTCGGTGTTATTGTGTGACATTCGGGGGCCGTGATTATTTTGATCCCACAATTGTCAGGACATTGCGTTCGGATTCCAACAAGTATGGAGCGATTGGTATCGATAAGTCCCTCTCTGACGGCGCGCGCGAGAAACGTCCCGTGGCACATGCGCTCTTTTTCCGAAACCGGCCAAGTATCTGTATGCGCGTCGATCTGAATGATTGCTAACGGCCCGTGAAACTTGGCACAGGCACGCAAAACGGGCAGACTTGCGGAATGATCTCCGCCTAAAATCAATGGCGCGGCCCCTGCCCCCAGTATCTCAGAGACACGCTGTTGCGCATGGTTGGCAAAGTCTTCCGGCACCCCGTAATCATAGGCCACATCGCCACAATCCACAATCGAACAACTGCTAAGCACATCATAGTCCCAGCCGAACGGAGGATCCCCTGCCATCAAAAGCGATGCGTCCCTAATTGCTCGGGGTCCAAATCTGGCGCCTGGCCGATTGGTCACCGCTTGGTCAAAAGGAAGACCAAGAATCGCCAACTGTGCATCCTGAGCATCCGTTCGCAATTGACGGCGTAAAAAGGACGGAACACCGGAAAACACATTTTCGAAACTCAAGCCACGGGGATCGCCAGTATTCAAAGCGGTATCAACTTGCGTCTCAGCGTCCTCTAGCGCCATGCCTACTGTCCTCGTCTTTCAACCAAGCGCGCAAGATATGACGCGCCCACCGGTGCTACGGCATCGTTGAAATCAAATTCGGGATGATGCACCGAAGGTCCTTCGCCTTGCCCGAGAAACAAAAAGGCGCCAGGCCGTGATTGAAGCATGAACGAAAAATCTTCGGCACCCATCTCTGGCGTCAACGTGTCCAGGACATCTGCCGATATCTCGCGCGCAACCTTCGCGGCATAGCGCGCTTGCGCGGCATGATTGACTGTTGCGGGATAGCCCAACACAAATTCCGTATGTGCTGCCACGCCATAGCCGTCTGCCACTTGGGCCGCAATCTGTTGGATGCGCTTCAAGGTGCGCGCCATCTGCTCGTCATTAAACGATCGCACGGTTCCAGTGAGGGTCGCCGTGTCCGGAATGACGTTGGTGGCCTCTCCCGCATTTATCGTCGTCATAGATACCACCAGCGGTTCAAATGTATCGCTTTCGCGTGCCGGAATAGCCATTAATGCCTGTCCAATAGCCAGTGCTGCTGGAATAGGGTCGCGGGTGGCATGTGGATATGCAGCATGACCGCCAACGCCTTTTACGGTTATACGCCAATCTTCGACACCGGCCATGATCGGACCTTCGCATGTCCGCAACTGACCCGCAGCCGCGAAAGGATCAGTGTGGATGGCATAAACCTCCTCGATCCCAAACCGGTCCATCATTCCCTCTTCAACCATTATCCTTCCACCGCCGATCGTCTCTTCTGCTGGCTGAAAAATCAACACAGCGCGTCCTTTGAAATTCCTGGTCTCCGCCAGATAGCGCGCAGCTCCCAAAAGCATGGCTGTGTGTCCATCGTGCCCACATGCGTGCATTTTGCCTGGCCGGGTCGATGCCCAAGAGGCGCCGGTTGCTTCCTGAATGGGCAAGGCATCCATATCAGCGCGCAGCCCTGTCACCGGTCCGGGCCCCTGTCCGTTGATAACGGCTACGATACCCGTGCGCGCAATGCCTTCGTGGATTTCGTCTACTCCCATCTCGCGCAACCGAGCCACGACAAATTGCGCGGTGTCATAGCAATCAAGCCCCAATTCGGGATTTTGATGCAAATGACGGCGCCAAGCTGTCATATCATCAGCAAATCCTGCAATCCTGTTGATCACGGCCATCTCTGGACTCATCCCTTTTTTTGACGCATCTCCAAAAAGACAACACCAAAGCGAGGCTCAAGTCCATGACAGATAGTGATGTTCACATGCAAGATTGCACAGATGGAATGAAGCGTTTGCTGGAAATCATGCGCCGCCTGCGTGACCCTAAGACCGGGTGCCCTTGGGATTTAGAGCAGGACTTTGACACCATCGCGCCCTATACAATCGAAGAAGCCTACGAAGTTGCAGACGCCATCAGTCGACAAAACTGGACCGAGCTGCGCAGTGAGCTTGGCGATTTGCTGTTCCAGTCTGTATTCCATGCCCAAATCGCACAGGATCGAGGCCTTTTCAGTTTTGAAGATGTAGTCAACGATATTGCCGATAAAATGATTGCCCGCCACCCCCATGTTTTTGGCGATGAAAGCAACGCCAAATCTGCGGACCAGCAGACCCGCGACTGGGAAACGGTCAAGGCGGCCGAACGGGCAGCCAAAGCGCAGACCGGTGTTTTGGATGGCGTTGCCTTGGGTCTGCCCGCACTGACCAGAGCGATAAAGCTTCAAAATCGCGCCGCACGCGTTGGGTTTGACTGGCCCGAAACCACGCAGGTGCTTGATAAACTGGTTGAGGAAGCGCAAGAGTTGCGAGATGCGCAGCAAGACGACCATCAAGCCGAGGAGTTCGGTGACCTGCTCTTTGTCATGGCCAACCTCGCACGTCATCTGGATATCGATCCCGAAAAGGCTTTGCGGTCCGCAAATGCAAAATTCACCCGCAGGTTCCAATTCATCGAGACCGAATTGGCCTCGCAAGGTCTCGGGCCGCAAGACAGCACGCTTGAGGAGATGGACGCACTTTGGGACGCCGCCAAGGCCCAGGAGCGTCAAGGTCACTGACCCAGTTGCCGCGGCCACTAACCCTTGCTAAAAAGGAGCGACCGCGTCAGATGGTGCCAAAAACCTGTGCGCCCAACGGGCGCTCTATTGGACAAATGCAAACAATTCTGCCGGTCCCTTGCAGTACCCCTCCACTCGGCCTAAATTCCAACCAAGCCGGTGACAGCCCAAAGGATTACCCATGCCGATCAACGCCCATGATATCGAAACCCTGATCCGAGACTCCTTTCCCAACGCCGACATCGTGGTTCAGGGCGACGACGGAGTACATTTCGCGGCAGAGGTTGTTGACGAAAGTTTCCGGGGCAAAAACAGAGTGCAGCAGCAACGCTCGGTCTATGCCGCCCTGAAAGGCAAGATGGACGGCCCCAACGGTGCGGTCCACGCTTTGGCATTAACTACACGCGCCCCGGGGGTATGACGATGGCAAGTTATTTTGCAGAAAGCTGGCCTGTACTTGGCGCACTGGCTTTGGTCTTTATCATCGTGGTAGGTGCAACCCGACCTTACATTAAAAAAGACGCGGAACGGACCCGTCGCTCGGAGAATGAAAATGACTGATGCAAAGACCCAAATAGATGAGACGGTAAAACAAAACCCTGTTGTCTTGTTTATGAAAGGCACGAAATCCATGCCTCAGTGCGGCTTTTCCAGTCGTGTCGCTGGTGTTTTGAACTACATGGACATTGAGTTTTCTGACATCAACGTGTTGGCAGACGAAGACATTCGTCAAGGGATCAAGGACTATTCCGACTGGCCGACTATTCCACAACTCTACGTCAACGGAGAGTTCGTGGGCGGGTGCGACATCATTACCGAAATGACTCTTTCAGGTGAGCTGGATACCTTACTGGAACAGGCAGGTATAACCTTTGACAAAGAGGCTGCGGACAAGATCCGCGAAGCCAACGGATAGATTTCAGCGGCTGGGATATAGAAACCATCGTGCTTTAGACGGTTGGCAGATCTTTTTTTGAACAGGTTTAGGGGACGCCGTCGGCGTCCCCCCATTTCCGGGTTATTCTTTGACGTTCGCATCTTCTATTTGAGCGGCCATGGCTTCGGCACGGGCAGCTAACTCTGCCATCAGATCAGTTACATTGTCAGGCACCACAGGCACCTCGACCCGCTTCGGCTCTGGTGCGGGTGCGTTGCGCAACTCGCCCAGTTCGTCCAAATATTGCGACGCACGTGTTTCAGACTTGTCCAGCCGCTCTTCCAGTCCAGCAGTTTTATCCGCAAGCATCAGCCCAGCCATCAGCAGCATCCTCGCTTCGGGCACCCGTCCCATCTGGGTCACCAGAACTTGGGCCTCGGCATCAAGCATACGTGCCGCAGAGATCAGATACAGCTCTTCGCCCTCTTGACACGAGACTTGAAATTCCCGCCCTCCGATTTCAACGTTGACCTCTGGCATCACTCTGCCTCCGTTTCAGGGGCATTTTGTAAAAGTGGGCGCACCACATCCAATATACCCTGCATTTCTAAGCGCTCGGCCTCACGCTCGGCCAAAGTTTGTTCCAACTGCAATTCCAAAGCGGCGTTTATCAGACCTGCATCAAACTGCCCTTCGGCATTTGCCTTGCGCAGGGCGTCATTATTGGCCCGCAAAGACGCCCCCAAGGAACGCAGCTGCGTCAAAGCTGCATCCTGCGCCGCAATGTTTGCAAGCATCTCCTCATCAGGCTTATCTGCGGCTGTATTCTCGGCAGCATCCAGTTTTTCTCGCAAACTTTCAATGCGGGCCTTTAGGGTTTGGACCCGCTCTTTTAACTGTTGATTGGCGAGCTGTTCATCCTGCAATGCGGACAGCGCAGCCGACAGTTCATTCTGATCAGGTGCATCCAGAGCAGCCGCCGATATGCTTTGCATCTGAAGAACTTCGATCCCGCGACCCAATCTGTCAAAGGCCTTGGAAATTCTGGCCTCAAGTTCCTTGAAATCCGTCACGCTCACGCTTTGCCCTTCCCGCCGTAGTTCGTTTTGGCCACCAAATTTTCGCACAGCGAATCGCAGCCAAGTCATCAGGTTTTATTTTATCAGCGAAGATCGAAAATTGCGCCCTGAATGCGTGGTAAGCAGCACCGCTGCCCTCTTGCACTTTAAACCGTGACTGATATGCAGCGCGCTAAGGCGCAAATGGACTGCTTGGGCTTTGTTTCAACAATCGATCGGCGCCATACATCGACGTTGTACCATCCGTAGGCCTCGCACTGCGGTCTAGCCTTATAAGGACACCACAGCCTTGGAAATTTCTGCGCTTCGTGACGCCCACCCCGACCATTGGAACCGTGCCACTGCCATTCGCGCGCTGGCACTTGATGCGGTAGCTGCTGCGAACTCTGGCCACTCAGGCATGCCCATAGGCATGGCAGACGCCGCAACCGTTCTGTTTTCGCGCCACATGAAATTTGATGCAAGCACGCCGGATTGGGCGGACCGTGACCGGTTTATTTTATCGGCCGGACATGGCTCGATGCTGCTCTATGCGCTGTTGTATCTGACGGGTGATCCCGAAATCACGCTGGATCAAGTGCAAAACTTTCGCCAATTAGGCTACAAAACTGCCGGCCATCCGGAAAATTTCCTCGCCAAAGGTGTCGAAAGCACAACCGGACCATTGGGTCAGGGCATCGCCATGTCCGTAGGCTTTGCCATGGCAGAGGAGAATTTGCGCGCGCGGTTCGGAAAGGCGCTGGTGGATCACCACACCTATGTGATCGCCGGTGATGGCTGTCTGATGGAGGGCGTCAGTCACGAGGCAATAGGCATTGCTGGCCGTCAGGCACTGTCGCGACTCATTGTGCTTTGGGACAACAACAATATCACGATCGACGGTCGCGTTGACCTGTCGGACAGAACCGATCAGATGGCGCGCTTTGCTGCGACTGGCTGGCACGTGCAAGAGGTCGATGGTCACAATCCAGATGAAATTGATGCCGCTTTGACTGCGGCCAAGGCAGACACCCGCCCGTCCATGATTGCTTGCAAAACTCATATCGCCTTGGGCCATGCCGCGCAGGATACGTCCAAGGGACATGGTGCCTTGACGAATGCCGATCAAAATACTGCTGCCAAATCGGCATGGGGCTGGGCCGGTGGCGCCTTTGAGGTACCAACGGACATCAAACAATGGTGGGAAGGCGTGGGCTCTCGCGGAGCCGAAGATCACGCCGCATGGTCCGCTCGTATGGCTGCACAGTCTGGCGCACGTCAGACTGAGTTTGCGCGGGTTATGGCAGGAGGCACCCCCAAACGTCTATCAGCCACGATCAAAGCGATGAAAAAGCAAGCCAGTGAGGATGCGTCCAAAATGGCCACACGCAAAGCCTCGGAAATGGTTTTGTCGGCGGTGAACCCAATCACTCCCGAGACGTTTGGCGGATCAGCCGACCTCACCGGATCCAACAACACACTGACCAAGGATCTTGGGGTATTTGACACGGATAATCGCAAAGGCCGCTACATGTATTGGGGCATTCGCGAGCATGGTATGGCCGCGGCAATGAACGGTATGGCGCTGCATGGTGGTGTTAGACCCTATGGCGGGACGTTTATGTGCTTTACCGATTATGCACGTCCTGCAATGCGCTTGGCTGCTCTTCAAAAGGTGCCAACGGTCTTTGTCATGACCCACGACAGCATCGGCTTGGGCGAAGATGGCCCAACCCACCAGCCAGTCGAACATTTGGCCATCAGCCGCGCGACGCCAAATACGATGGTGTTTCGTCCTGCCGACGTCATTGAAACAGCTGAAAGCTGGGAACTGGCCCTGACATCGATGACGACCCCTTCGGTGTTGGCATTGACCCGCCAAGGCCTGCCAACCGTGCGGCTGGAACACAAAACGCGCAATATGGTCGCCGATGGCGCGTATGTATTGGCAGAGGCAACCGGCAAGCGTCAGGCCATTTTAATCGCAACAGGGTCCGAGGTTGCGATCGCTATGGAAGCACGCGATCTGTTGCAGGCAGACGGGATTGGAACCCGCGTTGTGTCCATGCCGTGCTGGGAACTTTTTGCCAATCGGACCGAGGCAGAGAGGCGGCGGGTTCTTCCGGCTGGTCCTGTGCGTGTCGGTATTGAAGCGGGCGTGTCCATGGGTTGGGAACGTTGGCTTGTAGGTGAACGCGGCATGGCCAAAAAGGCCGGGTTTGTCGGCATGCCCGGCTTTGGCGCCTCTGCTCCGGCAAACGAACTGTATGAACATTTTGGCATAACGGCCGACGCCACAGCGCGGCGTGTCCGCGCGCTTCTGGCCGGTGACGGGGGCGATTTTTAAGGCCTTTCGGATCTAAAGACAAAAGCCGGGGCGGTCAGGTGTTTGCCCCGGCTTCGTCCATCAGACCTCTGTCAGAAGAGGCTGTCCATCAAGAAACGCGGCGATATTGTCGCGCTGTAGCTTAGCCATGGCCGCGCGCGTCTCGATGGTGCCGGACCCCTGATGTGGTTGCAGCACAACATTGTCCAACGATAAAAACCGTGGGTCGACTGCCGGTTCGTTCAAAAATACATCGAGGCCGGCACCAGCAAGGTGACCCTTTTCCAACGCCTCCAGCAAAGCGGCCTCATCCACGGTTGAGCCACGTGAGATATTGATCAAAACACCTTTTGGTCCCAGTGCCTTAATCACAGAGGCCGACACAATTCCACACGTTTGCGTGCCACCAACCAAGGCAACGATTAGGTAATCGACAGCAGCTGCCAATGCATCGGGGCTATTATGGTACTGCCATCCGTCGGGCGTCTTTTTCGGGCCGCGGGACCAGTAATGAATGTCCATTTTAAATGCAGCAAGACGGGCGGCGATTTCACGACCGATCCGCCCAAGCCCCAATATGCCAACGCGTCCACCGCTTATTTTGCGGTTCAGGGGAAGGTCACCACCGCCCGCCCATATCCCATCGCGCACCCAAGCATCGCCGCGTCGCATGTCGCGGCCTTGCATCAACATCATTGCCACGGCCAGATCAGCCACGTCATCGTTCAACACGTCGGGCGTGTTTGTCACGGCAATCCCACGCGCCTTGGCGGCAACAGTGTCGATTGCATCATAGCCGACACCGTAGTTGGCAATAACACCCAAACTCGGCAAAAGCGCCATCTCTTGATGACCAAAAGGGGTGTGGCCTTTGAATGCAACAGCCCTGACCGCGTGTCGTGCATCTATTGCCATGTTCTGAATGTCATCAAATGATGATCGGAATATGACATTAAAACCAGCCTCTAGGTCCCTGACATCAGCATCATCATATCCACCAATCGCCAAAACCGCTGCGTGCATCTTCGTTCCTCTCGTAAGGTTGAAGTGTGAGGCTACCGTTCGTTTCCGCCAGAGTAAACCAGATCACAGCCGTCCGCGCAGCTGTGCCACGTCCTGTCGCAGATCGTCGGTAAGTCCGCCCGGACGACGCACATCCCGCAGCGTTTCAAACAACGCCGGGTTTGGACGTGCCCGTCTGTTCCAAGACAGTGCCTTCAGGATCGCCTGAGCGTGTAGGGGCAATCGATCCGGAATGTCATATCCAGCAATTTCTGCCCAGATCAATGTCCAGGCACGTCCCACTGTCCAAGGGTTGTAGCCCCCTCCCCCGGAAACGATCATCCGCGGTGTTATCTTTCGTAATGCGGCTATAGCGCGCGGATAACACCCGTTCGATATCACCAGCCGCGACAGCGGGTCCTCTGCCAAAGCATCTACTCCGCATTGAACAAATATGGCTTCGGGTTTGAAGGTTTCAATCACCGGCAGGATCAGTTGATCCAATACATAGTCAAAGCCGTCATCGGCAAAGCCACGTGCCACAGGAAGGTTCCAAGCCACACCGCCTGCGTCATCGTTCAAAGCGCCGGTAAACGGCCAACGCTTTGACTCGTGGACCGACACCATCGTGACGCGCGGGTCATTGGCAAAGGCCAGCTCGACCCCATCCCCATGATGCGCATCCAGATCTACATATGCAATCCGGGTAAAACCATGGTCCAGCAGGTGTTTGATCGTCAGAACAGGTTCGTTAAAATAGCAAAACCCCGAGGCTGCATCAGCCAATCCATGATGTTGCCCTCCGCCGGGGTTAAACGCAATGCCACCGTGCAAAACAAGCTCTGCTGCCAGCATGCCCCCTCCGACCGCTGTTGCGGGGCGGCGGAACATTTCGGGGAACACCGGATTGGACAGCGTGCCAAGGCCATGCCGGTCACGCACATCTTTGCTAACGAACTGGGCCAATTCTGCCGCCTGCAACGCTGCGACATAAGCAGCTGTGTGAAACCGTTGCAAGGCAACAGGTTTTGCCATTGGGCTGATACGGCGCTGATGGTTGGGCAACCAGCCCAAAGCCTGCACGAGATCGGTGACCACAGGCACGCGCGGGATCGCCAAAGGGTGGTGGGCCCCGTAGCTCGATCCCTTATAAATCCGACTTGTGATGAATGTTTCGCCCATGCGCGGGATGTAGCCTTTTGTCGCCAATATCCAAGAGCATTTGCCCCCAAGCGACATGCGGGGTAAGTGCAAGCTATGAATAGCTTGATTTCAAAAACTTTCGGCCTGATCACGCTTGGCGCCGGCGGAGGCTGGCTGACCAGTTTTCTGCCCATCCCCTTACCGTGGATGCTGGGAAGTTTGATAACAGTCGGTTTCGTCGCAAGTCTATTAAACGACAGACTTTTTCAGGATTATCAATTTCCCAACAGATTTCGCAGTCTGTTTGTGGGTTTGATCGGCGTCATGATTGGCAGTCAGGTTTCGCCCGATTTTTTAGGACAGCTCCGCGCATTACCTGTGACGCTTCCCGCGCTGTTGGTGTTCGTGGTTTTGGCACACTGCATGAACTACGCCCTGTTTCGCAAAGTTGGTGGAATGGACAAAACCACCGCCTTCTACAGTGGTGCCCCCGGAGGGTTGCTTGAAAGTTTGCTATTGGGCGAAGCGGCCGGGGCCAAAGTGTCGGTCCTGACAATGATGCAATTCTTACGCATCATTTGCGTCATCACCATCGTACCGGTTGGACTTTCGGTGTGGGTGGGCCACCCTGTAGGAAGTGCCGCCGGCCAGAGCTTTGCTGATGATCCTGCAACGACCCTTTCAGACGTCATAGTGATTTTGGCTGTTGCCGTCGTTGGGCTTTGGTCCGCAACCTTTTTGCACCTCCCCGCAGCGCAACTGATCGGCCCACTTCTGCTCGCAGCAGGACTATCCTTGATGGGCGTTCTCGACGGAAATGTTCCCGGCTGGATGGTTGCTACGGCTCAGGTCGTGATTGGCACTAGCCTCGGCCTACGCTTTAGGGGCCTTGCACCGGATGCCATTGGCAAAGCCATGCAGCTGTCGCTGTTATCCGTTGGATTGATGCTTTTGCTTGGATTTGGACTGGCCATTTTGCTGGCCCGTGTCACAGATTTGCATGCCTTGCACCTCTTGATCGGTTTTGCGCCCGGCGGCGTGACCGAGATGTCGATAATTGCCTTGTCACTTGCCGCCAATCCCACTTTGGTCAGCGTGCATCACGTGGTCCGCATTCTTATGACCGTGGCGATCATGGATCGCCTTGCCCGATTTCTTGGCGTGTCACAAGATTAAGAAGCGCTGGCTTTTTCCTCAAGCATCAACCACTCATCCTCGGCCAATGACAACGTCTCCTGACGCAGGGTTAACGCCTCGGTCGCCTTGCGAAATTTTACAGGCTCTTTCGTGTACAGATCAGGCTGCGCCAAAAGAACTTCCAACTTTCGGATTTCAGCCTCCAAACGGGCGATTTCGGCAGGCAAAGCCTCCAGTCTGGTTCTTTGCGTAAACGACAGGCCCACTTTTTTAACTTTTTCTTTTTTATCTATGTTTTTCTTGATTTTCCGGGCGTCATTTGATGTCACATCTAAAGTCTTTTGTTGCAGTTTATAATCACTCCATCCTCCCGCATAGACAGTGGCACGACCAGTGCCGTCCATGGCAATTGTCGTGGTCGCAACCCGATCCAGAAAATCCCGATCATGGCTGATCAAAAGAACCGTTCCGTCATAGTCACCCAGCAAATCCTGCAATAAATCAAGTGTTTCTACATCCAAGTCATTGGTTGGTTCATCCAAAACCAGAAGATTGCTTTCACGCGCCATAATGCGTGCAAGCAGCAATCTGGCTTTTTCACCACCAGACAAAGACCGCACCGGGGCCCGGGCTTGGCGCTCATCGAACAAAAACTCTTTCAAATAACCGACAACATGCTTGGGCTGGCCACGTACCATGACCTGATCAGATCGCCCCCCAACCCGCATCTCAGGATCATTTGTCATTGCTTCCCACAGGGTTGCTTCGGGATTTAGCTGCGCTCTGGTCTGATCAAACACGGCGGGCACAAGATTGGTTCCCAATTTGACTGTCCCACTATCAGGGGCAATCTCCCCCATCAGAATTCGGACCAAAGTGGTTTTGCCAACCCCGTTAGGCCCAACTAGTGCAACCCGATCTCCTCGCTGCACGGTCAAGGTAAGGTCTTTCACAATCCGTTTCTGATCAAAGGATTTTGCGATATTTTTGATATCAATCACTTTGCGGCCGGATTGTGGACCTGAGGTAAGATCCATGGCAGCGGTGCCCTGTCGCCGGATCATTGCCGAGCGTTCCGCTCGTAAAGCCTTAAGCGCGCGCAGACGGCCTTGATTACGTGTCCGTCGCGCAGAAATACCCTCGACAGCCCACCGTGCCTCTTCCTTGATCTTACGATCCATCTTGTGGCGTGCCGTGTCTTCATCAGCCCACGTCTTATCACGCCAAGCCTCAAAATCTCTAAATCCATGATCCTGTCGTCGCACCTGTCCGCGATCAACCCACAGAGTGGCTTGGGTCAGTTCCTCAAGGAACCGTCTGTCATGTGAGATCAGGACAAACCCTTTACGCGTGCTCTTAAGCTCGTCCTCCAACCATGAAATAGCGTTGATATCCAAGTGGTTTGTTGGTTCATCCAAGAGCATGAGATCGGGCTCTTCGGCCATGAGCCGCGCCAGCGCTGCGCGTCTGCGTTCCCCACCAGATGCGGTCTTAACCGGCCTTGCCGGATCGAATCCCAACCCTTCGCCTGCGCGTTCTACCCGATACATCTCTGATGGATCCAAATCTTGCGTTGCAAAATCGCCAAGCGTCTCAAAACCGTCAAGGTCCGGATCTTGCTCCATATATCCGACTGTCAATCCCGGCGGCACAATAAGGCCCCCTTGGTCCGGTTCAACAAGACCCGCCATCACTTTGATCAAAGTGGATTTTCCTGAACCATTCCGCCCAACCAGCGCGATACGGTCACCGGGCTGCACAATCAAATTGAGCCCATCGAAAATAGGGTTTCCGCCAAACGTCAACGAAATGCCAGAAAGTTGCAAAAGGGGTGTAACTGCCATGGCCCTGCGCTAGACTGGGACGACGCGCGCGTCAAGTCCGCAGCGGAACGGCACGCAAAAGCTGTTTGCGCCCTTCCGGAATGATGCTGACTTCCAAGCCCGTAAATACGTGCAGCGTGTTCATTTTTTTATCAATCACAGCGTGGTCGCTGACCCAACCACCCATCATGAGATAGGTCCGCAGCAATGGCGGCATACCCCTCATGGCATGCCTGATGTCAGTTTGATGGTCGCAATGCGTATCGAATTCATGGACAAAAGGGGCCTTGATGCCAGGTGACCATTCCAAAGGGGCAAGATACCTATCACGCAAGAGACCAAAGCTTTTATTGTAGGGAGCGATCTGCGTACCTGCAAAAGAGGTGCAACCGAACAACATCTTGACATCCAACACGTCGACGATGGCAGCCATTATCGCCCACGCAAACCGTAAAACATCCGGATCCAGAAGGCCGGGAAGAACACAAAAACGGCCGACTTCCATCATTCGAGACGAATATGAGGTTAGCCGTGTAAGTTCATAATATTGATAAGAATAACTCTGGTTTAATTCAGCCCCATCTTCCAACAAAAGTACCCTGAAACTACAAACAAGCTCGGCCGTTTCGTGGTCTTCAATCAGAATATGATGACAGGCTGCATCAAATCCATCGGTATCCAATCCGGCAGCGCCGAAAAATGCGGCATGACGCAAGGCAAACGAAGCCTTCAGATCACTGCGGCCGCAAACAACGCGGCTGCGATAGCGGCCACTGGACATGTGTATCTGGCCGTATGCACCGCGCTTAGGCACGAAACTTCCATTTAAATAAAAACGGCATGCTGGTCCCTAGCCCTTATTCGGCGCCGAGAATTTGTTCCGCACTGATGCCGCCAATGTTACCAAACAGCTGCCGGATAAATCCGATGTTGCCATCACCTGATCTGGTGACACGACGCGAAAGCTGGATAATGCGACCGTCTTCCAAGCCATAGACAGAGATATTGGCAACGACATCATCATCATCAAACACAATTTCTATGACCGTACGCTCCAAAACCTGAGATGCGCGCCAGGCGACAGTGCTCATTGTACTTTGGATATAATAAAAAGCGCCATCATCAGCAAATCCAGAAGTTGTCGGAACGCCGATTTTTTCTTCTACTGAAGCACGTGAATCCACCCCTGGCAGGATATCTTGCAATTGCACTTCGGTCGGTACATAGCCGTGCGATCGCACTTGCGGGCTACATGATGCCAGCGTCAAAACGGCGCCAGCCGCCAATCCTGTCAGAAATGCCCTAACCATCTCGTCTCTTGCCTCTTGTTCTACCTGGCCACGCGCCTTATCCCTCTGCCTAGTCGCCCCACGGCCCCCCTGTCAATGAGACCCACCATATGACCTCTTCAACTGTGCCGCATTTGGCCGATTTTCGTGTCGCTGACCTTCCAACACGACGCCCCACCCATTTTGACTGGACACCTGATCAAGATACGCGTGCCGCGTTCGCGCAAGAACTTGGATTAAGCGCGCTGCGCAAACTAAGGTTTTTCGGACAGATCGTTGCAGAAGGTAAAAACGGTTGGCTGCTAGACGCCAAACTTGGTGCCACCGTCGTTCAACCGTGCGTATCGACGCTGGAGCGCGTGACAACACGTATCGATACACCCGTCCTGCGCCGTTTCTTACCGCAAGACACTGATGGGATCGAAGGCACTGAAGTCGAAATGCCCGAAGACGAAAACATCGATATTTTGGGGGACATTATTTCACCAGCGGCAGTTCTTCTAGAAGCATTGGCGCTTGCCATACCCGATTATCCCCGAGTCGCCGGTGCAGAGCCTGCGGAGTTACAACATTCAGCGCCTGGCATACGAGCTATGCAAGACGCCGACGCGCGGCCTTTTGCAAAATTGGCCGCTTTTCGGGATAAGTTGTCAGATCCGCCCAAGTCCTCGTAAATCTGCTTGCGCTTACAACAAAATCCCCTATTTTCGCGCTTTCACGCGGATTCACCCTTGCGCAGCGGCCCTTTTGCCGCGTAGCAGGCTGCAATATCCGATTAGGCAATTCTGTGGCGTTGATGCGCCCTCTTTACGAAGGTTGAGACCATGGCTGTCCAACAGAACAAAGTTTCTAAATCGCGCCGTAACAATCGTCGGGCGCATGATGCCCTAGTGGCCGCGAATCCAAACGAGTGTGAAAACTGCGGTGAACTGAAACGCCCTCACCACGTTTGTCCCTCATGTGGGCACTACGCAGAGCGCGAAGTTATCGCGATGAACGATGAGATCGACCTCGAAGACGACGCAGCCTAATCGCGACCCGGACCGGGTAGTATGACGGGTAACGCATCATCACAAGCAACACGATCTCAAAGCTGGGATCAAGACTGTGTTGTGCTGTCCATTGACGCTATGGGTGGCGATCACGGCCCTGCTGCGGTGGTTGCTGGTGTTGCAAAAGCTGCACGGCTAAAGCCCGATTTGAGGTTCATTCTTCACGGTCACACAGATGAGTTAGACAAGCTTTTACAAAAGCGTAAAACTCTGAAAGACATCGTTGAAATCCGCCATGCAACGGAAGTTGTGCAAATGTCAGACCGTCCAAGCCATATAATGCGGCATGGGGGAAAGACATCTATGTGGTCAACAGTCGACACTGTGCGCGCCGGTCAAGCCAGTGTTGCGGTATCTTGTGGCAACACTGGTGCGCTCATGGCGTTGTCGATGATGCGTCTTCGCAAAATGCCAGGCGTCAATCGTCCGGCGATTGCAATCCTTTGGCCGTCCCGCAATCCGCAGGGCTTCAACGTCATACTAGATGTTGGCGCAGATTTACGCGCGGACGCTATGGATCTTGCACAGTATGCGCTTATGGGTGTCGCCTACGCGCACAACGGCTTGGGGCTGGAACATCCCCGTGTCGGACTTTTGAACGTCGGAACCGAAGAGCACAAAGGCCGCGCGGAACTTCACGAGGCTGATACGCGGATATCAGCATTGGCCGAGAATGCACAATTTGATTACGTCGGTTTTGTAGAAGGCAGCGATATTCCGGGCGATGCGTGCGATGTCGTCATCACAGATGGTTTCACAGGTAATGTGGCACTAAAAACAGGCGAAGGCACCGCCAGCTTGATCGGCGATTTTCTACGCGACGCTTTTGCTTATTCATTTCTGTCGCGTGTGGCGTCCGTTCTTGCTTTCACGTCCGTGCGACGCCTGCGCAAGCGTATCGATCCACGTCGTGTAAACGGTGGTGTCTTTCTAGGATTGAATGGCACAGTGGTTAAATCCCACGGCGCAGCTGATGCCACCGGAGTTGCCGCCGCGGTTATACTGGCGCATAACCTTGCTGTGTCGAGTTTTAGCGATAAACTCGCCAAAAGGGTTGCATCCTTAGACGGTCAGGCCCACCATAATCAGGACACTGATAGAAAGCCTGGATCCCTCACATGACACGACGCGCGGTTGTTGCCGGCATAGGCCATTATCTCCCTGAACGCGTTGTGGAAAATGCTGAATTTACGAAATGGCTGGATACGTCAGATGAATGGATACGCAGCCGCTCTGGAATAGAACGGCGTCATTTCGCGGCGGAAGGGCAGACCACGTCTGATTTGGCGATACGCGCATGCCAAGCTGCATTGGACAATGCAGGTTGCACCATCGACGACATCGACGCTCTTGTGGTGGCAACATCAACACCGGACCTCACGTTTCCGTCTGTTGGAACGATGGTTCAGCACGGCCTCGGCATGACCCGCGGATTTGCCTATGACGTTCAGGCCGTTTGTGCGGGATTTGTCTTTGCTTTGACAAATGCCAACGCTTTGATTTTGGCACAACAAGCAGATCGCGTATTGGTCATTGGTGCCGAGACATTTTCACGAATCATGAATTGGGACGACAGATCTACCTGCGTTCTTTTTGGAGATGGCGCTGGTGCTCTCGTGCTTGAGGCCCAAAATGGTGCCGGTACAAGCGCAGACCGTGGTATTTTGGCTGCGGATCTAAACTCGGACGGTCAATATCGCGATATGCTTTATGTAGACGGTGGCGTGTCGACCACCGGGACATCCGGAAAATTGAAAATGCAGGGCAATCTATTGTTTCGCCACGCTATTGATAAATTATCATCTACGGCTGACACGGCATTAGAACGCGCAGGATTGGGGCATGAAGACGTGGATTGGATTGTGCCACATCAGGCAAATATCCGTATTATACAGGGCACTGCGCGCAAAATGGGTCTACCGATGGAGCAGGTGATCGTCACTGTTCAGGATCATGGCAACACATCAGCCGCATCAATTCCACTGGCCATGTCCGTAGGGGTCAATCGTGCACAAATCAAAACTGGCGATCTAATCGTAACAGAAGCCATAGGTGGCGGTCTGGCTTGGGGATCAGTGGTACTTCGTTGGTAGAATCGAGTGACTTTCCCGACGCATTTCTCAAATTCACACAATCACGCAAGCCATTGACATTGACTCGTAAAACCTCTGCATCCTATCGTCAGAAAAAAGCGGGGAGTGAACCACATGGGTGAAAAAACATTAACACGAATGGATCTAAGCGAAGCGGTCTTTCGCGAGGTCGGACTGTCCCGTAATGAAAGTGCTGAGCTTGTAGAGCGCGTTCTCACACTTATGTCGGATGCACTTGTTGGAAACGAACAAGTCAAAGTATCTTCATTTGGAACGTTTTCAGTTCGGGAAAAAGCCGCGCGGATAGGCCGTAACCCCAAGACCGGAGAAGAGGTACCGATCCTTCCTCGGCGGGTTTTGTCGTTTCGCCCCTCACATCTGATGAAAGAGCGTGTGGCCGAGGGCAACCGAAACTGAGGGCTGTTGCATGAGCAAATCTGCTGACGCCTTTCGCACGATCAGCGAGGTTGCCGAGTGGCTTGAAACACCTACCCATGTGCTTCGCTTTTGGGAGGGAAAATTTCCTCAGGTCAAACCGACGAAGCGTGCTGGTGGTCGCCGGTACTACCGGCCATCGGACATGGCACTTTTGGGGGGCATTAAAACGCTCTTGCGCGAAGAAGGTCTAACAATCAAAGGTGTCCAGAAGGTACTTCGCGAAAAAGGCATAAAACACGTCGCCGCTTTGTCACAGCCGATCGACACTTATGATGCTTCGGTGCCAGAGACCGAAGAGAATAGGTCAGAACAGACAATAACCCAACAGACTGGCACAATATTGCCAAACGACCCTGCGCATTTGCCGATGGAAGAGCCCCCCCGCGAGCCTCAGACCCAACAGACAAACCCAGCTCAAGACCCTATATCGGAAGAGACGGACACGCCACAAAACATGGAGTCGTCTTCTTTGGCTGAGGATAAGACGGACGACCCGGGTGCCGCAAAAGATGCAGCTTGGCCATCATCTAATTCAATACATCGCGATCTGTCCGCGATCGAAGATGCCGAAATCCTTCCCAATCCACCATTAGAGCAAGCAGATCCATCCAAGGCCCCCAGTTTTCTTCGGACGATGAAAATGCCGGCGCCTGCTCAGTCAGAAAAGTCACATACCAAACGACCGGATCTGACTTCAGATGACGTTGCCACACAGGGTTTGTTTGGTAATTTGCCAAAGCTTTCCAGTAGTCGGAGCACCTCCGAGAGCCCTCGCCCAACCCTCCAGCAGAACAAATCTAATCAATCAAGCTTTGACCTCGACCTGACAGCTGAAGAAGTCGATGCCGCAGAAAACGCGCAACATCCAAACCCTGCACAGGCATCGCACACCCATGATACGGTTGGTGATGATCCAATCGAGACGGGTTATGACGTGACCAAACCTACGCCACCGGACTCGGTGCGTAGTATACTTTTGTCTTTGGACCATCTTAGCCAAGAGCAGACCCGGGGACTTGCCTCTGCAACATCTGCTCTGGCCGCGCTGGTGGAAAGACTGGCAAAACCTATCGGGTCAGCAAGTCCCTCGTAGGACCTGCATTTTCCTCTTGCTCCTGTGTGTGATTCCGGTAATTAGTCGGGTCAGGGCGCGGGCTATGGCGCAGCCTGGTAGCGCGTCCGTCTGGGGGACGGAAGGTCGCAGGTTCGAGTCCTGCTAGCCCGACCATTATTTTTATATCGCGTGAAAGAGTGATATCAGGGGCGGTTCTTGCTGGCCCCGTGCACGGGT
Source organism: Pseudoprimorskyibacter sp. (assembly GCA_029251265.1). Classification (GTDB taxonomy): domain Bacteria; phylum Pseudomonadota; class Alphaproteobacteria; order Rhodobacterales; family Rhodobacteraceae; genus JAQXDR01. The sequence goes on along the minus strand of JAQXDR010000105.1, from coordinate 1,998 downwards.
AAGACCCCTCATGAGAAGACAATATCGCTCTCAATGTAAGTCCCAATTATCAAAAAAGCGATGCCAGTCTTGTTTGCATTCCACAGCCCTGACACGACGCGGATGGCGTGAGCATCTTAGGACCGGAAACGCGGCCCGAACTTGCAGCCAAAGTTGTCCCCAAACCACAATAGACAAAATACCAGAGCTGAATCGATCTATCCTAAAAGCGTCCAATCACCCTCACTCAATATGCGGCACACACGCAGGTGACGTTTTTTGATCCGTCCGGAGATCGTTCATGTTCTGCGACCAGGTTGTACGGTACAGACATTGCGCGATGCGTTGCACGGTGTCAAAGAAGCGCTCAGGTAAGAAATCGTGGGGTCGGTCTTGGTGGGCCGGTTGATATGGGGACTTCTACGTTGGGATTGGCACGAAGCCGATCTGACAAGTCAGTCGAACGAACCCAGTGCGGTTAAATTCGGCTTCAACCTTGCCAGTACTTGGGCGCTTCTGTGGTTTTTTTCCCTGTCTCCGGGTTTTGACAGAGCGGATAATCTGATCCAAGCACAAAGATCAGTTGGCAGAAGACCCAGGCTACGACTGGTGGTGTCTGCGGTCATGGTGAGTTTGGTGTGACCAAAGAACGCTTATTGTGACGCAGACATAGACATCGTGTTCTAAAAGGAGGGTCGCAAAGGAATGGTGCAATACGACTGGCTTGGGACTGCCCGTCGCGTTTGCCGCCTGCGCGGTCAGCCGCAAGATCTGGCACAGTGACAGATCCATTTTGTTTGCCCCAAATGCACGGATACTATTTAGGATCCCGTTGGCTTGCCGAAGTGGGCAGGTCTTGCGTTTTGGGGCTGTGACGCGATCAAGCGCATCCCTCGTTCTGCCAGTCCGTCAACCGATGTCCGTCTGGGATTTTCGAATTCACGCTTGAAGGGTATCACGTCCGCAACCGATCATGGTCAATAAGTCCTGCTCTGCCGAAGTTGAGCAAAACCACAATCTGGTGGGTGCAGCGAATATCCTGTGTGGATGGCTTCCGAATCGCAAGACATATGTGATCAAATTTTTTATTTTTTAGACACAGTCATGTGTCCGGCCTGTTTGCGCGGTCTTGACCGCTGGCCCTGATGGTTTCTACAAGCCAAGTTCCTGACAGCAATGCGGGCTTTTACGCCCGGGACATTCGGCGGAGTGTCTTGCTTTTAGCGGCAGACTTATGCACCATCATCTTGCAGGTCTCGCTAACTCATTGTTCTTCTAAATCTCAAGCGGTGTGCGGGTTGTAGAGTTGGTTTCGGGTTAAGACAGTACAAACGATCTGAGATGCCCCGTTGACCATAGCGACGGTTGCTAAGCGCGCAAGCTTTTGTTCCAGCAGTGATGTCAGCCATTTGCTTGCCCGTTGCCGGTGCGACTTTGTTTGCCGGACGCACGACGTCATGCCAACGACTAACAAGGATCGTACGTATTGACCGCCCATCCAGGTGATGCGCCCAAGCTTCTCTTTGCCACCGCTGGATTTATTCGCGGGCGTCAGGCCCAGCCAAGCGGCAAATTCGCAACCATTTCGGAACGGGTGCCCGTCCCTTATGCTGGCGATGATCGCAGACTCCGTGACAGCGCCAACGCCTGAAATGGTGCGCAACAAGCGGATCCGAACATCTTCCTTGGGGACCTGATTCCGGCGGTCTTGGTACTAGCGGATCATAGCATGCAGTATGTCTCCATGCCAATCAAACAAACTCGCCATCCTTGGTCAGTCCGTGGATTTGAAAAACATGTTTGAGATCAGAGCGATAACTGAACAGAACCACCGCCTGAAGCGGATCTATGCTAAGATGAGCATGCAAAATGCCCGTCTCCAAAAGGCGCTTGGAAAACAGCGCTAAGGCCGTCTCAAAGGAAAAAGAGGGGCGAAACGATCGCAAACGCAGTGATGAGACCGCGAACTGGCTGGGGATCAAGGTGGACGTCTCGTTGTCTGCTATGCATGTCCTGCGC
>JAQXDR010000101.1 GCA_029251265.1 Pseudoprimorskyibacter sp. | reverse complement strand
ACAGCCACAGCCACAGCCACAGCCACAGCCACAGCCACAGCCACAGATGAACAGAGCCATAATGACCCAAGCCTCGCATATTCTTAAAGGTGGCACGCCCGAAGGCTTTGACGCCTGTGTCGTTCTGGACGAAGCTGCCAAAGCACCCGTTCTTCATATTGTGCGCGATGACAAACGCTTGCAGCGGACGGTCGAAGCTTTGCGTTTTTTTGCGCCCGATTTGCCGGTCTTTGTTTTTCCTGCGTGGGATTGTTTGCCCTATGATCGAGTGTCGCCCAATGCTGATATTTCAGCCATGCGCATGGCGACGCTGGCGGCGTTGGTGCACGAAATGCCCAAACGCTATATCGTGCTGACCACAATTGGTGCCGCCACACAGCGGGTTCCGGCGCGCGAAACCCTGAAAACAGCCGCGTTTTCTGCGTCGGTCGGCGCACGTATTGACGAAGAGGCCCTGCGCCATTTTCTTGTGCGCATGGGCTTTAGCCCGGCTCCCACGGTCATGGAGCCCGGCGATTACGCCATTCGTGGTGGTATTATTGACATTTTTCCGCCTGGTGAACGTGGTCCGGTCCGGTTGGATCTGTTTGGGGATGTTCTGGATGGGGCACGCCGTTTTGATCCCGCCACGCAACGCACGACGGAAAAGCTGACCCAGATCGAATTGGCACCGGTGTCTGAGGTTATACTGGACGAGGCCGCGATCACCCGTTTTCGCCAGAATTACCGCGTGGAATTTGGTGCGGCTGGAAGTGACGATCCTTTGTATGAGGCCGTCAGTGCAGGCAGGAAACATCAAGGGATGGAACATTGGCTAGGCTTTTTCCACGACCGTCTTGAAACGATTTTTGATTATCTGCCCGCAGCGACCGTGACACTGGATGACCAGATCATACCTACACGTATATCGCGTCGGGATGGTATTGTGGATCAATATGAAACCCGCCGTCTGGCTGCTGCGGAACGCAACCGTATGGGCACGGTTTATAAACCGGCTCCACCAGACCTGTTGTATCTGGACGAAGCCGCATGGCAGTCGGCGTTGGCGCCGCATCGGACGGTCAGCTTTCATCCTTTGCCGCAAGCCAGTGGGCCAGGTGTTGTGGATGCGGGTGCCCGCATAGGGCGCAACTTTGCGCCGGAACGGCAGCGCGAAGAGGTCAGCCTGTTTGGTGCATTGGCAACCCATGTAAAGGCGCGTTTGGCGGATGGTCCGGTGCTGATCGCGAGCTATTCCAAAGGCGCTCGTGAACGTCTGAACGGTCTGATCGAAGACGAAGGTCTTGCAGGCGCTGTGCTGGTTGAAAACGCAACCCGCATTGGCAAGCAGGGTTTGCATCTGGCCGTCTGGGGGCTGGATCAAGGGTTTGTGGCGCCATGGGGGCAGGGGCAACTCACGGTTATTTCGGAACAGGATGTTCTGGGCGACCGTTTGATCCGGAAACCGCAAAAGCGCCGCAAAGCCGAGAATTTTCTAACCGAAACGCAATCTCTGACTCCGGGTGATCTGGTCGTCCATGTTGATCATGGGATCGGTCGCTATATGGGTATGGACGTGATCTCTGCTGCGGGGGCTGCGCACGAGTGCCTGTTGTTGCATTATGCCGAAGACAGCAAGCTATATCTGCCGGTTGAAAACATCGAACTGCTGTCCAAGTACGGCCACGAGCAAGGTCTTTTGGATCGTTTGGGCGGGGGGGCATGGCAGGCGAAAAAGGCGCGTCTGAAAGAACGTATCCGTGAAATAGCCGAACGTCTGATCCGGATCGCCGCCGAAAGGGCCCTGCGCAAGGCTCCGATGATAGATCCACCGCCGGGCGCTTGGGATACGTTTTCCGCGCGGTTCCCCTATACTGAAACGGATGATCAGCTAGGCGCAATCGACGATGTTCTGAGCGATATGCAGTCCGGCCAGCCTATGGATCGTCTGATCTGTGGCGACGTAGGGTTTGGTAAGACCGAAGTTGCAATGCGCGCAGCCTTTATTGCCGCAATGTCTGGGTTGCAGGTTGCTGTGATCGCCCCAACGACGCTTTTGGCGCGCCAGCACCTGAAGAGTTTTGCCGAACGGTTTCGGGGGTTTCCGCTAGAGGTGCATGGCCTGTCGCGTTTCACCTCGGCTAAGGACGCAGCGCGTGCGCGGGACGGACTGTCGCGCGGGACTGTGGATATCGTGGTGGGCACACATGCTTTGCTTGCCAAGGGGCTGCGGTTTCAAAATCTCGGCTTGCTGATTATTGATGAAGAGCAGCATTTTGGCGTTGCGCACAAAGAACAGCTCAAACAATTGCGCAGTGACATTCATGTTTTGACCCTGACGGCGACTCCCATTCCGCGGACGCTGCAACTCAGCCTGACAGGGGTGCGCGATCTATCGATTATTGGGACGCCGCCGGTGGATCGTCTGGCCATTCGAACCTATGTCAGCGAATTCGACCCGGTCACGATCCGAGAGGCTTTGCTGCGCGAACATTACCGTGGTGGGCAATCCTTTTTTGTTGTGCCACGCATCAAGGATCTGCCCGAGATCGAAACCTTTCTGCGTGAACAAGTGCCTGAGGTGTCTTTTGTTGTGGCCAATGGTCAGATGGCTGCCGGTGACTTGGATGACCGCATGAACGCCTTCTACGATGGTAAGTTTGATGTGCTGGTGGCGACTACTATTGTTGAATCGGGACTGGATATCCCAACCGCCAACACCATGATCGTCCATCGATCTGATATGTTCGGATTGTCACAGCTATATCAGATCCGCGGTCGTGTGGGGCGGTCCAAGACGCGGGCCTATGCCTATCTGACGACCAAACCACGCGCCAAACTGACGCCACAGGCACAAAAGAGACTTCGTGTGCTGGGCAGTCTGGACACGCTTGGCGCCGGATTTACACTGGCCAGTCAGGATCTTGATATCCGCGGTGCTGGTAATCTTTTGGGCGAAGAACAGTCAGGCCAGATGCGTGATGTGGGTTATGAGCTGTACCAATCCATGTTGGAAGAGGCGATTGCAAAAATCAAATCAGGCGAACTTGAAGGTCTGTCAGATATGAATGATCAATGGGCACCACAGATAAATCTGGGTGTGTCCGTGTTGATACCGGACACATTTGTGCCTGATCTGGATGTGCGCCTTGGCCTGTACCGGCGGCTGTCATCATTGACCAAAAAGGTCGAACTGGAAGGCTTTGCCGCAGAACTTATTGACCGCTTTGGCAAGTTGCCGCGTGAGGTGAACACCTTGTTGCTGGTTGTCCGGATCAAGGCAATGTGCAAGCGGGCAGGCATTGCCCGGCTAGATGGTGGGCCCAAAGGCGCGACGGTCCAGTTCCACAACGACAAGTTTCCCAACCCCGAGGGGTTGGCGCAATTCATTCAGGATCCGCGCAATCTTGCGAAAATCCGCGATAACAAGATTGTTGTCCGTCGGGATTGGAAAAGCGACGCGGACAAGATCAAAGGCGCCTTTGCCATCGCCCGCGATCTGGCGGAAAAGGCGCGGGCGACCAAATCAGCCAAGACATCATAGAACCGCATCGGTGCGGTCTGCGGATCAAAAAACCGCAGACCAGCCACAGCAGGCGCTATCTACAAAGCCTGTCGTCTTGTGGGTCGCTTCTGGTGCGCACTCTTTCCGTAGGGGATGATCATTCAAAGACGTTTGCCATGTCCTCAATACCCAAACCCTCTTTCAGTTCGCGTAGTCGTGCATAAACCAGCGCCGCAACAACTCCGCCAAAGCCGTAGAAAATAGCGTTTGCCAGTGTTTGTGAAACGGTCATCAGAAATATGCTGGGACCGGCTGTTGAGACAAAAAGGACGTTCAATCCCCCGCTGATGACGCTGGTCGAGATGATTGAGATGATAAAAACGACGATCATAAGCCCGACCAACGGCCAGCGATAGCTTTTGGTTAGTGCAAGGCTTCGCGCAAGCGGGGATACACCCGGTTCCATCAAGATCACGGGAGAGACCACATAAAACATTGCAGCGATATACAGACCCGGCAGGACAAGAAAGACGGTTCCGATGCCTGCAAGAATTGAGACGAGGATTCCAAAGAGAACCAGCTTTATCAGAACCCTGAAAGCATTTGAAAAATACGCACCAAGCGTATTGTGGCGTCCTGAAAATTTGTCATAGGTCAATTGAACAACCATACCGATGGCTAAAAAATTACCAATGACAGACAGCAAAACCGAAAATCCGCTTATGATGTCGCCATCAGTCGATGTGCCCGTTTGCAACATGGCGATGGGGGCTGTGCTTAACAAAGCGGGGATCATACAAAGCGTCAGGATCGCCAAGAAATTATCAAAGTAAATTGAAAAGGACCGTGCAAGAATTTGCCCGACACCTAGCGATGGGATGTTATCGAAGTTTGAATTGTGGGTCATTGCAGAAGCCTTCAGTCACTGGCGTTGCATCCAAGAATGGCAAAAGTTGCACTGGATCATGCACGAACGAATTTCCTTCCGCAAGGCAAAGCCCATCGGAGTGTGTGGTCCAATAGGTTATTGCCTTTTGCCATCCGAGTTTTCCGCGTGATATTTGTCGGCCCGACGGTCACCGAAAAGCTGCTTGCTTTCAAGGTGTTTTCGTTGTGCGGCATAGAATGCACGTAAAAACGCTTCTTGCTTATTTTCGGGAATGGCCTCGGCATAGCCGATCTTGGTACGGATTTTTTGAGTGACGATCGCACGTGTGTTTGCATAACGCTTTCTTTGTTTGTGCAAGATCGGGGGACCGACCCTTAACAATGTTTCAAGCGTTTGAAGCTCATACGCCCCATAATGGTCCAGTTGATCACTGCGAAACACAAAATCGGGACTGAATTTTTCGGATCTTTCATGCGATTTGGCCAGTTCCGGCAAAAAAACGGGCTGGGGCAGGTGCACGACATGTGTGCCTGCCAATATATCGCCCAACCTGCGTGCATAGATATCGCGGAGCGGCACCAGCAGGCAAATTGCGATCCACCCGATCGCCAGCCAAGCCTGCCATCCGCTCAACCAGCTGAAGGTCAGCAATAAAGTCGCTGGCAAAAAGACCTCGGCCTCTTTGGTAAGATTGCGCAAAACAATGGCATGAGTTGTCAAGGGCCCCCCATCATGGGCCACCACTTTGATCTTTAACAACCGTTTGCCAAAGGTCTGGCCGTTCCACGCCAATTCGGTCAGCGCGTAATAGGGAATGCGTATGAAAAAGAACAACAACGCGATCACGGCGCTGATTGTCGTATCATCAAAAAGTTCGAGCCATGACAGAATAATAACGATGGCAATCAGCGTGATCAGAGTAAGGATCAGATCTAGGATTTGCGCGCTAAAACGTACACCGGTGCGCGCGACTGGCAATGTCAGTGGGACACCTTCGGGAGGATGGATCTGATCACTTTCGATAATGCGGGATGCGCGTGCCGCCTTGCGTCGCCGTCTACTGTGCGTTCCCGGGGTCATGAGATGCGCTCTTTTCCGGTGGTAATGGCCCATGAGAGCCACAGCGCACCAATCCCCCATCCCAATACGTAGCGCCATACCATGTCTTGGACCATTTGCCTTGCGAACCCTTCAAGGATCGCGGCGACGATCAACATAAAGGCAGCCACAATCGCCAGTTTTGCGGCATCATGTCCGGCATGGCGCAGGCTGTCTGCGCGGCTGCGCATTCCGGGAAACATCGCGGCTGAACCCAGTTTCAGACCACCGGCACAAGCCACACAAATCGCTCCGATCTCGGTGACCCCGTGAATGGACAACCACCCGCCCAGATCCCACCCGATGCCACGTTCGACATGCAAGGCCAAAAACGCACCCAGTGTCAGCCCGTTCAAAAACGTCAATATCAGCGCAGGCGCGCATAGAAACAGGCCCAATCCAAAAACCAAAAACGCAATTCGGGTATTGTGGGAAAACAAATAAGACGCAAACGCCCCCAATGCGCCTGTTTCAACGGAGGTGTCGCTATAAATAGCATCAAGAAGGTCGCCTGTCGTGGCCTCTGGCGTGCGCCCGCCAGCAAGCTCTGTAGGCATAAAGACGTAAAACCAATCTGCATTTTCGAAATAGAGCAAATACCCTGCAAGCACACCTAGTCCCATGCACACCACGCCCAACAGGATAAGAACTCCAGACCGTCTTAGCGCTTGTGGTGCACCTTTTGAGAAAAATCGCCACATAACGCCGCCTACAGGGGTTTGTGGCGCGTAAACGGTCAGGTAGGCCCTTGCTGTCAGGGCCTCAAGATAGGCCAGCAAGGCCTTATCGAGCGAGATCTCGCGCGCAATTGCCAAAGATGTCGTTGCTTGGCGGTACAAATCCACCAAATTGCGGACATCGTGGTAGCCCATGCGTCGGGTGCTGCGAGTTTCAGCCTGACTGACCAAGGCTTCCAAATTACGCCATTTGGCTTCTCGTTCCGCTCTGAACCGCGCAGAGCGCAGCGCGTCATCATTTTGTGACATCAGATCAGTTCTCGTGTTTTGATTTCTAAATATGTGCTGATAAGCTGGGTCGTGATGGTTCCGGGGCGGGCATCAATCACCGTCACACCCAAACGGTTCAAACGTTCAATAACCAAACGCCTTTCGGCCAATGACTGATGGGCAGAGACAATCTGTGCCGCCATGTCCATCGTCTTGGGGGACGACGCAATAAGGCTGTCCAGATCAGGATCACGGATTGCAACAAAGACGATCAGATGTCGCCGCGCCAGAACTGCGAGTGTGTCCAGCAAAAGTTCAGCCGATGTGGTGTCAATAAATTCCGTGAACACCACGATCAGGCTGCGTTTGGGCGTATGCGCGTTCAGCACTGACATGGCAAGCGTATGATTGGTCTCGCGCGGTTCAGGGAAAAGTTCTGCTGACCAACTGCGCATCCTACTAAAGCTGCGCCGCCCCGGTCCCGGAGATTCCAAGTGATGCGGGCGAACATCATATGAAAAATATCCAACGCGGTCCCCGCCTATCGCAGCGGCCCATGCCATTGCCAAGGCGGCCGTAACTGCATGATCAAGACGCGACAGCCGAGCCACATCCTGCTGCATCAAATAGCCTGTATCCAGACATAGAATGACATTATGATTGCGCTCTGCATGCATGTCCTTTGCCACCAACGATCGCCGCCGCGCAGATCGTTTCCAGTCGATGGATTTTACATTCATCCCGGGAGTAAAATCCTGCAACTGGTGAAACTCTGTCCCATCGCCAAGGGACTGATTGGACTTGCTGCCATACAGCGACGACCGCACAAGGGTATCAATTTCGCCTGATTGGACACGCCGGATATTTGGAACGATGCGAAACGTTTGATTGGACCGCAAACGGGGCGCAAACTCCCAAAGATGCAAACGCGATGGCCAAAGAAGCCAGATATCCGTCAATCTCCACGCGCCGCGTCGCAGGGCACGTATTTGTATCTGCGCTTGTGTCTGTTCGGTGGACTTAGATGGAAAGGGTGCTTCGGCAGGTCCAGCCACACCCTCGGGCCAGTCCAGTCTGACGCGCAACTGTCGTGTAGGGCGTTCTGCTGTCAAGGTAACGTCTATTGTGTCGCCTACGAATATTTCTGCCGGAATGGCTAAATCAAGAGCAGGGGGGCGCCTGTACGACACCAATGCATCCAATAGCAAAGCTACAAGCAAGCCGAACCACGGCAAAAGCACCAATGCGGGATAATCGGGACTGAGACCCAGTGCAGCAATCGACAGAACCAGCGCAGCAAGACCCGCCCCAAGGGCTATTTGAGACGGACGGATCAGCGCGGGGCCCCAATCTGGTTAAGCAAAGATGTCAGGACCACATCTGGATTGCGGCCTTCGATCTCGGCGGTTGGGCCTAGCACGATACGATGGCGCATGGCCGGCACAAAAAGCCGTTTTACATCGTCGGGAATTGCGTAATCACGTCCGTCCATGGCGGCTGCTGCACGCACAGCGGTCGCCAATGCGTCTGCAGCCCGCGTCGATGCACCATGAGCGATCTCTGCGTGGGTGCGCGTGGCTCTCACCAAATGCAAAAGATACGACAGGATGTCTTTCTTGATGATAACGGTGTCAATCGCATCGCGACAGATGGCCAAGTCCTCTGCATTGAGCACTTGGTTCAGCTCTGTCGTTTCCAAGCCGGCTTCTAATGGTTTTTCGGCATGGTCGAGCAGAATTTGTAATTCAGTATCTTCTGCTGGAAAATCAATTTCTAATTTGAACAAGAAGCGGTCAAGTTGGGCTTCGGGAAGTGGATAGGTGCCTTGCTGTTCGATCGGATTTTGGGTGGCAACAACGATGAATTCCCGCCCAAGGTCATAATCTGTTCCATCGATCGTCACCGCACGCTCGTTCATGGCCTGAAGCAGGGCGGCTTGGGTTTTTGGCGGCGCGCGATTGATCTCATCGGCCAGCAAAACCTGACTGAAAACCGGCCCCTTGGTAAGGGTGAACTGACTGGTGGAAAAATCAAATATTGATGTGCCCAAGACATCGCCCGGCATCAGATCCGGCGTGAATTGTATCCTACCAAAATCCAGATCCATTGACGCGGCAAAGCTGCGTGCCAACAGTGTTTTGGCGGTGCCGGGTGGGCCTTCGATCAGGACATGGCCGCGTGCAAACAACGCGATCAACAGCATTTCGACAACATCATCTTGCCCCAGCACGGTGCGGGCAATTTCAGTTCGTAAATCAGAGGCACGTCGGCGCAGGATCTCAAGCGTCATGCAGGATGTCTTTCATTAAACGGTCTAGGTCACGAATGATCCGGGCGGCATGGGCTGCAGGGATCGTGTCAGACAGATGATCGATTTCAGTCAGAAGAGTACGCAGTGGATTGCTGAATTTTGGGCGATTGCGTTCGGTGAAATCCAGTATGACTGCGCGGTCACCGCCGCTGTGTGCCCGTTGGGGGCCGAACAAGGCCGTGGCACAAACTGTCAGGCGTGCGCGCGTGTAATCGGCGACCAAAGCCCCGTTTCGCCCTGAATTGCGCATCAGTCTCGCCTGTGCCATCAGCGATGCACCACGTCGTAAACTGGTCTTTGATGTTTCTTTTTGGATCGGGGCCGCGCGCCACGCGCTGCGCCACATAAATAGACCAAGGCACACCGCTGACCCGAGCCATACTGCCGCAAATGGCAGACGAAAATATTGCATTATGTCGGTCCAAGTGCGTTCGCGTTCCGCGCCGAAATTCTGTCCGGACACAAGCCCAACCCGCGTGCCATAGTCGATCCAGACGGATCTTGGGGGGATATCTTTTCCTTCAGGCGCAAGCTGTTGCAGCTGGGCACGCAAAATCTGTGAGACGATCAACGCATTGTCACCCAAATGCAAACCATGATTCGAAATTAGATCAGGATCGGACAGGATCAAGACACTGGATTGCACCCTTTGATGTTCTGTTTTGTCGGAGATCTGGGATGTATTCAGAGTGCATCGGGCCAAGACCATAGCGTTGGCGGTGCCTATCATAGGCGTGCATTTGTCCTGTGATGCTTGGAATGTTTGCGGCAAATAGATCTGTGCGCTCAAATTATCTGGACCATCAAACGTGTCGAATTGTTTTGTGTTCTGAGAAATTGAGGCGGTCAGCCCAAGTGCGCTCAATACGCTGGCCGGGCCTTTGGGGCCTACCAATAAATCAGGATGAGCGATACCCAACCGCCGCATTCCCGCACGCCATTTTGGCAAAATGATCATCGTGGGCACACGGTTTGCTTTTGCTATCAAAAGGTTTCTAGACAGATCGTACTCGGTCTCGGATTGGATTTGTTCCATGGGTGTTTGTGGAACAGGACGGGGTGCGTTCAGGGCCGTGTCGTGGACGGGAACCACCAACAACCCAACGCTGTCTGACCGGACGATATGGTTCGTTAGGCGACTGCGGACGGGAATGTTTTGGTCATCCAGCCAATAGAACAAACCTGCCAAGCCAATCGGGGACCGAAATATTCCCTCTGGTGGTGAGCGAAGCACACCAAATGCCACGATCCCGACCAGTACCAATATCAAACCCAAGATGGGAAAGACTGCGTTTTGTCTGTTCATAAACGGACCATTTTCAGCAAGGTCTGAGCGGTGTCCACATGAGTGCGGAATTCTTTCTCGCCCATGGGATAGTTACCGAACTGAACAGCTTCACAGTCCCGTACCATGTCTCCCAATTTTGAAACAATTGGATGACGTCCCGATAAGTGGTGCAGCGCCTCTCGGGCGGTCCAACTTGATTGTCGCAATATCCCGTAATGTGTCAAATTTGTATCTAAAACTTTCCAGGTGAGCATAGCCAATGCTTTGCGTCGGTCTGTTATGGACAAGATTGCGGACAGCTCCTTGTTTTGCAGTGTAGATCCAAAGGATTGCGGCTGCTTTCTGCGACCTGTGTCGGCAACTGTTATATTTTTTGCTTCCCTTTGGAACAAATTCAAAGCCAACGGCCCCCGGATCAGAAATACGACTAGTCCGATGACGACCGCGAAGGCCGCAACGGTTAATAGACCGAAGATGTTTATATCACTCCACCCCCATTGTTTGGTCGTTTGCGGATCACTTTTCTGGGGTTGGATCTGCAATTGCAAAGCTTCATCTGGGTTCAGATACGCAATCGCATCGTCTATGCGCGTGTAACGAATAATACGCGCATACGCTTTTGAACTTTCGGTGTGTGCAGTTGGAGCCAACTGTGGTTGAGAATATAAGTCCGCAGGTTGCGCCTGAGGGGGTGAAGCGGCGGTAAAGATGCACAAAAGTAGGATGAAAAAGTCAATTCGAAACATCTTTTGATATTAGGCGGTATGCGTTGGAATTTCAAATATACGGTGGCCGTTGGTCGTGCTTGTCAAATGTCATAAGGACAAACGGACAATATCTGAACATGTTTCAAAGGCTATTGTGCAGGCTGCACGAACAAAAAAGCCTCCCGTTTAACGGGAGGCCAGTCATCCGGAGCACCCGGAAAAGTCAGAACAGAGACGCGTCAGGTTATGCAGCACATTGCCAGAACGCATTAGGTGTCTGTCGTTTGGTGAGAGGTTGATCGTCATGCGCCTTCCGCTTTTGGGCCCAAGGCATCGTGATATTAGTCTCAGATACGGTCACCAGAAGCGAAGCGATATAGCGTCGATGTGTCATGATGCCGGGTCCTGTGGTTGTTAGACTGTTTCGGTTACTGCCGCATTTATAACATACTATTCTTTTGGATATATAACTATTCGTTCGCGTTTTCGTGAGCAGATCGTGATAGGTGTAAGTTTTATTTAAGAAAGCCCTATTAGTGCATGGTAATAAACGATTTTTTTATTTTTCTCCCTAAGCGCTTCAAAAAAATACCCACTTAGCCTTTTGAGTGCTCTCATCTATTTGGTGTTTAAATTGATGCTTGGTCAGCGCAAAGTGATCGCAAAAAAACGAACAACAGCTTTGTTTGTGGCTCAATTGTGTCTGTTAAAGAATCAGTCGCCAGTTATTGAATGACTTGGCAGAAGATCCATTGACGGATGGGCGGGCAGCATTGGCGGGCTGCGCCGGGCGTTGGCCAAAAACAGAACGATCAAAAATTATAAGAACAAAGGGGTGCCACGCACCTTAGGGAACATATTGGAGGATGTCGTCGAAGCATCACCATCACGATGGTGGGTTGCTATTCTGGAACGCGCCCGTGACCGATCGTTTTTGGGGTAATGGACTCTCTCATTTTGAAGTCGCTTCCAAAGTCGGCAGTGTTATGGAAATCCAATAGTTTGGTTGTGGCTGCGTCCAATAATCTCTTGCTGTAGTTGCTGTGATATTCAAGGCATTGCTCATCACCAACGCGCACGGGCGCCCACGCAACAAATGGCGGTAGAACTTCGAAGCCTGTGTAATGGAGCATGCCGTGCTGTATGTGCCAAAGAGCGGCATGCATGTCCCCCAACAACCCATCAGCAGAGAACATCGTGTCAAACCCACCTGTCGACGTGCAAACCATTGCACGCTTGCCTTTGAAACCGCCGGTTTCAAATCGCATTCCGGCGCCATACGCCAGTGAATTCAAAAATACGCGGTCCACCCAGCCCTTCATGATCGCCGGCATAGAAAACCAGTACAAAGGGAATTGCATGACCAGCACATCGCACCAGAACAGATTGTCCAACTCTGCCGCGACATCGGACGGAAGGTCTTTGTTCTGAACCGCAAACTTTTGTTCCCGATCGTATTGCAGACGATCTGGGAAACGACGTGTTTTAAAGTCTTTTCGAGATGCAACAGGCTCGAATTCCATTGCATAAAGATCCGATACCCTGACGTCATGTCCTGCTGCGCGCAACTCGGCAATTGCATGATCAAGCAACGACTTTTGAAAACTATGTTCGTTTTCCGGATGAGCAAAAACAAAAAAATATTTCATGCTGTGTCACTTCTTCTTTGATGCTGTTCGATCGGGAACGCGTGTTGGCACATAGGCTGTTGCTGCATCGTCGATGGATAAACCATGCGTTAACAGCCATTGGTTGTGCGACAAGCTGGCATTCGGTAGCGGCTTGAACTTGAACCAGTTTGGATCTGTATCGCTTCGGCATTTTCTTGTTTCAGAAAACGTCAGCCCTAAGGATTGAAGATCCCGCACCAAGAGATCACCCTTGGTGCGAGAGGTCTTTAGGCAAAAGTGACGCCGTTTTCGCTCATGGGTAGTTCAGCGACCACAAGTTGCAGTCCTGCAATTGCATTTGCCAATGCCGGTGCTGACGGAGGCGTTCCCGGCTCACCAATCCCGGTCGGAGCTTCGGCCGAGGCGACGATATGCGTGTCGATGCTCTTGATATCCGAAATCCGCAAGGGTTCGTAATCGGGGAAATTGGACTGTTCAACGGACCCACCATCAAGTGTTATTTGATCGCGCATCACATGGCCAATACCGTAACCAACAGCCCCCTCGATCTGAGCCTTGATAATATCGGGGTTCACTGCAATGCCACAATCGACAGCTGCCGTAATCTTTTCGATTTTGACGCCATCTTCAAGGTTTCCAGAGATCTCAACCACTTCGGCAACATATGATCCAAAGGATTTGTGCACAGCCACACCCTGCATATTGCCAGCTGCCGGCTTGCCCCAGTTCCCTTTTTCTGCGGCCAGTTTCAGAACTGCGGCTTTTCGCTGCTGATCTTGTCCTCCGCCGGAAAGATAGGACAAACGAAAGGCCACGGGATCTTGGCCTGTGGCCCGTGCGGCCATATCCATCATGACCTCCATCGCATAGGCGGTGTGGGTGTGCCCGACGGAACGCCACCATAAAACCGACGTCGCCTTTTGGGTATCGGTCAGACCCACGGCCATGCCCGGAATAATATAAGGGCTGTCAGCAAGGCCCTCGACAGAGGAATGATCAACCCCGTCTCTGACCATCATGGGCTCAAATGCGGTGCCCTTTATGATGGACTGACCCGCCACGCGGTGATCCCAGCCTACGATGGACCCCTGCGCATCAAGACCCACGCGGACCTTATGCCCCACGGCGGGACGGTAGTATCCGCCGCGAATGTCATCCTCACGATCCCAGACCAACTTAACCGGGCGCGACCGGTCCGTCATGATAAAGGCCAGTCCCGCTTCGACCTGATAATCGGCGTCTGGCGTTGTCCGGCGACCAAAGGAGCCACCAGCGAGCATGGTTTTTATGTGGATTTTTTCAGCTGGCAGACCAAAGATTTGCTGATAGGCCATATGGGGCCCAGTTGGCGATTGTGCACCATCATGCAAAACGATGTCGCCCTCGGCGGTTTGCTCGATTGTGCAATTCAGCGGCTCCATGGGGGCGTGTGCCAAAAGCGGAAAGTAGAACGTCTTTTCCACCACTGTGTGCGCGTTATCGACCACCGCTGCGACCGCGTCACGGTCGGCCTTGTTGACATTGTAAGTTGGAGAGGTGTCCAATGCCGTCATAATTTCGTCCTTGATCTCTTTGGACGACCGAACCTCGGCTGCGGAAAAATCCCATTCGATTTCAATGGCGGACCTAGCTTGCATCGCGGCCCATGTGTTTTCCGCGTAAATTGCGACACCATGCTGAGTAGGAAGCGTCTGGGCCATGATAAAGCCCTTTACGTCCTGAGCAGCAGAGGCGTCAAAGCTGGCAACAGTACCGCCACGTTGTGGCGTGCGTTTTATCATCACAACCATCTGATTGGGCAAATGCAAATCCATTGCGAACATTGCCCGTCCGTTCACCTTGCCAGGGCTGTCCTTGCGTCGGGTGGCGGCGTTGCCGATGATTTTCCACTCCGAAGGGTCACGTAGTGGTGGCGTATCTGAGGGAGAAAATGCGCCTGCAGCAGCCACAAATTCCCCAATAGGGGCGGTCCTGCCCGAGCCCACAATCTGTCCGTTCTGAATGTCCAGAGACGCGGCATCCACGTCCCAGGATGCAGCAGCTGCCTTGATCAGTATGTCGCGCGCATTCGCACCTGCTGCACGATACTGCATCCACGAATTGGCCATCGCTGTCGAGCCGCCTGTGCCCTGGAAAGGCCCAAAGAAAAGGTTGTTATAAACCTGAGGGTTCGATGGCGCGAAGTCAAAGCCGATCTGGTCCATGGTCACACCGAGTTCTTCGGCAATCAGGGTCGCCAAGCCGGTGGCCGTGCCTTGGCCCATTTCCACATGCTTGATGATGGCAATAACGTTGCCGTCAGCATCTATTTTCACAAAAGGGTTCAGCATGGCGTCGCTGGCGCCAGAGGCTGCTTTGGCGCCATCAGCCGTGACGCCGACATATAACATTACCGATACGGTGGCCGCGCTTTTCAAAAATCCGCGACGAGAAAGATCAAGTGTCATCGTATCAAGCCTCCAAAATATCGGATGCGCGCTGGACCGCGGCACGGATGCGTTGATACGCAGCGCAGCGGCAGGCGTTGCCATACATGTAGTCGTCGATTTCATCGGCCGTCGGCTTTTCGTTTTCGCGTAGCAATCCAACTGCGCTCATGATCTGGCCTGACTGGCAATATCCGCATTGAACCACGTCCAGTTCGATCCAAGCCTGTTGAACTGCGGACCCGATCTTATCTTCCTCTATCATTTCGATGGTGGTGATTTCGGCATCCTGAACATCTTCGATATAGGTTTGACATGAACGTGTCGGCTCACCGTCGACATGAACTGTGCATGCTCCGCAAGATGCAACACCGCATCCAAACTTTGTTCCGGTCAATTTAAGTTCATCACGAATGACCCAGAGCAATGGTGTCCCGGGCTCGGCCTCGATTTCATGTATCTTTCCGTTGAGCTTTAGCGATAGTGACATAGTGAGATAGCTTCCCTTTATGGCGAAAGAAATTTTAACAGTTAAAGTCCTAATTGATCCTTCATACCACTGATGAAGGTTTCGTCATCCAGCAATTTACGGTTGTTCAGCAGCTGGGTTGCATGGTCTTCCGCGCGGTATCGCAAGGTATCGGTTCCGTCCGTGACTGCGGTGTGGATCACCTTTGCAACAACGCTTGGGGGAGGATGCGCAATTAGCTGCGCCCTCACCACTCCAACGGGCAAACAATGCCTGCACGACCGGCTGATATTCCGACATCGTCTCATCGTTGACAAAGTCAAATGAGCGGCCGCAGCAATCCGTTGTGATCATGCCCGGCTCGACGATTTTTACCTTTATGCCCGCAGCGCCAAGTTCAAAGCGCAACGACGCTGAGATCCCTTCAACAGCAAAATGGGTACCATGATACAGAGCGCCAAGAGGAAAAGTCATCTGTCCGCCAATCGACGACATATTGACGATCGTCCCGTGCCCTTGTTTGCGGAAATGAGGCAGGACGGCTTTTGTGGTCTCTCGTAATCCTATGACATTGGTGTCGAACTGCCGCCGGATGCGGTCCATCGGAAAGGCTTCCAGAGGACCATAGGCGCCATACCCGGCATTGTTGAGCAAAACGTCGATTTTCCCAAATTCTTTCAACCGCGAGGCGATTGCATCAGTGATCGATTGTGGTTGCGTGACATCCAACCCGGTGACAAGAATGTCCTTGCGTCCGCCGAGCTCGGTCTCCTTTTGTAGCGCGCGCATGGTTCATCCTTTCGAGGCAAAGAATTTGGCGGTCTCTTTTCCAATTCCGGATGAGGCACCTGTGATCAATATGGTCTTGGACATGCCTTCGGTTCTCCGACATTTCGCCTTAAACTAGCACCGGGCGGCGAACCCAAATAGCCTGATCCTCCAAATAATCTGCCTATTACTCCGAAAGTCGGGAATTCACCTTTTTCAACGAGCTATTTTTATTCATATTTTCTGGCGGGAGGGTCACCCGATGATACCTGAAAATTTGGTCGCTGATGTTTACAGTTATGTTGCTGAAAACGGTGGTCTGGAAAAAGGCTGCGGCACGAATGTGGACGGATTTTTCGCGTTCGCCAATTCAAGCAGGACGGAATGCACGTCCTACATTTACGATCCGATGATGTGTTTGGTTTTGCAGGGCGCCAAAGAGGCCCATATTGGGGGGCGTGTTCTTCAATACGGGGCAGGGGACACCCTTATTGTTAGCCATTCCGTCCCGCTTGAAGCATCCGTTATTCAAGCGACCCCGGAAAAGCCGTATGTTGCGCTTATTTTGCGTCTGGATCTCGCTTTGGCCCGCAGCCTATACGATGAAATCGACGGGCTGGGACAGACCGAAAGCGACGTCTATGCCCTAAATGTGGCGGTGTCTGATTCCCTGTTGTTGGAGGCTATGTCGCGTCTTTTCCGCATATCTCAAGAACCTATAGAAGCACGTGCTCTGGCCCCTCTGGTTTTGAAAGAAATTCATTTTCGATTGCTGCGGTCGGACCACGGTGGCATGTTGCGTCAGCTGCTCAGGCATGACAGTCCGGCCAACCGAATTTCAAAATCCATTGCCACGATCCGAGCCAACTACAGCAAAACATTGTCTGTGTCGCAACTGGCGGCAGAATGCGGCATGAGTTTGTCTACGTTTCATGAACACTTTAAGTCGGTGACCTCCACAACGCCTTTACAGTACCAAAAAGAACTGCGGTTGTTAGAAGCACAGCGACTTTTGCAGACTGGCAGTGCGACTGTCGCATCAGCAGCCTTTGACGTAGGCTATGAAAGCCCAACACAGTTCAGTCGTGAGTTTTCTAGGAAGTTCGGCTTGTCACCCAGTGTTCAGAAATCGGCCTCTGTAGGGGCTGATGAGTAGGTTTGGCGATCTTGGGGGGTATTCATTTGGACATCCTACATGGGCGTCACCTAGACTAAACAGACGCCGAGGGCAGGGCTAAAAAGGACAGTCGTATAACCGACAATTGTTCGTTTGGTACCCGTTCTGGCAGCGCCACAGCTTCGTTACGGCGTATCCTTTTTGCAGACAGGCACTACGATCCATCAGAGTTGCATTGCAAAGGTTATGCTAAGCAAAGCCTCTGATAGTGTGATGACAGTTGGGTGATCGTGGTAGGCCCGGAGGGACTCGAACCCCCAACCAAGGCGTTATGAGCGCCCTGCTCTAACCAATTGAGCTACAGGCCCACGAGCACAGTGATTACCAGACATGATGTCCGCGTCAAGCGTCAGAAAGCACTTGATGTGCATATCAGCCGCAGATGTCACGGTGGGATATATAGGTTAACAAAATGAAAAAGTCAGAACGAGACGATGTTCGGAATTTTTAAATTCCCGAGACCGGTTGTTTGCCTGAGTTCAAAAGTTAAAAGCCCCTGAGCTTGTTGATTGCGATGGGTTGACACCATTGCATGGACAGGCGGGATGGGCTACCTCGCCCGAAACATCCAGGAGTTTGCGCAATGACCACCTCTTCGAGCCATGGACTGACCTATGCCCAGGCGGGTGTGGATATTGATGCAGGCAATGCGCTTGTTGACCGAATCAAGCCTGCTGCTGCTCGGACCAATCGGTCTGGGGTCATGGCCGGGCTTGGCGGTTTTGGGGCATTATTTGACTTAAAGGCTGCGGGCTATCGTGATCCCGTGCTTGTCGCAGCCACGGATGGGGTTGGCACCAAGCTGCGCATTGCGATCGACACTGGACAAGTGGACGGTGTCGGCGTCGATCTTGTGGCGATGTGCGTCAACGATCTGGTCTGTCAGGGTGCCGAGCCACTGTTTTTTCTGGATTATTTCGCAACGGGGGCCTTGGACACGGATAGTGCGGCGCGAGTGATCGAGGGCATCGCCCGGGGATGCGAAGCATCCGGTTGCGCATTGATTGGTGGCGAAACAGCCGAGATGCCGGGCATGTATCCTGCCGGTGATTTCGACTTGGCTGGCTTTTCTGTCGGAGCAATGGAAAGAGGCGGGGCGCTTCCGGCTGGCGTTGCAGAAGGCGATGTCCTTCTTGGTTTGGGCGCTGATGGTATACACTCCAATGGTTTCAGCCTTGTGCGCCGCGTCATGGATATGGCGAATGTGGCTTGGGATGATGACTGCCCATGGCAGTCCGAAACTGCGTCTGTGGCTGACGCATTGCTGACGCCGACGCGACTGTATGTCAAACCCGCATTGATGGCGATTCGATCGGGCGGCGTACGCGCCTTGGCCCATATCACTGGTGGCGGTTTGACGGAAAATGTCCCGCGTGTGCTGCCTGAGGGTCTTGGTGCAGCGATCAACCTAGATGCTTGGCGGTTGCCCGCAGTCTTTGATTGGATGGCAGATCAGGGTAAGATTGCGGATGACGAAATGCTGAAAACCTTCAATTGCGGGATTGGCATGGTTCTTGTAGTTGATCCGGATTTGGCAGAGGGGCTGAGCCAGCTATTGACCGATGCAGGCGAACGCGTCACCGCCTTGGGAAGGATTACCGCAGGCGAGGGTGTCCACTATACCGGAACACTTAGATGACGCTGCGTGTGGCCATCTTTGTGTCCGGAGGCGGTTCAAACATGGTGGCGCTTGCAGATAGCATGACAGACGATCATCCCGCGCGTGCGGCTGTCGTTCTTAGCAACGATGCCACAGCCGGAGGGTTGGTCAAAGCCCGCGCACGTGGCATTCCCACCGAGGTCGTCGATCACCATCCCTTCAACGGAGACAGAAAGGCCTTTGAGGCCGCGATAAGCGAACGCTTGGCACCCTATGAGCCAGATGTAATCTGTCTTGCTGGATTTATGCGTGTTTTGACGCCGAGCTTTACTGTTATGTGGCAGGGACGCATGCTAAACATCCATCCGTCTTTGCTGCCAAAATATAAGGGTCTTCACACACATGCGCGTGCGCTTGAAGCCAAAGATCATGCTCACGGCTGTACCGTCCATCTTGTGACAGGAAAACTGGACGATGGGCCCATTCTTGGGCAAGCATCCGTGCCGATCTATCAAAACGACACACCTCAAATACTTGCTGCGCGCGTTCTTGAGCAAGAACACATATTGTATCCGCAACAGCTGCGCCGGTTTTGTCAGGAATTGACATTGCCCACACAAAGTTAAGCGCTTTTTTAAAAGATTATTTCAGACACTTGGCAAAATCATTGTCATCGAGGTATGAATCGTGCCATTGAGTCAATAATTCCGCAACTTTGTTTCGCGGGGGTAACTCGGGATATGCGCAATGACCAAACAAACCGACCAGATCCTCGTTTTGAATGCAGGATCATCCTCAATCAAATTTGCCATATTTGACGCTGAATTGGTTGAAAAAATCAGTGGGATTGCAGAAGATATCGGCGGCTCATCCTGTCTTCGGATTGGTGACAAGAAGAAAGAGCAGCCAATCCTCGATCACAAATCTGCGCTCAGTATGATTTTAAAAGCGCTTGAAACAGAAGGGTTTGGATTTGATAGTTTGACAGCAGCGGGCCATCGCGTGGTGCATGGCGGCAGCGCCCTGACGGCGCCAATGCGCGCAAGCCCTGATGTCATCGCCGAAATCGAAACCTGTACTCCGCTGGCTCCTTTGCATAACCCTCATAATCTTGCTGCCATCCGTAATCTCGCAGAATTGGTGCCAGAGTTGCCGCAGTTCGTTTGTTTTGATACCGCGTTCCATGCGACAAACCCAAAGGTTGCGACCCGCTATGCTATCCCAAGATTACAAGAAACCCGCGGTATTCGACGCTACGGTTTTCATGGATTAAGCTACGCGGCTCTTGTGCAATCTTTACCGAAGGTTTCAGGTCAGTCTTTGCCATCGCGATTGCTGGCCTTTCATTTGGGCAATGGGGCCTCATTATGTGCAATTCATAATGGTGAATCCGTTGCAACAACCATGGGATATTCGCCACTGGACGGATTGACGATGGGCACGCGCTCGGGTGGGATTGACGCGAATGCCGTGTTGCGTCTTGTCGAAGAAAACGGGTTAGAGCGGACCAAGGCAATCCTCAATCACGAAAGTGGTCTGTTGGGCCTATCTGGCGGGAAATCCGATATGCGCCGTCTGATGGTGGATCCGTCTGCTGATAGTGCCTTTGCAATCGATCACTTTTGTTATTGGAGCCTGCGCCATGCAGGATCCTTGATTGCGGCTATGGGGGGACTTGATGCTATCGCATTCACCGGTGGTATAGGAGAGAATGCGGTCGCGGTGCGCATGGGGATATTGCGCGAAATGAATTGGGCGGGGGTGCGCTTAGACCCTGATGCAAACCACCGCAGTTCAGCACGCCTACATAGCGACACGTCACGTGTGTCAGTTTGGATTGTGCCTGCACAGGAAGAGCGCCAGATCGCGCAGTCCGTTCAGAATTTGAGATCACGGTAGACCCATAAAACGCAGGAGTGGGTGGTGGCACAATTTTGTATGTGCATCAGCTTATCTTTCCAAAATCAATCTGAAGCGAAAATTGTCTATATTGCAATCCAAAGCACTTTTCGAAATCGACTTCTTGGCGAGTTGCAGCGGCTAGAAATTCAGGTATAACAGTGGAACGTGAATTATCACGTGCAATAAAGAAAAAAATTCAGAGGTCCGCCTTGCATGCGCACCATTACCAATACAGAAGAATTGCGCGAATTTTGTCAGCGTGCGCGTGAACATCCCTATATAACCGTCGATACCGAGTTTTTGAGGGAACGGACGTATTACTCAAAACTATGCCTAATACAGCTCGCGTTTCCGGGAGCAGATCAAGACAGTGCTGTGCTGGTTGATCCATTGGCAGACGGGCTTTTGCTTGATCCCTTGGTTGGGTTGTTCAGGGATACATCAGTTACCAAAGTATTTCATGCAGCACGTCAGGATCTTGAGATCTTCTTTATTGACCATGATGTGATACCAGAGCCCCTTTTTGATACTCAGGTCGCAGCAATGGTCTGTGGTTTTGGTGAACAGGTCAGCTACGAAACACTGGTCCGCAAAATTGCCCAAGCGTCATTGGACAAAACATCGCGGTTTACGGACTGGTCGCAGCGCCCTCTGAGTCAGGCACAACAGACCTATGCGTTGGCAGATGTGACACACCTGCGTGACATATATGAACATCTTTCCGCATCCTTAGAGAAATCTGGTCGTAGACGGTGGGTTCAGGAAGAATTAAGTATTCTGACAAACCCTGACACATACATCACCCGCCCGGAAAATGCGTGGCAGCGGGTCAAAACGCGATCTAATGCCCCTCGTTTTTTGGGCATTGTTAAATTTTTGGCGGAATTTCGGGAAAGACATGCACAAGACAACAATGTTCCGCGCAGTCGAGTTTTCAAAGACGACGCCTTGGTAGAACTTGCGTCGACCAAACCGCAATCTATGGCCGAGCTCGGCAAGTTGAGATTGTTAATGCGTGATGCTCGTAAAGGTGTGATCGCGGATGGGATTCTTGAAGCGGTCAAGTCCGGCCTTGCAATCGCCAAAGAGAACCTGCCGAAACCCGATACATCGCGGGATGGACTACAAGTCAATCCGGCATTGGCAGATCTTTTGCGTGTGCTGCTGAAATCAAAAACAGAAAGCTTCGGCGTGGCGTCGCGATTGGTAGCTCCTGCGGCGGATCTTGACGCGATTGCAGCAGGTTTGCGCGATGTTCCTGCATTACGCGGGTGGAGACACGAAGTCTTTGGCGCCGACGCCTTGCGTTTGTGTAACGGCGAGGTTGCCTTGTCTGCGAAGGGACAACGCGTGATTCTGCTGGAACTGCAGGCTATGGACGAATAATCTTTCGCGCCTTGCCCGCACGAACGTGAATTTCCTTAACGGTCGCTAGATCCTGTTTGGTCAGGGTTTGAGCCGCAACTATTCTCTGCGGTCCCGGGCGCGGACGCTCTGGCAGGCGCAGCTTGAAATCATACGCGAGTATATCTTCGTCTTCTTCCGTTTCATCCCGTACAAGCCGCACATCGTAGGCGCCTTGCGCAGCAGATGCACCAAACGCCAACAAAATAGCCCCGCCCGGTGTGGGATCCAGACGGATGCTTGCTATGGCATCAATCGCAATCCCGTCATATGCGTCAGGACGACTTACAAACAAGCTGCGTGCTTCGGCTGTGGGGATCAAGGGGTTGGTGCCTTCGACCACGTCTTCGACACGCTCGCTTCGCGAGAACCAATTGAATGGATTGAAACGGGACTCTTGAATGCGGGCGCATCCGCTGAGCACCAGTGATGCCACAATCAAAATCATCCATGTGCGGATCATGCGCGTTCCCCGGTGTTCCTGCCTTAAAAACAGTGCTAAACGATTGTGCGGCGGTTGAAAAGGACTGACCGGACTGGACCTTTGGCAATGCTCCGCCTAGATCAAAGAAAAATCCCTCCATCTGAGTGGGTCACAATCAATCGCAAGAGGACAGCATGGCAAGCGCGTCATTCGAAGAGGTGGTCGAAGATTTTGAATTTCTCGAGGATTGGGAGGACCGTTACCGCTTGGTCATTGAGATGGGCAAAGCATTACCGGAACTGGACGAAGGTTTGAAGGTGCCCGCAACTAAGGTAGACGGATGTGCCAGTCAGGTCTGGCTGCACACATGGTCCGAGCAAGACGTATTCCGGTTCATCGGGGAAAGTGATGCAATGATCGTCCGCGGCCTTATTGCGCTATTGCTGCGTTTGTATGATGGGTTGCCGGCAGCTGATGTTGCAAATGTGGACGCACGAGCGGAATTTGCACGACTTGGATTGCATGATCACCTGTCTGCGCAACGTTCGAACGGATTGCGCGCGATGATTGCGCGCATTCAGGGACGTGCATCTACTGTCTAGGCACGCGCTTTTTTGGACACCCACAAGCTAAATTGTCAAAGATAGCTGGCCCCTGTGCCATTGACGTGTCAGCGTCGAGACACCGTCGGATCGCATTATATAACTGGCCGAACAGCGCTTTTGGCCATACAGATCAATGGTCAGAGATATGGGAATACACGGTGTTTCTAGAAACGCCCAATTTGCGAGCCGCCAAGGCAACATTGGAATTGCATTGACGGAAAACACGGTTGATTTCGCTGCATTTGGCTTCTTTGGCAGAATTGCCACGACACTTTGGGCAAACGTTCTGTTTGATGTCATCAACCGTGAGGAAGCGTTCAATATGTTCTTCTCGAATGACACCTTCGGGACATTGTACAGCCAGAATGCGCAACTGATTCTCAAAATCGCTGAGATGTTGGTCGCGTTTGACACGTTTCAAAGCTTCGATAGCCGAGTTTGAAAGGTGATGTCTGGGTGATATTCCCGACAGAATTGATGCTGCCACCTGACCAAAATCAGATCTGTCAGACAATGCTGGAAGGTGAACTTGTAATTCTGTGAGCCTAGAAAACACGGTGCTGACATGTGTGGGCCAGTCTGTGTTGGTATCTGACTTTGATACACCAGTCGATATTATGACCCACCCTGGCGTTGCTTTGCTGCTTAGCAAACGTTCGGTGACTTGGCACAATTCTTCGGCAGGTCCACCGGTGATGGTATCTAGGTGTTCAAGAAGCAGCGTCCCGCCAGACTTGATGGCGAAATCATGCGTTTCAGTTTCGCCTAATATGTCAGCGACAAGGCGTTTTGATCCGGCTTGTGCGCTCGCTGCTCTACAATCCACGGCGACAAGTGGTCTGTCTTTGTGGACGGTGTTGTGAACGGCTTGGGCCAGAGTTGTCCGTCCTGTTCCTGATTCGCCGACAATTGAGAAGGGCGCGCCGAGACGTGCAGATCGTACGGCAAGGCGCAGACTGTTTCGAACCTGTTCATCTCGGAAGACAGGTTCATCAGATGCCGTTGGCAGATCAAACACAGTCGGAACAGCAAGCGATACGGACCGCTTCGGTCCTGATCCTCTTGTTCCCCGCCGTGTCATTCTGATACGTGCAAAATATGTTGAATTCAGCCAGTCTACCAGCCGTATAACATCGCCTTTTGCGAGTGGTTTGATCGCAGCCGAAAATCCACCTTGGAAAAAGTCGGTAAAGCTTTTGCTCTGGCCGATTTCAAGACCTTTAAGGATTTGGCTGGCACGACGGTTCATACCAGTGAC
This sequence comes from Pseudoprimorskyibacter sp., assembly GCA_029251265.1. Taxonomy (GTDB): domain Bacteria; phylum Pseudomonadota; class Alphaproteobacteria; order Rhodobacterales; family Rhodobacteraceae; genus JAQXDR01. Next base: position 8,838 of record JAQXDR010000101.1, on the reverse strand, counting down.
CTTGCCATCTTCATCTGCACTGATCATGCCGACGCTTTGCGTGGTCAGATACTCTTCGCGCGGGTGAAATTGTATGATGTAGTCTTCGCGGTGTTCTCCGACGAACAGCCGGTTTTCAATATTGGTGGCTGACAAGGCAACAAGCGCCTGTGTGTGAAACTGCCGCGCTGCAACCTCGGATGATGCGTCCAGCAGACCAATTATCTGCCCCTGACTGTCAAATATGGGGGTCGAGACACAAGAAACGCGACCGTGTTTTGAAAAAAAATGTTCTCCGCCCGTAACCATGCTTGTCTCGCCAGTATGCAAAGACAGGCCAAGTGCGTTTGTGCCGCGCAGATCCTCGCGCCATATTGTGCCCGCTCGAATACTGCGTGAACAATCAGAGTCGCTAAATTCGTGATCCATGATAACGTCAAGGATGACGCCTTCGTCGCTGGCAAAGGCCGTCATGTGGTTTGTGCCCGCGATCTGGTTGCTGAGCAGTTCCAACTCTGGCCGCACGACTGACAGTACCTTGTCATGCTGCTGGCGTGTTTCACGAAGTGCTTGAATGCCAATATTGGCGTCGACCGGCTCTCCTGTTGGATCCATGCCATTTTGCAGGCATCTCCGCCAACTGTCGCCGATGTGCTCGGGGACTGCTCCAGCCGCAAATCGTCCCTTCGTTTCTAGCGCAGTGCGCGCTTGCATGAATATAGAACGCACTATGTCCTCCCAGAGCCAATGCGTAAGTGATACTGAAAAACAACGTAGTTCTTAGCTTTGCAAGGCAAGTGTTAAAAAACTGAACACCATTTTTTAGATGCATTTCAGAATCTGAACACTCCGTCAGTCCCCAAGCCAAGCGCAGCTGGGTATTGAACGCCAGCCGAAGACGCTATCTTCAACTGACGGCGCCATATTCGCGTAAATGTCATAAATGTACCAAGGAAAGACATCATGTCCCAACCCAAATTGACTGGAAAAACTGCAATTGTTTCTGGCGGCTCGCGTGGGATCGGGCGCGGCATTGCGCTGGCGCTTGCACACGAAGGCGCCGACATCGCGTTCTGCCATTTTCGTGATGACGAAAAAGCGACCGCGACAAAGCAGCAGATTGAGGCCATGGGCCGAAAGTGCCTTGCTGCGGAATGCGATGTGTCAGACGTTGCAGCAATACAGGCTTTTTACAGTGATGCGAAAGCGGCGTTGGGTGACATCGACATCTTGGTGAACAACGCAGGCCATAACATCACCGAAAACTTTGAAGACATCAGCGAAGACAGCTTTGACCGTATGTTGAACGTGCATGTAAAAGGCACATTCTTCATGGCGCAAACCGTCTATCGGGACATGAAGGCGCGCGGTGAAGGGCGCATCATTAATATCACGTCGCAGTTGGCCTACAAAGGCGCACCAACGCTGACGCACTATTGCGCTGCGAAGGGTGCAAATGCGACGTTGACCAAGGCCTTGGCCCTTGAGTGCGCGCAAACCGGTGTTTTGGTGAATGCTGTTGCACCAGGTGTGACAAACACCGATCTGTTGACACCTTTGTCGGACGAACTTCTCAAAACACTTAAGGATTCTATTCCTTTGGCACGTTTCGCAGAAGTCGAAGAGATTGCGCCCTCTGTCGTATTTCTCGCCTCCGCCGAGGGCAGCTTTTTCCATGGCAGCTGCATATCGCCAAATGGCGGTGAGGTAATGTTCTAGACCAGAATGCAGTCTCACATCAGGGGTGAATAGTGAAAGCGCAAATACTTCATAATTACGACGATGATCTGAAGGCGTCACGTTGGTTGAATTACGAGGATTATCCTGATCCCGTATTGACCAAACCGTCTGATGTCATCGTGCGAATTGGTGGTGCAGGTGTCTGCAGAACCGATTTGCATGTGATTGAGGGTATTTGGCGACCTCATTTGGACCCGACCGGTGATAAACTGTTGCCGCTGATACTTGGCCATGAAAATGCTGGCTGGGTCGAGGAGGTCGGATCACATGTCGAAGGCCTGAAAAAAGGCGACCCTGTCATTGTTTACCCGAAAACATCAAAAGGTACATCTTTGGCGTCCCGTCGCGGGCAAGATATGCACGCCGACGGGACATTCCCTGGACTTGATGCAAACGGTGGTTATGCCGAGGCGTTGGTAACAACGGCACGCAATATTGTGGCTTTGCCCAAAACTCTTGAGCCGAGGGACGTTGCGCCATATTCGGTTGCAGGCCTTACGGCCTATCGGGCGGCCAAAAAGGCGACCCGTCACCTTTTGCCAGGTGAATATTGCGTGGTTATTGGGGCAGGGGGTTTGGGTCATATTGCGATTCAAGTTCTGCGTGCAATGTGCGCGTCCGAAATAATTGTGGTCGATACCTCGGATGTTGCGTTGCAGCTGGCCGAGGAATGCGGGGCAGATCACCTCATTAAAGCCGATGGAGGCGAAATCGAAGCCGTCCTGTCGCAAACAAAAGGTAAGGGCGCCGAGGCTGTCATAGACTTTGTCGGAACCAACGGAACAACGTCAAAAGGTCTTGCGATGACGCGCAATGCCGGAAGCTTTTACCTCGTCGGCTACGGTGAAGATGTCCAGATCCCGGCTTTGGATTTAATTGCCTGTGAAAAAAACATCATCGGGAACCTAGTCGGGACCTGGGCCGAACTAACCGAGCTGATGGAATTGGCCAACAGAGGAATGGTCAATCTGGAAACTCATGAATTCAAACTAAAGGACGCCAATGTGGCGCTCCGAAGCCTTCATCATGGGAAAATCAAGGGCCGTGCGGTCCTTATACCATGATGCTATCATCCAAACTTGGGAGGAAACTATGAAGAAGCAATTTACTGGCTCGCTATCGGCGATTGCCCTTGCGGTAACCGGGGTTTTGACTGCGCCGATGGCGCAGGCACAGGATTACAGCAGGTTCGGGATCGACTCTGATCTACCTGGCACATGCAACTTTGCTGCGACAGATGCCAAGGATTACTCAGGCCGCACCCTGAATATCATCACACACGCGATTCCCGTGATTGGTGAGCCGACAGCGCTTCACGCAGAGCAGTTCGCAGAGCTGACAGGCGCCGAGGTCAACGTGGTGCATGTTCCGTTTGGTGATCTGTTCCAGCGGATCATGATTCCGTTCCAAAGCGGCCAGAACGCATATGACGTTTTGTTCTACGGATCGCTCTGGATCGGTGACTTCAACCGCTTCTTGGCACCTGTGCCTGATGCATTCCTCAACTCGTCCGGTATGTCTGATGTGACCGACAGCTTCAAAGGTGTCGCCACGTGGAACGGCCAGATGATCCAGTATCCGATGGATGGCGACCGCCACTATCTGAAATATCGCACCGATGCCTTCGAAAATGCTGAGCTGCAAGCAAGGTTTAAGGACGCAACAGGACGCGATCTTGCTGTTCCTGAAACATGGGAAGAGTACAACGAGGTTGCTGCATTCTTCTCAGGGTTTGACTGGGACGGAGATGGCGAGGTCAACTATGGCTCGGCCGAAGTTGCCAAGCGTGACGACCTTATGTTCTCGGCCTTTATCAGCCGTGCAGCACCTTATGCAAAGCACCCTGATGTAACGGGCGGTTTCTTCTTTGATCTGGAAACAATGGAGCCATTGATCAACACACCAGGCTTCGTACGTGGTCTAGAGCTTTTTGTTGACGCGCAAAAATCGTTCCCTCCCGGTGGTACGAACTTTGGCCTTGGTGACGAGATCTTCTCGTTCGGCGGTGGTCAGACACTGATGAGCTACTCATGGGATGACGCGTTTATTCAGGCTCAGCAGGAAGATAGCCGAATTCGGGACATGGTTGGCGCGGCGCCGTTGCCTGGTGCGCGTGAAGTTTGGAACCGCGACAGTGGTCAATGGGATAACTTTGACGAACCAAGCCTTGCGCCATACATGACTTGGGGCTGGTCCTCTGCCGTGTCGGATATGTCAGAAGAAAAAGAGATGGCATTTGACTATCTTTGCTTCTTCTCGAACGAGGCAAATACCTTCCACGATCTTCAAATTGGTCGTTTTGGTGTAAACCCTTACCGTGACAGCCACTTTGACAGCGGTTTCTGGCAGGGCCTTGGTTGGGACGCGTCTGTCGCCGACAGCTATGTCAAAACGCTTTCAGAGATGGAATTGAGCGAAAACCGAGTATATGACTTGCGTATCCCAGGTGTCGGTCAGTTCATGTCGTCCATGGCGAATGGCGTAGCCGAAGCATTGGCTGGCCAGAAATCGGCGCAAGATGCGCTCGATGATGTCGCCAAGGAATGGGCGGGCATTGTTGATCGTATCGGCGAAGATCGCCTGCGCGACGCTTATGCCAACGTTGTTCGTCTTGAGGACAACGAGGGCTGATACGCCTCAATATAAGAAAAAGGAGAGGCGGCATGGGCCGCCCTCCTTCGCATAAAGGTCGTTGAATTCAGATGCTAAAGCCCAAGCACTTCTTCCTATTGCCCGCGCTGTTGACGCTTGTGGCAATCATCCTGTTCCCTCTAATTTTCACAGTTCGCGTCAGCTTTTCCAGCTGGGATGTGTATCAGGCAGGTCTTGATTACATCGGCGGGCGTAACTACACCCGCGTCTTCGAAGATACGCGTTTCTGGGAAAGCTTGCTGCGGTTGTCTTCACTGAGCTTTATCACCGTCACGCTGCAATATGTCATCGGTTTTGCTCTCGCTCTTGCGGTGTGGAAGCAAATGAAGGGTGGTCGTATCTTTCGCGTTTTGTTTCTGGTTCCGATGATGACCACGCCGGTTGTAATGTCTGTTATCTGGCGTACCATGCTACATGAAAGCCTAGGCCCTGCGAATGACATTTTGTCTGCATTTGGCATAGGCCCTGTTCCATGGTTGTCTAGTGCTGCGGGAGCCTTCGTCAGCGTTGTTATTGTCGAAGTATGGCAATGGACACCCTTTATGTTTCTGCTTCTGTTTGCGGGTTTGGTGTCTTTGCCACGTGAGCCGTACCTTGCAGCCGCTATTGATGGCGCTGGCCCTGTTCGGACGTTTTGGCAAGTGACCTTTCCTTTGATGGCGCCAATTTCGATTGGAGCACTCATCATTAGGCTGATCGAAGCATCAAAAATTATGGACACCGTCTATATCCTGACCTCTGGCGGTCCAGGTACTGCGACGGAGACGCCATCCTATTACATCTATATCCGCGGACTGCGCGATTTTCAGGTGGGATATTCTGCAGCGCTTTCTTTGACTTACCTCGTGTTGATGATCATCACACTGACAATCATTGCCAAACTGTTGATGCGGTTTTTGGTGGGAAAGGACGCCTGAAATGACCAGGACCTATAACACAATCAAATACCTCTTTCTGTTGGCGTGGTCGATCTTTGTCGTCTTTCCCTTCCTCTGGGCCTTGAGCACATCCTTCAAAGACGCGAACGCGGTCACCAGTGGGGCCCGGTATCTTCCATGGGTGGAATTTGAGCCGTCGTTACAAGGTTGGCAATCTCTGTTTGCCTCGGGCAGTAGGGGTATCAATATTATCACACCGTTTTTCAACTCTGCGACCGTTACGCTGTTGGCGAGTGTTATCAGTCTGGTTCTTGGAACTTTGGCGGCGTACGGGCTAAGCAGATACAAATTTAAGCTTGGGTTTATAAAAAACGCTGACATCACCTTTTTCTTTATATCGCAACGCATTATGCCCCCCATCGTTCTGGCGATCCCGTTCTTTTTGATGCTGAAGGAAATTCGCGCGCTGGATACGATAGCTGGGTTGGTTATCGTTTATATCGCATTGCTTTTGCCGATTGCGGTGTGGGTGATGATTGATTTCTTTGCCTCTATTCCCAAAGAACTTGACGAGATGGCGATGATCGATGGATGCACACCGATTGGCGCATTCTTTCGTGTTGTTCTACCGAATTCGTTGGCGGGTCTTGTGGTCGCTGGAATGTTTTGTCTCATTTTCGGGTGGAATGACTTTTTCTTCGCCTTCACGTTGACGTTTACCGAAACGCAGCTGCTGCCTGTTGCCATTGTGTCGTTGAATTCGTCAGTGACGCCCTGGTGGTCGTTATCAGCATTTGCATTGATCTCAGTGACGCCGCTGGCGCTTGTTGCCATCGTCGTTGAACGTTTCATGTCCCGCGGATCTCTCGCAGGAGCTTTTAGGTAAGACTATGCTGACCCTTCAGAACCTGACAACACCTCACCCTAAATTGCCGCTCTCTGGGTTGGATGTCACCTTTGAGCCTGGCAAGATCTATACCATTCTTGGGCGGACTGGTGCCGGAAAAACTGAGCTTTTGCGGACATTGATTGGACTTGACCCGATTGCTGAGGGTGCCGTTCATCTTGATGGTAAAAATCTAGACCGCACGCCTATTCGAGCTCGGCAGATGGCAATGGTGTACCAGCAGTTCATCAACTATCCACATTTGGATGTGTTGGCCAACGTTGCTTTTCCATTGCGACGCAAAAAGGTCAATAAGATAGATGCCTTAGCGCGCGCACGCGAAGCTTTGGAGCTTGTGGGCTTGGCAGAGTTTGAGACGCGCAAACCGTCCGAGCTTTCGGGTGGTCAGCAGCAGCGTGTTGCTTTGGCGCGCGCAATTGTAAAGCATGCCCGAATTTTGCTGATGGACGAGCCTTTGGCCAATTTGGACTACAAGTTGCGAGAGCAGCTGCGGGAAGAGTTCCCAAGGCTTTTGGAAAAAAACTCTGATGGAATTATTCTTTATACCACGACAGAACCCGGCGAAGCGATGCAGTTGGGTGATGAATTGATCGTCATGCACGAGGGTCGGATCGTTGCAAAAGGCGACCCTGGCGAGCTGTTTGAAAATCCTCCCAGCATTGAGGTTGCGCAGGTTATCAGTGATCCGCCGATTTCGATTTGCGCCGGAGAGGTCAAAAATGGGCACCTTTATTTTAATGATGGCTCTGCTGTTGATGAAACATCGCTTTCGCTTGGTGCTGATGGCCCTGTTAGGATCGGGATCCGTCCGGATGCTTTGACAATTGGGGGGGATATTCCGGCTCAGGTCACGCTCGCGGAATTTTCCGGCTCGGACACAATCGTGCATCTTCGGCTTCCTTTTGGCGAGGCTGTGATGCTGGTTGATGGTATTCGAGAATATAGTCCCGGGGTCAAATTTGGCGTATCACTCGAGACGAGCGCGTTATTGCTGTTTTCGCAGGCGGGCGGAAACATTACCGAAAGGACTGGGTAATGGCTGAGATTGTTCTGAAAGGTTTGGGACATTCGTATCTTTCTGATCCGAAGTCTGATGCGGATTACGCTTTGAAACCTGTCGATCTCGTGTGGGCGGATGGCAAAACATATGCGCTGCTTGGCCCATCAGGCTGCGGCAAAACCACGATGTTAAATATAATTTCGGGCCTTTTGACGCCCTCTGATGGGCAGTTGTTTTTCGACGGTAAGGACATGACCCATGCCGGAACTGCCAAGCGTAATATAGCCCAAGTCTTTCAGTTTCCGGTTATTTATACAACCAAGACAGTACGGCAAAATCTTGCGTTTCCATTAGAATGCAGGAACTGGGACCGCTCAAAGATCAAGGATCGTGTGGCACATATCGCGGATCTTCTGGATCTCGACGATATCCTGAATGAGCCTGCTCGAAGTCTTAGTGCAGATCAGAAGCAGCTGATCTCTCTTGGCCGTGGTTTGGTGCGTGATGATGTAAGTGCGGTGTTACTGGACGAGCCGCTGACGGTGATCGATCCTCAAATGAAGTTTGGCCTGAGGCGCAGATTGCGTGAGATAAATCGGGCGACAGGCATCACAATGATCTTGGTCACTCACGATCAGAGCGAGGCCATGTCTTTTGCCGACGAAGTGGTTGTTATGAAAGATGGCCGTGTGCAACAAGCAGGTCCGCCAGAGCAACTGTTCGCCCGTCCGCAAAACGAGTTTGTAGGATACTTTATTGGGTCTCCCCCGCTAAACCTTTTTTCGGCAGAACAGCGCAATGCAGATTTGCACTGTCCGTCGTTGGATATATCGGTTGAGGTGCCCGCAGATGCACGTGATCGTAGTACGAAGTTTGGTGTTCGACCCGAACATATAAAGATGTCCAAAGATCTGGCTGACAATAGTCCCCACGCCACCGTCCAAGCAGTAGAGAACTTGGGGATTGAACGTGTGTTTACCCTCAGGACATCGGTGGACGAGACTTTGAAGGTAAAATCGAGACATCACAAAACAGTAAGCCCCGGTGATAAGGTCGGCCTTTTCGTGGATGATAAAGATCTGCTTATATTCAGTGATGGGACTCTTGTTTGCCATTGATCGCCCCGAAGAGGGGCAGCGGTCTTGCGGCGATATGATAGATCGTTGATGACATGGTGGGGAGGCTTTTTGCTACCCCGCTACCCGATAGTCAGCGTTATTCAGAGCACACCTTCGGTGTGAGCGTTTGATCTGCGGGTCCGTGCAAAACGGATCACCGGGATCGTTCGGGCGGTTGGTGCTACATGATCTTCCCGTCGCACCGGATGCGGACAGGTGTGGCGATCAATGGCGTGGACTTCAGCAAAGGTCATGACGGGCTGGCGGCCTTGGTAAAGAACGAGCTGCGCAAGGAGCCGTTCACAGGGACGGTGTTTGTGTTCCGTTTGAAGCGTGTCTATTGGGACGAAACGGGATTGGTGATGACGTACAAGTAGCCGGTTTGGATTGGCGGAAAGTGAAAGCCTTGGTGGTGCGCCCGCCGACTTCGGCAGAATGAATAATAGGGTCTTTGATTGCCGGATTTGGGAGATGACAGGTATGAATTCGACCGCTGATCTTTGGGATGATATTGATGCGCCAAAGGCCATTGTCCTTGCCCAACAGGAGCAAGCTGCCGCGCAT
>JAQXDR010000160.1 GCA_029251265.1 Pseudoprimorskyibacter sp. | reverse complement strand
GATAGCTAACGTAAAAATTGGCATGATTCCCTCACTTATAAGACATCGTGTCGCGTAAGTGTCATGGGTGGAGGTATGAGTCAAGATGTCCTATAATTACTAAGGACGGTGACAAGGTGAGGGACATGGCCCAAGTTGCGAACATGGAAAAGCAGGACGCTCGCATCACCAAGACGCGGCAAAAGGTGCTGGATGCGGGCGCAATCGTGTTATTCACCGATGGCTGGTCAGAGGTCACACATTTGCGCCTTGCCAAAGAAACGGGTGTCGCCCGTGGGACGATCTATCGGCATTGGCCGACCATCGACGACCTGATCGTTGAGATTTTTGAAAGCTGCGATCCTGCACCTTATGCGGCAGAGCGAACCAGAGAGCTGCGGGCCGACATGATCGCAGAGCTTACACTTTTGTCGAAAAATTTGGCATCCAGCAAACTGGGGGACGTGATCCTGAATGCGGCGCGGTTGGCGGATAAGAACGCGATGATGGCGCGCGTTCACTCAGCGATGCATGAGATCATCAGGCAGCCTGTCCTCGCCATTCTTTCTGACCATGGGCTAAAGGCCGAGAGAGAAGATGTTGGCCGAACTCTGATAGCGCCAATCCTCTATCACCACCTGTTTTTAGCAGGCCAAATGCAGATCGACATTGAGTCGATTGTCGATCGCTTTCTCCTCGGACCGGACTAGCTTGGCAGACATTCGCTGCGGCGCCGAATAGCAGAAGTCTGGGCTCAGAGCGGCCGAGCGCGCATCCAGCGCCTTAGCGGTCGGTCAGTTTCTGACAGCAACCATTGCCAAGTACGATACCATCTCATTGCCAGCATGGTGCCGGAGATTGGGTTTGGAGGGAGGAACGGAGGGCAAATCATGCCAAGAGTTCAACTTCCTGCAACGACCCCAAAACGTAAAGCTTGGAACAAGGGGCGGATTATCGGTCAAAAACGGCCTTTGCTGCCCAAACAGGTTTGGGCGATTCGGGCACGGCTCGAACTGGCGGGCTATCTACGCGATCTGGCATTGTTCAACGTCGCCATAGACAGCAAGCTGCGGGGCTGTGATCTCGTCAAATTGACTGTGTCTGACTTGGTCAAAGATGATCGCGTGCGAGAACGCGTTTCGGTGATCCAGAGCAAGACCAAGCGACCAGTCCAGTTTGAACTAACTGAAAACACATGAGAAACTGTACTGGCGTGGGCCAAATCGCCCGAGATGTTTTCCTGCCGATTTATGTTTCCGAGCCGGTTCCATGGTCTGGATTGTCAATCGCAGCGTAAAAAGGGGCCATTTCGTTTGATGTTATGCTGCGCTTTGGAGCGCGTGCTGGTCACAAAGCTGAGGCGTGCCAAAGCGCATGGTGGCCGTTAGGCCAATGTTCTTCTGGTCTTGGTCGTAGTCAGTTTATGTGCGGTTCTTGCGACTGTGTTTAATCCGATAGCTTTCGCCGTTCATCTCCAGAATGTGGACGTTATGGGTCAACCGATCCAGCAACGCGCCGGTAAGGCGTTCTGAACCAAAGACCTCGGTCCATTCATCAAAGGGCAGATTTGAGGTTATGATGATGGATCCGCGTTCGTAGCATTGCGATATGACCTCGAACAGCAATTCCGCGCCGGATTTACTCAGTGGCACAAAGCCCAATTCGTCTCCTTCGAGGCAAGTATCGCTCTCAAAGGACCGGAACAAAACCGTGACAGGTCCAAGTTCTACTAGCTCCTCAGCTACAAAGACGATGTCGATCTCGAGGTTAAACCGGACGAATGGGAGCGCTTTTATAACTTCCACCGACGGCACGGCGCGCACAAGGGCAAGCACCGT
>JAQXDR010000149.1 GCA_029251265.1 Pseudoprimorskyibacter sp. | reverse complement strand
CTCCCTCATATCATTAAATAGGAATTGGATTACGATACCGCTGAATTTTGCAGACTGTGCACGCTATTCAATAACTCGCAGGCTGGTTCAATTACCATCTCGTCAAATCAATCTACACTATTGATACACAAAATATGTGGTTTCTGAACAAACCTTTTAACTAGCGCCACAACTGTTGGAAACCTTTTTGCTCTATTTTACAAACGAGCCCAACGACATTACTGTGAAAACCCACAGGGATTTGGCAATGACCCAAAAAGCGTTCTATAGCCTTTCAGCCGCATCAAAAATACAACGAAAGTTGGCTACCGAAACAACAAAAGAAACAAACCATTTGGTCATAGCTTCACACTCTTTTTTGAGGCAGGTTTTTCGATCCGGTCCCGCTGATACGAGACACCATATCCGCATGAAAAACGCAGTCCCATTGAGGACCGGAGCAAGATTGACCGATGGATGTCATGCTAAGGCGCAGGGTCAATTGTTTTTGTGGATTTCGACGACGTGTGGATATGGTATGGAAATACCCTTCTCATCAAAGGCAGTCTTTACAGCAATGAGCATATCAAACTTGATGTCCCAATAATCGGATGCCGCACACCAGACCCGTGCCGTGATGTCGACGCTGCTGTCCCCGAGATTGGTGACACGCACCCATGGCGCTGGATCAGTGTGTATGCGCGTGTCCTCAGCTGCCAGATCCTTAATGATTTGCACCGCTTTTGCCGGGTCATCCCCGTAATCTATTCCGAACGTCATATCGACGCGCCGCGTGTCATGAAACGAAAAATTGGTGATCACAGACCCCCAGGCTTTTCCATTTGGCAACACGATCTGCACATTGTCTGGCGTAGAAAGCTCGGTTGTGAACAAGGTGAGTGTCTTGACCGTACCCGACGTGCCTCCGATGTCCACATAATCTCCGATTTTATAGGGGCGAAACAGGATTAACATAAATCCGGCTGCGACATTGCTAAGGGTGCCCTGCAAAGCCAGCCCTATCGCCAATGTCGCTGCACCCAAAATGGCAACCAGACTGGTGGCCTCTATTCCAAACAGGCCCAAAACCGCGACAAAAACGATTATCAAAATGACCCATCGGATGATACTGGCCACAAAATTGCCGATCGTATCGTCGATTTGCGGGCTGGCATTGACCCGTTTTCTGATGGTTCGGCTGATCGTCCCAGCCAAGACCCATCCAACGATAAGGACCACCAACGCCTTCATTGCGTTTATGGCCAAAGCGCCCACTCCAATAGACATCAAGGCTTCTTCCATGACCGCTCTCTTTCGTATGCCTGCATGATCAAAGATCAATGGTGGTTTGGTTGAGGTTACCTTCGTAAGACTAAGCGCTTTTGATATTTATTTGAAGGGATTTGCGATGACATCGGTTTGCATCCAAATTGACGTTGCAAAAAGGATGGTCAATTGGGTTTTGTTCAGGACACTTACGTAAGTCTGAGACTCGGATCAGGACATATTAAACGCCAGGTCGCTAACGTAACACCGCATGTACAAAAGGACATTGTGCCATGATTGCCTACGTCACAGTTGGTACGAACAACATTGCAGACGCAAAGAAATTCTATTCAGCTCTCCTCCCAAGTTTGAATTACACCCTGAAAGAGGGCCCCGAGGGTCTGAGTTTTACTTTGCCAGGGCAGTCGCACCTTTCGCCAGACTTCTATATCAAGCCTGCCTTCGATGGTGCACCCGCGTCGGCGGGGAATGGAGCGATGGTCGCGTTTGAGGCACGCAATCAACAACAGGTCCGCGATTTGCATTCTGCGGCTCTGGCGGCGGGTGGTTTTGACGAGGGCCAGCCCGGTTTTCGTGACGCGTATAGCCCACACTTTTACGTTGGATACTTGCGCGACCCGCAGGGCAACAAGATTGCCCTATTTGCAGCGGATCAAAGTGAACCGGGCCGCGACGATTGACGCCTGATCTGATTACCCAAGGGACTTTTCAATCCGGTCCAGCGTGCGCATCGCATCCAAGGTGTCATGTACGGATCCGTTTGGCGCACGACCCTCGCGGATTGCGGCAACAAATTCGCGGTCGATCAGCTCAATCCCGTTGTTGGATATGGCGACATCACTCAGATCGATTTGGTTTTCACGACCATCGTACAAATCATCATAGCGCGCCAGATACGTGCCATTATCGCAGATATAGCGGAAAAATGTACCCAAAGGGCCATCGTTGTTGAATGATAATGACAAGGTGCAGATCGCACCTGACGGTGTCTTCATGCCAATGGACATATCCATCGCGATACCAAGTTCGGGATGGTGCGGGCCTTGCAGGCCAAAGCATTCGGAAACGACTTCGCCAGTTTGATATTGAAACAGATCAACGGTGTGGCAGGCATGGTGCCACAACAAGTGGTCTGTCCAGCTACGCGGTTCACCCTTGGCATTCATATTGGATCGGCGAAAGAAATATGTTTGCACGTCCATCTGTTGGACCTTCAGTCCGCCTGCGTTGATCTTGTTATGTATCCATTGATGGGACGGATTGAACCGGCGCACTTGTCCGGCCATGGCCATAACGCCTGTTTCCTTTTGAACGGCGCAGATGCGCTGGCTGTCTTCCAAGGAATCCGCCATGGGAATTTCGATGAGTACGGGTTTACCTGCCTTCATGCAGGCGACCGCCTGACTGGCATGCATCTGGGTTGGCGTGGCAAGTATCACAGCGTCTACGTCGGCTCGGGCCAAACAGGCATCAAGAGAGGTAGAGGCAAAGCCAATTCCACGCGCGGCGGCGACGGCCTCTATTTTGGATTGGGTCGGTCCCATGATGGCTGTTACGGTGACATCATCGATGGCGTCCAATGCATCAAGATGTTTCGTGCCAAAGGCTCCGTAGGCTCCTGCGACGCAAATTCTCATTTTGGCTCCCTCTGATCTTTTTTATTTTCCAAAATAATATGACCCACCGCCGTGTTGGAGGCAGGAACATGGTAATGGCGGTGGACTTCCTCTACGTCATCGTCCAACGCCCCGCGCATGACATGCCACATCACCATTTCAACGCCTTCCGAGCCCGCCTCGCGCAGATATTCCACATGAGGGGTCTGACTAAGCGCAACCGGGTCCGAGGTTAAGCGATCAAGGAATTGCGTATCCCATTCCTTGTTGATCAATCCTGCACGTTTATATTGCAGCTGGTGACTCATGCCGCCCGTGCCAAAGATCACCACGTTCAGATCCTCGTCAAAACTTTCGATCGCGCGGCGTATTGCCTTGCCCAATTGATAGCATCGGTTCCCAGTCGGGGCAGGGTATTGCACAACGTTCACACATAAAGGGATCACCAAACAGGGCCATTCATCATTCACTCCTTTATCACCGAACATGACTGACATCGGTACGGTCAGCCCGTGGTCTACCTCCATCTCGTTCATGATGGTAATATCAAACTCGTCGAGGATCAGCGATTGAGCAATATGGCTTGCCAAGACTTGATGGTTTTTGACCACTGGTACAGGGCGGGGGCCCCAGCCCTCGTCGGCAGGCGCAAATTCGGGTGCACATCCAAGGGCAAATGTAGGAATGCAGGATGCGTCAAAAACTGTGCAATGGTCGTTGTATACAAGAAAGACCACATCAGCTTTTTGATCTTTCATCCATCTCCGGGACTTTTCAAAACCATCAAATACCGGAACCCAATACGGCTGATCTGTAATTCCCTGATCCATGGCAACGCCAATGGCTGGCACGTGAGAGCATCCTACACCTGCTGTAATGCGCGCCATTATGCGTCTCCCCCCTCGTCCCATTCATGCTGAAAACGGTTGCCATCCGGAGAACGCCCCCCAGCCACCATCATCGCACGATAGGCCTCATCACCCATGCCTGTCATAAGACCTGCCAGCTGCTGGAAATTAATCCCGTCGTAGGCTGCCAGCTTGCTTGTGTAGTAAATGTTTCCGCCCAGCTCGAGCATTCGGTTCCAGTCACGATCCAGCACGGCCTGGCGCTGTTCTGTCGTCATTTTGTAGCCGTCCAAGTAGGCATGCTCACCTGCTTTGAAGGCATCGCGATTCTTTTGCAATCTCAGAGAGATGCAGAATTGATTAAGCTGATACCCTTCGCGCCCCCGGTCCGCATCAAAAACAAAAGTGCCGGGGATATCTTCGTAGTCTTTCTTGAGGGCCATGGTTCTGTGTCTCCTTGCTGTGCAATGCAAGCCATGTCGCCTGTGTAACTTGGTGGTCAACATCACTAGATATTGCCACCTCAAATTAGCCTGCTGTTTGCAGCTATGTGATAATATTCGGTGCGACGCGTTGGGGAACCCCGAAGCCGTGCCGTTTCTGTGTGATATTTGCCGAGATTGGTTTGACAAAAACCGCCAAATTGCAGTCTGCCAAAGTCAGCCTCTTGTAGCGTTGCATAGAATTCCTGCCTTGTTGGGCGTCTTGATTGAATGTCCTCGCGGAATTTTGACAAACGTATTGCATACATAGTCGGCCGGAAAGCCCTTCTATTGCGCAAAGGGGGCGTGTTGAGCCGCAGTTGTCATGTCTTACAGCGATATTATTTGTTGGCAGCTATAAGAATTACCTTCTAATGACCTGTAGTAAGAATACCGTAGGGTATACGGTGTCTGAAATGTTTACTTTTTTGGCTACGCTCATTCGATACTGCAAATGCTTGCCTCTGACTGAAATAGTATGAGCGCGAGCCATTGTGTGCAAAGAGTGCCGGTGATCAATAATCGCCTTATGTCCCGCCCATCAGTCGGCTTTTGCCTTGGGACATTCCCGCACCAGACTACAAATTCGTGCCGGTTGGAAACGTTGTCCATTGGCGGCGCAGAGGCTTGAATGGTTGTCGCAGGCACGGGCCCAAATCCGGAGGGCATCAAAAGTCACATTGTCGCTTGATCAGATTTGGTGCGCCTTTTGATTTCATATTCAAGCGCTATAGAATTTTTTTACCCCACATCATCAGGGTGCTTCTCTGAAAAATTACTTTCGAGCCCATCAGCTTACCTTCTGGACACTCGCGTTATGAATGCGCCGGTGCTGGCCGCGATCTCTTTCGGAAACAAGACGTCAAACATCTCGTTCATGGCTGGCTGGAAAGTCTGCGACATCGAAGACAGAAATTATAAGGAGAATTACGGGTTCCAGTAAATAGTTTTGTGTGAGTTGTTTTCATCTGATTGACTGTGTTCAGGGGCTCAAACCAACGAAGTGCAGACACACCTGAAGGCCGACACAGCCTTCAGGTATTATCAATGTCTTTTAATATTTATTCCTCAGGAAATTGCGCGCGACACTGTTGTGCACCAGCCTCAGCAGTTTTACGGGCGTTGGGCAAGAGTTTCTTAAATCGCTTCAGTTTTGCCCTTTCTTGCGAAATATCAATCTCGACCGGTGTTTCCTGAACACGATAACCAGTCTGTGGACAGGTATATGAGCCAACATACTCATTATAACAGGTTCCTTGATAGGTATAGGGAACTGTGCTGCTATGGATTGCATACCCTCTTGAAATATTTTCCTCAGATTTTTGTATTTTCACCACAAGTGCTTGATACCTTTGAGATGATTCATTAATGCATTGTTCCAGAGGCGTGCTGCATGCTACCAATAAAGTTAAAAAGGGGAGTGCATAAAAAATTTTCATTTTGACAGCCAATTCTGGTTTTTATTACATTAGAGCATATGTTGTTACGAAACACGCAGATTGTGCTGAGCGCATTTTTTGCATAGCAGCATTATAGTAGAAAGATATCAATTGAAGAAAGATATTCTTTCGTACAGGCAATAATATTATTGCTTATTGAGCCTATTTTTTGGT
>JAQXDR010000143.1 GCA_029251265.1 Pseudoprimorskyibacter sp. | reverse complement strand
TCACCCTTTTTTGTGAACGTTCAACCTCCTGCATGGTACTGGTACTGGTACTGGTACTGGTACTGGTACTGGTACTGGTACTGGTACTGGTACTGTTACTGGTCAAATCCAAACATCAGCGTAAAAGCAACAGTATGGAACTTTGGATTATCGCCACCCTGTTTGCTGCTTTTTTCCAGACAATGCGGTTCATGCTGCAAAAGGTTTTGGCAAGTGCGACCCTTAGTACAGCCGGAGCTACATTTGCCCGGTTTGCGTATGCTGCCCCTGCTGTAGTCTTGCTGGCAGCATCGTATGTATGGTTTGCAACCGGATCCGTTCCCAACATTTCGGTCGTCTTTTGGCCGTACGCACTGTGGGGGGGCACCAGCCAAATCCTTGCAACTGCTTGTGTCGTCAAACTTTTTGCCTCACGCAATTTCGCAGTTGGAATCACTTTTAAGAAAACAGAAGTCATACAGACTGCGCTTGTTGCATTCATAGTGTTGGGCGAATCGGTGTCGGTGGTCGGATGGGTCGCAATTTTTGTTGGCCTGCTTGGCGTTTTATTACTATCTGGTCCAACAGCGCCTCAGGGCGGCAGATGGGCGTTTCTAGGAAATCATACAGTTGCGCTTGGTCTGTTATCTGGGTTGTTGTTTGCGTTTTCAGCCGTTGGCTATCGCGGTGCAACACTTGCCATTCAAACAGATGATGCTGTTTTGCGGGCCGTGACAGCACTGGCAATCGTCACCGTTGCTCAAGCGTTGGGGATGGGACTTTGGCTGGCGCTGCGCGATTTTGCACAGGTGGTCCTTGTTTGGAAAGCACGCGCAACGGCCGTTTGGATGGGACTGGCTTCGATGTTGGGAAGCCTGTCTTGGTTCATAGCTTTCACACTACAAAACGTCGCCTATGTTCAAGCACTTGGCCAAGTCGAGCTGGTCTTTTCAATAACTGCCTCAATGTTGTTTTTCAAAGAATCAATTACCGTTCGCGAACTGACGGGTATCGTGGTTCTTGCCGGCTCTATAGTTTTGCTTTTGTTGGCCACGTAAGGCGATAAGATTTTTATGACAACACCGCGTCAGCGCGATAACGGGGTGCTAGTCCTCGCGCATGTGCAGCCCACGCAATTGCAGGAACAAACTTTCTTCGTCGTTGTTGCGAAAGAATGGCACCGACGCTGGCGGCATATCATCAGTCACCCGTGCGGCGACCTCGGCCAACACAACCTCGGTGATAAAAGGAAGATCGAACTTGCGCACATCATCCAGCGCAATCCACTGCAAATGGCTTAGCTCGTCAGATGCAGCTGAAAAGTCGTCTAGGTCCCCAACAATTGCTTCAGCATCCACAAAGAAAAACCGCGCATCAAAACGGCGTGGCCGTCCAGGTGGGGTAATGGCACGGAACACGAATTGCAAAGCGCTGGCATCTGGTTGATGGCCAGTGGCAGCAAAGTCGGCCCAGTCCTCATTCGGGGCAGACCACTCACCACTCTTGCCCAAAATCAGTCCGGTTTCCTCCCACAGTTCGCGCACAGCCGCCACACATAAAGCATGCGATCGATCACCATCAACGTCTTCATTCAGTCGGTTGTGACACAAGGCCGAGATCCCAGCAGATAACGTGATCTCCACGTCACATGAATCTACCGCGCCGCCGGGGAAAACAAATTTGGATGGCATAAAGGCTGCATTGGCCCCACGTTGTCCCATCAGCACGCGTGGCTGTGATAGCCGGTCGCGCAAGACAATGACCGTTGACGCATCGCGGATAGCTGTTTTGTCTATCATATTCCCTCGTCTTCCCAAACGGCCGTCAGTCGGGGTCATTGCGAAACCCATGCATGCGCCGTGCCCATTGAAAGCCGATAATGGCCCCCTTCAGTCTTGGAAGAAGGTAGAGGGAAAGCCCGATGCTTCCAACCGCTAAGATGGTAAAGAAGATTAAAGGTTCAGGTTGCCACCGGAAATATATGATATGCATAGCTACCGCAGCAATGTGGCCAACCAAAAGAATGGTCAGATAAGCAGGGCCATCATCTGCCCGCGCTCCTGAAAAATCCTGTCTGCACACCTGACATGATTTGCGAACGTGCAAATAGCCATTAAAAACCGGACCAGCACCACAATTTGGACAGCGTCGCCGCAGCCCTTTACGTAGCGCAGAACGCAGGTCGCGTGGGGCTGGACTAGGTCGGCCAGAGTCCGGTCGATCATCGGCAGGCATGTGACGCATCCTTCTAAGAATGCCGCATACAGTGCGGCAGAAAAAGGCCCTTTTACAGATGCCAGAATGTCCTTGCGGCGGCTTGTCGCAAATCAAAGGTCAGGGATCTTGGTTGAAAAAATCGCAACCGCCGCGACGGAACTGGCGCGGTGGCACGTAATAGTCATTGGAACGCGTCGGATGAACAAGATCCTTCATTCGCCGCAGGCCACGACATCGAACAGAAACCAACAGCTATTTATGATTCAGGACGCTCCCAAAATGATGAAATCCGGAAAAATACTGACCACCGCACTCGTTTTTGCTATTGGAACAACGGGATTTACAATGACCGCTTCCGCAGCTGGACCTAATAGAGCAAATCAGCCAACGTTTTCCGAAGTAGACACCGATGATGATGGTCAAATCACGATTGCCGAGATTCAGGCTGAACGGGCCGCACGTTTTTCCGGTACGGATACAGACGGTGATGGCCTGCTCAGCTCGGCCGAAGTTACCGCCCAAATTGTCAAAAATTCGACCCTGCGCGCCACCTGGATGGCCAATCGGCTGCTTAAGGCTTTGGACAAAAATGAAGATGGCATTCTGTCAAAGGAAGAGGCGGCAGCGCGTGGACCAAGTGCCACGCGCATGATGCAAAAGCTGGATCAGGACGGAGATGGGGTGCTGTCGGAAGACGAATTTGAAAAGATAGCCGATCGCCGCGGGCATGGTCACCGCCGCGGAGATGGGCCGCGTTCCAAAAACTGAAGCATGCTTCGACCTCTGGTGGCGGCACAGCTCGCCACCGGAGGTTTTCTGACAAGAGTGATTGCCACGCTCGGTTCGCGACGTAAGCTGACAAACAAGATGACCCCCATGCCCTTTGAATCCCCATCGGCCGGAACTGACGATGCCTTGATGGCGCGCTACGCTCACGGCGATGCGCGGGCGGCACAGGTTCTCGCAGCGCGTCTGACACCGAATGTCTACGCTCATGCGATGCGCGTGATGGGAAACGCTGCCGAGGCCGAAGACATCTGTCAGGAGGCCATGCTACGACTTTGGAAAATTGCTCCGCATTGGCGGGCTGGGGATGCAAAGGTTTCAACATGGCTGTATCGTGTAACCGCCAATCTGTGTACTGACAGGCTGCGTCGCCGACAGCCTGTGAACCTTGAAACGATACCAGAGCCCACAGATGATGCACCGGGAGCAGAAGAAGGCCTGCAAGCGAAAGCCAGAGCATCAGCCCTGCACGCGGCATTGCAAACACTGCCTGAAAGACAACGTCAGGCAATTGTTTTGCGCCATCTGGAAGGGCTTGGCAATACCGAGATTGCCGCCATCATGGAGCTAGGAACCCGGGCGGTGGAAAGTCTGATTGCAAGGGGAAAACGCGGGCTGGCGACGGCTCTCAATGCGCGCAAAGATGAACTGGGGTATAAAGATGACTGATCCGACTGATGATGAGCTGGAATTATTTTTCTCAGCAGCACGTCAAACGCGACCCGCTCCACCGCCAGACCTGCTGGCCCGCGTTGAGGCACAGGCACTGCAAAACATGCCCCTACCGTTGGCCCAAGCCACACCTGTCCAAGGGCTCTGGTCACATATTCTGAACAGTCTTGGCGGTTGGGGCGGTATGACCGGTCTGACGGCTGCGACCGCCGCAGGAATTTTGCTTGGCGTCTATCCACCCGATTTTTTATCGGACAATTTTAGCGTGCTGATATCGGGATCAGAGACGTTTTTTATCGACCCACAGGGCAGCTTTGGCTTTGAATCGACTGAGGGATAAGACATGACAGACCGTCCTCCATCCAATACGCCACACTCCGCAACACCGCGTTGGCTGCGCGTGATCTTGCTGATCTCTCTGGCCTTAAATCTCGTCGTCGCAGGGATTGTGATCGGAACCATCTTTGGTGGCATGGACATCAGCAAGCGCAACGCTTCGTTGCGGCCCCTGAATATGCCTTACACCCGAGCCGTTTCAGCCCAAGACCGGGGTGCTCTCATGAAATCGCTTCAACGTGAACTTCGTACCGAACGGCCGACGCGCAGCGACATCCGCGAGGACTATACCCGCGCGCTGGATATTTTACGCGCCGACCCATTTCAGCCTGATGTTCTTGCAAAGCATTTTGAAACGCAGGTTGATCGCTCACAAAAACGCATAGCGGCAGGTCAGCGGGTTCTGTTATCTTATCTGACCGGTCTGTCATCGGAAGAGCGCAAGGCCTATGCGACACGCCTAGAAGAGGCTTTGCAACGGCCAGAGCGTGGTGATCTTCCGAGACATTAGAAACTGTTGTGATCTGTGATCGCATCACGCGGCGGCAGGCAGAACACGCAAAAGCCGGACCCGCAGCTCTGGCAAAGCACTCTGTTCCGTCAAAACATCTGCTGCCCCTTGATCCAAAAGCTCGGTTTCCCGTCTGGCGTTCAATCCCGGCAAGACACACACAACAGGTGATTTTGCAGACGCAATGCAGTGGCCTGCGAATTGATATTCCGCTGACTGGCCCCATAAAACTGTGGCCCGGCCCGTCTGCGTGTGATGACGTGCCATCAGATGCTGTGTACGTAATTGAGCCACCAGTTCGCTTCGCGTAACGGCTTGGGTGGAAATGAGACGAATTGGGACAAGACCTTCAAAGCTCTTGGATGGCTCGGCCAACCCGCTGGCCATAGCCTGCACAGGGCCCGCAGTGCGCAATAAGCGCCTGACGCGCGCGATCAATAATGAATGATCAACCGGCTGCGCCATAACATCATCAGACCCTGCATCAAAGGCAACCATCCGGGCCGGCAGGCTGTTAGGAACGAGGCACAGAACGCGCATGCCCGGCGCCATCAGACGCATCCGAACCAAAAGCGCCGACACCTCCCAATCGGTGAAATCACCAGAAACAATGGCAACGTCCGGTGCATGATCCACCAAACAATCAATCGCAGACAGCCCGCTATCGGCCATTAAATAATTATCAAACAACTTGCCCAGCATAGATCGCAAGACGATACGATTGGTTGCAATCCGATCAGCAATTAAGACGGTTCCCGACATTTTTGCCTCCAATGGCTTGAAACCCACGATAGGACTGATTTTAAGTAACTGAGTTAATAAACCATGACCAACCTAAGAGAGAATCGCGTAGGATGCCTTTTTCATCTGATCAGGCCCAAGTTTTAGGTCTTGAGGCCGTGACTTGGCTGGCGGGCAACGACGAGCTTTTGCCAATTTTTCTAGGATCAACCGGCGCCGGGCTGGAAGATTTACGTGCAGGGATTTCAGATCCGGCAATGCATGGGGCGGTGTTGGACTTCATTTTGATGGACGATGCATGGGTGCAACAAATGTGCAATGCGCTGTCTCTGTCATACGAAACACTCGCACAGGCCCGAGCAGCCTTGCCCGGAGGAGCGAACGTGCATTGGACCTGACGCAGCGACATATTGAGGGCGTACTGTTTGATAAAGATGGTACATTGTACGACTTTGGAGCGACTTGGAATGCGTGGGCAGACGACATCCTCCACGACCTTTCAAAATCTGACGACCTTTTGCGGGCGCGACTAGCGTCCTCTATTGATTATGATCTTGCTGAAAAACAATTTCGTCCACACAGCATTGCAATAGCCGGAACAAATCGCGAAGCCGCGCAAGCCCTTGCAGAGGTTTTGACGGATCAAAGCTTGGCGACACTCGAGGCGTACCTAAGCCAAGCCGCTGCGCATGCCCCTTTGGCCGAAGCCGTCCCGCTTGCACCGATTTTATCCGAAATTTCAGCGCGTGGCATATCAATGGGCGTGGTCACAAATGATTCTGAAAGCGTTGCCAAGACGCATTTGCGCACCTCAGGCGTACTTGCGGTGTTTGACTTTGTCGTAGGCTTCGACAGTGGGTTTGGCTCCAAGCCATCCCCCGGCCCCTTGTTAGGCGCAGCAGAGGCCATGGGATTGGCCGCGAATAATATGGTCATGGTGGGCGATAGTCGACATGACCTGACGGCAGGGCGAGTCGCCGGCATGGCCACAGTTGGTGTTCTGACAGGGCCTGCGACGGCAGACGAACTTGGTGCATTTGCCGACGTTGTCTTGCCGGATATCAGCCATTTGCCCGCTTGGATCGACGAACAAAATGCTTCAATTTGAATCTGTTTAGCCGACGTTAATTGCCGCCGTTCCATGGTGTCCCAGCCAAGACCGTGTGGGACACATGTACGGATTGATCAACAGAAGTTTCCAGAATTTTCTGGCGGATACATATGGCCGAGAAATGTGGCAACGCGTGCACAGGCGCGCGGGGTTTCCGTTTGCCGATTTCGAACCGATGTTGCCCTACGACGACGAGCTTACCGATCAGTTGATCTCTGCAGCATCCGCAGAACTGAAAAAACCTCACGAATCGGTATTAGAAGATGCCGGTACATATCTTGTGTCTCATCCCAACGCCGAATCGCTCAGGCGGTTGTTGAGATTCGGTGGCGGTGATTTCATTGAATTCCTGCAATCTCTGGATGATTTACCAGAACGCGCACGGCTTGCTGTTCCAGACTTGGACATGCCCGAGATATTTCTGGATGAAATCACAACTCGCAATTTCAATATTGAAGTCAAAAGCTGCTATTCCATCTTTGGTCACGTTTTGCTTGGACTGCTGCGCGCAATGGCCGACGACTACGGTGCCCTGGTTTTCATGGAATACCAAGGACGCACAGGCACGACACAAATCTTGACCCTTAATGTGCTTGAAACATCCTTTTCCGAAGGACGCAGTTTTGAATTGGGCACAACGACCGCGCCTCGGAAAGGCGACAGATGAAACTTCCAATCGACGCTTTGGACACATTGTGTCCCATGCATACTGTCGTATCACCCACCGGGCTTGTCCTAAGCGTTGGTCCAACATTGGCTAAACTTCGTCCGAATCAGCTGACCGGTCGTGCATTTCTGGACATATTCGAAGTCCAGCGGCCCCGTGGTTTGGGAAGCATGGATACTTTGTTAAAATTTTCTGGCCGCAAGCTGCATCTGCGTTTCCGCGATGTGCCCAAAACGTCTTTTAAGGCGGTAATGGTTGCCGATGGTACAGGTGGTGGAATTGTTAAGTTGTCCTTTGGAATATCATTGGTCGAAGCCGTCAACGACTATTCTCTGTCTAATAAGGATTTCGATCCTACCGATCTAAGCGTGGAAATGCTCTATCTGATCGAGGCGAAATCTATTGCGATGGAGGCCACGCACACACTGAACCGTCGACTGCAAACGGCACGCATTGCCGCCGAGAAACAGGCCTTTACGGACCCTTTAACAGGCTTACGCAATCGTCGCGCGATGGACTCCACTCTCTCCCGATTATGCGCAACATCCAGTGCGTTTTGCCTTGTGCATCTGGATCTGGATCATTTCAAGGCTGTTAATGACACACACGGCCATGCCGCTGGTGATCATGTTTTGCAAGAAACGGCGCACAGAATGCTGCGGATCATACGCAGAGAGGACACAATCGCCCGTGTCGGAGGCGACGAATTCATACTCGTTTTTGAAGAATTGGTCGAACCGCAGTTTATATCGGATGTGGTGGACCGGATTATCAATGAAATCAGAATTCCAATAAGATACGGCGCAATCTCTTGTAGAATATCAGGCAGTGCGGGGATATCGATCCGCATTTCAAGTCAGAACGCTTCACCGAAAGGCATGATCGCAGCTGCAGACGAGGCCTTGTACAAAGCTAAGGCCTCTGGCCGGTCTTGTCATAAATTTTCGGAAACGATTGTTGAACCGACTGAGTCAATTAATGATGAATTGGGGCTTGAACCCTAGCGCGGAGCAGAGTAATTCAGCGCGAACGTTGGGGTGTAG
>JAQXDR010000096.1 GCA_029251265.1 Pseudoprimorskyibacter sp. | reverse complement strand
ATTCCCGAACATCGCGCTCAAGCACCTATTTATCCATTACCAATTACCGCAAAAGGATAGTTGAGTTTATAATCTATACCCGAAGTCACTGAAGACCCGAGATTTGAAGGGTCGACGTACAAGAAGGTGGCGATTCAGGTAACGACATGATCTGTATCGATTTTCTTACCTCTTCAGAGCGACGTGAATTTGTTGCTTGTATGCGCCGCCATGGCGAAGACCACGGCGTTGCACGGCGCGCCAATGCAATCTTGCTCCTTGATGATGGGAAGTCCTGTCAGGCCAACGCGGAGTTTCTCTACCTGGACGATGATACCATTCGAGGCTGGCTGGGACGCCCTTTCGACCGACGGCTGGAACGGCGGTCAGTCCTGCATGACTGCGTCTCAAGAGACGGAGCTTTGCGCCTGGTTGGACGAACGCTTCTGTCGATCCACCGTAGAGATCAGGGCGCATATCGCGGCGCAGCGTGGCGTGGACTACGCCCACTCGGGCTGCATCACGCTCCTGTCCCGACTGGGCTATGAGTACCGAAAGCCGAAAGGGCTTCCGCGCGTCGCAAGTGCCGAGAAGCAGGCCGAATTCATTGCCATGTATGAGCGGCTGTTGAACGGTTTGGGTGCAGATGAAGCCATGTACTTCGTCGATGCGGTATATCCCGAGTATCAGACAAAGCCTGCGTTTGGCGGTTGTCAAGGCAGGATCAAACCCCGCCGTGACAACCGCCGCCGGGCGCGGGCGCGTGAACATCCACGGTGCGCTCAATCTTGAGAATTTTGATTCGCCCTTTGTCGAGCCGACCACCTTGGACGGGGTCAGCGCCGTGCAGCTTCTTGCCAAGATCGAAGCCCGCAATCCCAACAAACGCCTCATCCATGTGATCTGGGATAACGCTGCCTATCACAAGGATCCAGACGTTCGCGAATTCCTCGCACGGCCGGACTGCCGCATCCACCTGATCTAACTGCCGCCTTATTGCCCGCACCTGAACCCGATCGAACGATTATGGGCCGTCATGCACCAATGCGTCACCCATAATCATCACTACCCCACGCAAAAGCGGTTCGCAGATTGTAAGGTGCGGTTACTGGTGAGACGTCCCTTTTGTTTGTGATAGCTTGTCTCTGAGGACTTCGTAAGGCGTCTTTCCGTTATGTGCGCCGTGCGGTCGGTGGACGTTATAAAAGCGCTCCCATTCGTGCAGTTTGGCTTCGAGATCTACGTCGCCTTTATAGCTGAGAAGTTGGTAGAACTCCTGGCCGTCCGAGCGGTGAGAACGCTCGACCTTGCCGTTTATCTTACCCTGACCTCTCAGTTGGACACGCAGCGCCCATTTTTCGCACCCCTGACACCCTTTAACAGGCTGCTGAAAAAGGTTTTCGAAGCGTTGTTTTCCTGGATCAGCTTGATGCTCGTCGCTAACCATTTTTTTCAGCTCGACAAGAGGATGCGAAAATCGGCCCCGATCGTTGTCCTTATGCGGAGGCTTGGACCTTTCCGGCAACCGGTTAGAATAACCATCCCTCCAACTCGTCTAAATCCACAAGGTTGTGCCCGACCAACGTGACACTCCCGCCAGAGAAATTGATCTCTGTCGATACAATCCCCCGATATTCAGTTGGGTTCAAAGACAATGGTAGGTTCGCCAACCAAAGGTAATCCGTGCCGGGTGTGAAGTCTCGGACCACGTCGTGCCCAACTGTTCCTTCGCCAAAGACAAATACATCTTCACCTGCACCGCCGTGCAGACGATCATTTCCGGCCCCACCTTCCAGCCAATCGTCCCCGTTGTTGCCGCGCAGACGATCATGACCTGCGCCACCAATCACTGTGTCGTTGCCGGCCCGCCCCAACAACAATGCAGACTTGTGGGCTGCTGCTACAACCTCGTCATGGTGCTGACCCTTTATCACCATACGCGCACCCGAAATTGCATTTGCATCGCCATTTGGAGAAAACGTGTAAACTGTATCCTCTTCGTCATTATCTGACCAATCTATGGTCTGCGCGATGACGTGCCCGTTTTGGTCAAACTGCGTGGTTTGGCGGTCGAATTTGTATTTTCCCAACGCGCTGTCAGTGACCACCTGATACGTCAAGAGGCCATCCTTGAAGGTATTCGTCACCTCCCCGGGGCGAAACTCCACTTGACCTGAAATTAAATCCAGCGATTCCTCGCGAAAGAAGGCGCGAAAAGACTCCAGTTCGGCTTCCAATTCAGTTTCAAACAGGTCGGCGGCACCTGCAAGATAGATATCCTCCTCACCCTGCATTCGCAGAAGAGCGCGCATTTCAAGACCGATACCGTTCTCTAGAGCGTTGGCAGCCATTCGGTCCCATACTTGGATCGCTTTGTAATGCAGGCCCTGGTCAGGCAGTTCGCTTGTCGACCAGCTTTGCGACCGTCCCGAAAAGGAGGTTGGCGCCAAAGCCGATGAACCCACGCCCAGCTTTGCAATATAGAGCGATCGATCCGTCAAAGAGTCGACATGCGCCTTTGCCAGACCCAGTTCGGGCCCAAATGTCATCGTATCGTTCGCAAATGGATCATAGGTTATTGTGGTTTGGTCAGCCGCAAAGTTTCGGTCCTGGGCATAAAATTTTATGTTGGAATAGTTGGCATCGGTAACGTCGTTGGTCAGGTCGGAAACATCTCCGTACCCGGTGGCATTACTTTGCCCGTACAACAAGACACCGTCGGCCTGAATTGGGGCATCTCTCCAATCCAGGTATTCGCCAACATCGGCAAGGTCTGATCGCATGGCGTCATAAATGGCGTCACGATCCGCCTCTGTCAGCGTGCGATCATAGACTCCGGCCCAAGCGAGGTCTGCTTCGGGAATGCGGTGTGACGTCGTCGAATGACGCCCCCCAAAACCCAGTTTGGTATCGTAAGGCTGATCAAATTCCTGAAAGATCAATCGCCACCCGGGGCCATTCAAAGCTGTGGCTCCAAGGCCCGGAGCAGCATCACGGTGGAACACGTCCTTGACGCCATTGTGGACACCGACATGATAGTCAAACGCATTTGGGACAACGCTTCCAATCAGCCCGGAGCCAGATGAACTGCCACCCGAAATTGTGAAGCCAATCGCATTTTCGGCAGGCATCCTGACCAAAAGCGCGACAGTCTGAACGGCGTCCAATTGCGGCGTTTCCACCAAACCATCTACCAGATGAACGCCATGGGATTCCCATGTGGCATTTGTCAAAGTCGCCGCCTCGCCGCCTTGGGCGTCACTGACCAAACCGCCACTGCCATCTTCGAACCGGTATTCCGCAATCAGCCCATCATGTGGGACCGAAGCACCGCCGGGCGGCGCCGAAATCTCTTTGTTCGGGAGCAATTGCATAGCCTCGAAATATGCTTTGCCCAGATCCAGTTGCCCATCAGAGTCCAGATGCACATTGTCCGACAAGTATCCAAATTCAGTTGTATCAATGACACTTGACGACAGGTCTTCCAACGCGGTCTGCACCTGCGCCTTCTGCGCGATACGTTCAAAAGTCAAAGCGACCTCGGTCATATCGCCGTCAGCTTCGATTTGGCGTTGACGCTGCAGCCCATCCTTGTGTGTCCAGGCGTGGGTCGATTGTCCGGTCTCCGTATCAACCGTCAGAAACGACGACGCTATTTCGGAATCACCCGAGAACGTGACCGACTGAGACACCAACTGGCCATCTTCGAATGTCGCAGTTTTTACAGTCTGATCACTGCGAATAATGGTTCTGGTCACGATCACGCCGTTTTGGGGATCGAAGACCTCTGCAAGTGACTGACGCTCATGGTCTGCGGCGTAGGTCACATGGCGGTTTTTCAAGACCCCGATTTCGGTAAACGATTCCGTGATCGAATAAAATGGATAAGCGTCCAATTCGTCCGTTGCGGTGTGTTCAAGCACCTGCGCGCCAGATTGGCTCGTGATTTCATAAGTTAAGTTGGCTAGCGCCTGCGAAAACAGATTCAAATTTTGTGCCCCCTGAAGCGCAACACAAGATTGCACAGACGATACCCAAGTCATCAGTGTATAACAAAGCCTTTGTGCTTGAATATCTTATTTCCACTCGAGCAGGTCGTTGCCCGGAGCAGTCATGTCAACTCGGCGGACCAGCGCTCTGGCGGGTTTTTGAAGCGTCGGGGCGCACAGCTGATTGCCAGGCACCGAAATTTTCCAACCTGTGGTGACGGGCAGCCTTTGCAGGGCCGCAGCGGGGTGGGATCTGGAAGCGATTTCTGACGGCAGAGTGCGGCGCAACGTGCCTTTGCGCCCAGCCCGACGAGCGGACCACTTCAATAACGGAGGCTCAACGGCGATCAGGTCAGGCCGATGCGATTGCATTGAATATGCGGCCGCGGCCCGCACACAAAGCAATGGCCCTGCCCCAAAAAAGACGTAGGGCGCTGTGGTGGCGACATGGCGCAAAACGATCGGCATCCAGCCCAGCTATTAAGCTTCGATCAATGCGAATGTGCAAGGGCGTCAACAACAGGATCGAGGGCAGCCACAGGCCGACGGGGCGGCGGGAGAAAATCATGGGGCAATTCAAGTCACCCAGGCAGGCGCGGCGGTTCCTCTCAGCCGATAACCAGATCAACACCGTCTTCCGACCGCGCCGGCACCTCGTCTCTGCAATTTCACACCGTCATGCAAGGGCATCTTCGATATAAGGCGAGAGATACAATTTTGGCCACTTTGGGCGAAATGATGGCCGACCAACACGCTTTGTTGACATTTCCAAAGCGGACATGACCAAAGAGCCAGCAAGCCGCTGGAGACGCCCATGACGTATCATATCAAGCGGCCTCTGGCGGGGCCAAGGTCTCGGCCGCGGCGATAAGGTCTGCCAGGGCATTCGGGTCCTCAATCCGCCCGGTCTTTGCATCAAAGACATCGTAAAAGCTGGGAACGGACACCGCTG
Source organism: Pseudoprimorskyibacter sp. (assembly GCA_029251265.1). Classification (GTDB taxonomy): domain Bacteria; phylum Pseudomonadota; class Alphaproteobacteria; order Rhodobacterales; family Rhodobacteraceae; genus JAQXDR01. Next base: position 2,664 of record JAQXDR010000096.1, on the reverse strand, counting down.
CTTTCAGATCTACTCCGAAAAACGGTGCCGAGCCTTTTGCTGCAGCCAGTACGCTTGCCGCGCCCCCGGGCCCCGGAGAGGTCGCCAGGTAGACCGTTGGCTTGTTTTGGAACACTTTCTGATCGATTCGGCTCGCCCAGTCGAAGAGGTTTTTGTAGGCGGCGGTGTAAGATCCATTGTGTTCCGCAAAGGAGACGATCACTCCGTCGGCAGAGCCGATCTTCTCGAAAAACGCCTTTGCCGCTGGAGGATGACCGATCTGTTTCTCAAGATCTTCACTATAGATCGGCAGGTCGTAGTCACTCAGGTCCAGCACGTCAATCTCGGCCCCCGGGACTAACGTCGCGGTAAATCGCGCCAGGACCTTGTTGATGGATGTCTTGGCGTTGCTTGCACCAAAAGTTAGGATTTTCATGGGTATTCTCCAATTTCTTTTTCACTTTTTCGTAAATTTGGCCGGCCCAAAGCCACGTCGGCATCGATTCCCGATTGATTGAGCCAACGTCCTGTTTCGTTGTCCGAACCCTCGCGGTTGGCGGTTTCGAACAAAAAATGATGCGAGCGCAAGCTCAGTCCAGAGAGCCGAGTTCGCCGGCCTCATAAGCCGAGATCACAGCGGCAAGTTGTTCGATGTCACGCATTGCAAAAGGGCCTTTTTGTGCAAATGGCTCTCGCAAAGCTGCACCGCTCAGGAGCACTATTTGTCCTCCTTTACTGCTCAACAGCCGGATCTCGTTGGCACCACGGGTGGCCAGCGCCACGCCATTACCCAATTGCTGGCGGAGGCCGTCGAGTTCGACTTCGACCTCCCCTTGGATAACATGCAGCCAGGCGGCATCTCCGGGATCCGTGCGATGGATAAAGTAGCCGTTCGCCTGCAGTGTAATATCGAGGATGGTAAAGGGCATCGCCGGCGGAGTTGCACCAACAACACCGTTGCTTTTGCCCGTCATCACCCGCACCCGATGGCCCGGATTTTCGATCACCGGCATATCTTTTGCGGATACATACTGCACGCTAGGCGCGTCCTGTTTCTGATCGGACGGCAGGTTTACAAATATCTGCAATGCATGGGTGCGTGAACCCGGGGTCGGCGCCTCGTCATGCACCGCGCCGCGGGCGGCCTTTAGCCAATAGAGATCGCCAGGGGCCAGTTCGACGTCGTTCCCGAGTGAATCTCTGTTGCGAAAGCTGCCGGTGCTGTCTTCAAAAAGCACGGTGACTGCTGAGATTCCCGCATGAGCATGGGGGCCGAAAGTCGGCTCTGTCATGGTGAAATGATCAACCATGATTAGTGGGTCCATCAACCCGTCAAGCTGGCGGTGGGTGAAGCTGAGCGCTTCAAAGCCCGTGCCCCTTGTCATCTTTTCGCCCTGCTGAAACTTCTGGATTGCGACTTGGGACTTGTGGGTTTGATCTGTGTACTGAACGCTCATATTCGTCTCCTGCTCTGCGGAGAAACCTAAACGTAGAACGACGGCAGGAAAATCCGTTGATTTTGGAACCCTGTGTTCTATATTTAGAACGATATTTTATAAAAAGAAGGCCAAACCTTGGACCTTAATAAAGCCTACTACCTGGTGCATGTCGTGGATACGAATGGGTTTTCGGCCGCTGCGCGCACTTTGGGCATTCCTAAATCGCGGATCAGCCGGCAGGTAAAAGCCCTTGAAGAGACACTTGGTACACGGCTCTTGAATCGGGATTCCAGACACATGTCCCTGACGGAGGCCGGCGACGCCTACTATCGTCACGCTAAGATGGCGCTGGAATGCATGGCAGCAGCAGAAACGGCGGTGCGTAAAGACAAGGACGCACTGGAGGGCACCGTGACACTGTCCTGTTCGGCTGGAGTTTCGCAGTTTGCGCTTGGCCAAGTTCTTCCGCGTTTTCTGGCTAAGAACCCTCGCGTCATTGTGCAAATTCAGGCGTCCAACGACTTTTCCGACCTCATCAGCGATGGCATTGACCTCGCCATCCGGGGGCATTTTAGGTTGCTTCCCGACTCGGGATTGATCCACCGGCGGCTTACCAAGGTTCCTTGGTACCTGTTCGCCTCACCCAACATTGCGCAACAAATCGATCCATTAAGCGCACCTACTGATCTCGACGGTCTGCCCGGGCTTACACTTGGCTGGCGACCCGGCGGCAACAGTTGGTCATTACAAGGGCCAGACGGAGCCATTGCCTCGGTTCCCTTTGCAGCACGCATGCGCAGCGATGATATGGTCATCCTGAAACAGGCGGCGGCAGCCGGGCTGGGTGTGGTTGCCCTGCCCGCTTACACCTGTATCGAGGACGTCGCTGCTGGTCGGCTTATCCGTCTTTTGCCGAAATGGAATGCCGGTTTGCCTGAGGTCAGCCTTTTGATGCACGGTCAGAGGGGGAACCCGCCACAGGTCGACGCCCTTGCGGCGTTTCTACGTCGTGAAATGCCGAACACCATGAATGGTATGGGCGGTTTGTGACGCGTTTTCGATCCATCGACCTGAGCAAATCTCTTGTGGGCTTTAGAAAAATGCTGAGAAATGCACGAACGGCAGGTTGTAGATATGCCGTTACTTGCGAGACATTTCCTTTAACCTCCCAGATTTGGGAAGAAGGAGATGCTCTTGATCAATGACAAACCGGAGATTCAGCGCAAGTTTCGGATCCTTCGATACG
>JAQXDR010000061.1 GCA_029251265.1 Pseudoprimorskyibacter sp. | reverse complement strand
GCTGTGGAACGATACATAAGGACTACCTAGATTACTTTGAAAAATAAATCTGAAAGGTACTGAGGGCAAAAATGACAATTTTTATTCGAAAACGATACTATGGGTTTTTTATCTTTGCCATACTTGTCATTGTGATATCTATTTATCAATTCAGGAACTCTGAGGCTACTTCAAATTATAAAATTGGGTTAATTAGCAATAACCCAAATGGAATTCGCAATGTTATTGGCTTTAAAGACGCATTAAGCTCTCTTGGATATGTTGAAGATATAAACACTACTTATATTTTTTCTGGCAAGCCAACGCCTCGTAATGAGCTACGGGATGTTATTTCAGCGTTCGTAGAGGATGATGTCGACTTGATTTTCACAGCTGGAACCCCGACCGGAATGGCGGCTTGGACAGTCACCCAGGACACATCTATACCCGTTGTATTTGGTGTGGTGGCAGATCCATTAACTGCTGGCATTATTGATAGCTACGACACACCCGGCGGTAATATGACTGGAATCATGCTAAGCAAAAATCAAGCTCGGCGTTTAGAGCTTTTGAAAGAGTTTTTCCCCAGTATAAAAAGGGTATTACTTCCCTATAATCCTGACGATCCAGCCCCGCGCGATGCTGCGATTCAGCTTTCGAATATTGCCGCTCAACTAAATGTAGAATTGTTGCACCGCCATGCTCAAACATCAGACGAAGCGCTTGAGCTCATTAAAGGAATAACAAATGAGTACGATGCCGTTTTTATGTTGCCTGACAGTATAGTTAACAGGCAACTTTCGGAATTGATTTCTCGTACCAACGCGTTGGGTATCCCAGTTTCCGGCCCCAGTTCAACTCAAGCCGAAGGTGGTGCCACCATGTCGTATGGGATCGTTCATGGCAAAGTAGGCGCGCAAGCAGCCCCAATTGCAGATAAAATCCTGCAAGGCGCAGATCCAGCAACAGTGCCCATCCAAGAAGGTGCATTCTTTCTGGTGGTAAATTTAGCCGCAACAAAGAGGATGGGTATTCCGATCTCGGAAGAAAATATTAAACGAGCGGATGTTGTCTTAAGACAAGATAAGTTATAATCCCACTCATGTTTTCTGCACCATATTTTTCGCGATTGATACCAGGTTTAACTCTATACACGAGGCTCGGTTGTTCCAGCAACGCAGGATAAGATCATATTTATTGTTGGTTAGTTTACCGATACTGTTCATCGGTGTCGCTTTGGTATTTCGAGTTGATCATCAAATTGAGAAAGAAAGCTTAAGGCTGCAAGCTGTCTTGAGCGGACAAGTTAAAGCAGCAGTGCATAGCTTATTTCTGCGGAAAATAGATGAGCTACTTCTCTTTGACCGGATAACAAACATCCCATTATTATCAGATGAACAACTGCAGATTCAATTAAATCTACTGCTAGCACACGATACAGCCCATGAAATTGCTGCAATACTCGATTTAGAAAACGATCCGCAAAAATCTGTATCTAGAACGCAGGCCACCACCGTTAGGCAAGAAGCCGAGTTGTTCGATTTACCAAACGCACTTTTCTGGGAACGTGAAAAATTTTTCGTAGGACAAATTTATTATGATGATAACCTTCGGACGCCCTTGTTTGATATAGCAATCCCAATCAGAGATCTGCATACTGGTAAACTCTTTGGTATTCTGGCGCTTAAGACCAAATTTCATGAGATCTGGGATGTGATCTCCAAACTGAACGTTCCTGAAGCAACAAATGTGCAAATAATACGTTCCGATGGATTAATTGTGGCTGACCGTGATATTGGACGCGTCTTAGCAAAAGATCGTATTTCCCATCCAACAAAAGACGGAAGATTCATTTCGAAAGATGATGTCCAAGCGTTGGCTGTTGTTGATACAATTCAATTTGGTGATACAGAGTTATACATTATTGTCACTAGAAGTTTATCCTCTGCTCTCAGCGTTGCAACGACCACGCGAATTATTGTTTTTGTCACTGCAGCAACCGTTTGGTTTTTGGCAGTGTTACTGGCCTTATTTTTGGCACGCTACGTTGAAACACCTACACGTGAAATGGCGGCTGCTGCTAAGCGTATCGCGGCGGGTGACTTAAACACTGTCATCCCTAGTATGGGCCCGCTTGAGCTTCGCCGTTTAGCCGTTTCACTCGCTGCGATGACAGAGCAACTACGGCGTCAGATCGACGAACAAACGCGTCGGGCTATTTTGGAAAAAGAACGCGCTGTTATCACATTAGAAGCCATTAAGGAGGCTGTAATCGTCACCGATAATGCGAGACGGGTTCAATACATGAATCCCGCCGCAGTCTACTTTTTCGCATCTGAACCAAATAACCAGCCCTTAACCACATTACTGAATTTTTCAAATTCCAAGTCGATTATTGATTTCTTAGATGCCGAAAACGACGATTATGTAACCAAATTAGAACAAACAGCATTCCGGGAAAGCGAACACGTACTTGTGAACCAAACTGGTCGTGAGGTTTCCGTGATGGTCACCTTGTCTCGACTGGGTAATTTTACTGATAACGACAATGATGGATGGTTAATTGTCTTACGTGATATCACATCGCAGAAAATTGCTGCCCAAGCGCAAACGACTCAGCAAAAACTTAACGCTCTTGGTCAATTTACAGGTGGCATTGCTCATGACTTCAATAATCTGTTAGCTATTATTATCGGTTATACGGAACTAATGCTTTCACAGTCTGAGTATAACGAAACCAGCCACGGTGCCATCCTTGCCGCAGCAGAACGCGGCGTTGACCTAACCCGCCGTTTATTGGTCTATGCAGGTCAATATCCTTTGGAGTTATCGTCTCATACTCTTGAAGAACCACTTCATAAATGGGCGGAAAATTACTTTTTACTTATCTCAACTGGAATTAATTTTGAAATTGATATTGCGACCAATTTGTGGCCAGCAAAGCTAGATTTAAAAGAGCTCGAAAATGCAACTAATAGTCTTCTTGAGAATGGGCGGGAGGCTTTAGACGGTTTTGGGACTCTTATTCTGTCTGCAAGAAATACAGTTTTCTCCGAAATAGATAACGAAGCAGTGGTGCGGTTTGCACCTGGATCATACGTTGCGATAACCGTTCAGGACACTGGTATAGGAATTGCAGGCGAACGGATGGAACGAATTTTGGAACCTTTTTTTACAACAAAAGAGTTTGGAACTGGAAGTGGGTTAGGTCTTGCTATGGTGGCAGGCTATTTACGCCAAATTGGTGGTGGCCTCAAAATTTCCAGCCAAGTTGGACAAGGAACAAGTGTAACGATGTATCTCCCGCATGCTTTGGACGATACAATCCAGCTTTAATCTATTCGCACTGTATTCCAGTGTTGATATCGCCAAACGTCGACAAGAGTTCGACTAAGAACTCTGCGTTAACGCGGCACCAGTCTAGCTAAGCGCCAAAGTTGGTGAGGGCTTGATCAGGCGACTTGGCTACGTTGTGTGATCCCGTGGTTGAGTAGCAACCCCCTGAATGGTCTCTGGCATGCTGTTGGCTCCGTCGAGTTTACGCCATTTGGTTTGTGCTGACTTTATCAGCTTGAACGCCATTGCGAGGCCAGTTTTGCGGCTCAGGCAC
>JAQXDR010000060.1 GCA_029251265.1 Pseudoprimorskyibacter sp. | reverse complement strand
CTGAACTACTTTGTGAGCTACGATTATCGTGAGCAATTAATTGATTCAGCAGCACGTGAACTGAATTATGTATTCCAACTATCTAAGTTTTATGTTCCATTGGATAAGCTAAATCAAATGCAACTCAGTGGAAATATAATAGGTTCTCATACGGTATCCCACCCTGTTATAGGTAAGCTTTCTGAAATAGAGCACAATAAAGAAATTGAATATTCCTTTAGATTTTTGGAGTCAAACCTTCAGCTTGATTTAAAAACCTATTGCCATCCATACGGTGATTTTCACTAAGTCAATGAACAAACGGTAAAACCTTTAGCAGAGAAAGAGGTTGCATTCTCTTTTAATGTTGATTCTCAAGATATCTGTGACGATGATTTGACTTCATCAATCCAGTTTTTACCTCGATATGACTGCAACCAATTTCCTATTGGAAGAGCATCTTAAGAAATTTATGTCTACGCAAGCTTTGTTGCACAAATCAGGTGAGGGACGTGCTTCTCCTTTCCCTGGACGGACTTATCCTACTGCCAAAGTGACGGGTATGCCGAGCGCGGTATAGTCATTCAGCACGGCGATGCGGACTTGCAGCTCCGCGACTTGGCGGTCGAAGTCTCGCGCCATCAGTGACTGACCAAGCAGCTTGATGCAAGTCTTCTTGTTCTCGACGCGGCTCCGGCGGTGATACCCGCTCCATCGTCGCCAGATGGCTCGGCCCAAGTACTTCGAAGCGCGCAGGGCTTCGTTGCATGCGACGGCACCTGGGCTCGTCGGCTTCCATGGTTTGGCGTTCTTGCGTGGCGGGAGGACAGCCGGCGGCACCGCGGGCGGCAATCGCTTCATGACATGTGCGCGTGTCATATGCGCCATCGGCGGTCACGGAACTGATCTGCTGATCAACCGCAATCTGGTCTAGAATCTTGGGCAGGACAGGCGCATCGCCGATGTTGCTGCCGATGACCTCGACAGCCCGGGGTTCCAGCGTTTCCTCGTCAATTCCGATATGTACCTTGCGCCAGAGGCGCCGCTTGGAGCCACCGTGTTTGCGGGTATTCCACTCGCCTTCGCCATCGGCCTTGATACCTGTGCTGTCGATCATCAGGTTCAGCGGACCCGCACCGCCACGGTACGCGATCGCCACATTCAGGGTTCGTTGACGGTGACACAGGGTGCTGAAGCCCGGCACTATCCAATCCAAGTTGACAAGTTTCAGCAGGCTTTGCACGAACCCCGTCGTTTGCCGCAACGGCAGGCCAAACAGCACCTTCATCGTCAGACACGTCTGGATCGCCGCGTCGCTGAAGCTCGGCTGCCGGCCGCGTTTGCCGGTTTGCGGCGCTCGCCATGTCATTTCTGGATCAAACCAAATCGTCAGCGATCCGCGCCGCTTCAAACTTTCATTGTAAGCCGACCAGTTCGTGGTCTTGTACTTCGTAGGGGCCCGACTGCTAATTCTATCACACTGGATTCACGCAGTGAATCCCTCACCCGATGTGTGTAACAAGGCCGGAATATGGGATAATAAGAGCGCATCGTTTTCTACAAGACGTTTGGCTTGGAAAGCTGCTATTTCACGTCCCCCCAACTTGTGATTTGAAAACGTATTTATTTCCCGCAGAAGCATGTCGGTATTTGTGGCATCTGAGTCCAAAATGATTGTGAGGGCACGGCTGCGCATATGTTTTACCTCGCGCCGTACCAGATATCGCAGGAAAGCAATTTTATTTGGAAAATAACGATACAAGGTTCCTAAACATCCGCTCGTTCTGCAATATGGTTGGTCGTTAAGTCGGGCGCATGGTGGGTATTTAAAAGCTGAATCGTGGATTCGCAGAGTGTGTTGACCGTCTCAATCGAGCGTATTCGTCAAGGGAGTTTTCTAGCATGTTTTAAGCTCTAAAACTGCATACGCCCCTAATTTCATTATGTTCAAAGGCGAGTAGACAACATGACGCCCATATCATACGTTCGGCTGTATCAGACTGCGACCTTAGCCTGTCACAATGAAACGATAGAATGGAGCGCTGTCGCATGTTGCATCGAATTTGTCCGACCACGCTCGGTAATGAGTTTCCCGGTCACAAGGTAGCATTGTATGTCTTTTATGCGCTGACAGCTCTCACCCTTTGGCGCAGTCAGCACCACCTCTTCTCTCACGATGGCGGTGCACAAAGTATTGCGTCAATTCCACTGGATTCATACCCCGCCAGTGCAGCCGAGACGGTGATCGGTATTTTTAGCTTATGGGGGCTTTCCCAGCTGATAATCGGACTGGTGTATCTGCTGGCCGCAGTAAGATACCGCGCGTTTATCCCATTGCTCTATTTGTTGTTTTCATTTGAATACGCGATGCGGCTTTGGGTGGGGGCAAATAAGGCGATTGAAACGACTGGAACCGCCCCAGGCAGCGTTATCAATCTACCATTTATGATTGGAGGACTTATTTTATTTGCACTTAGCGTTTGGCCGCAAAATTCAAAGCCATAGCCACTCGGGCATATGTGACCTTCATTCCACAATCATGGATGCGAAGGGTATATTGAGACATTCACATTCGGTTTGGTCGCAGCTTTTGAAAGACCAAAGTCAATCAAAAGCTACAAAGACGCCCAATCTGTATATTTCCAGATGACCGGTTTGCGAGGTTCGGGCTCACGAGGTTTCGGGCTTGGGATATTAGATGCCATGTCGCGGTCTCCCTTTTGTACTAACGCTGCTTCCAAGGCCGTCCGCGTACAACTCTTTTTTACGTGAGCTCTCATACTTTTCAGATTTGGTCACGTTTGTGTACGCCAGATGCCTTTTAAAAAAGCTGCGCCCTGAATGTGGTGATCTTTTGTGCAAGATATGGCGCACACGGGGCGTCTTTGAGGCCTGCTCCAAGCCCTCCTATCGGGTGGCTATTTTTGTCAGCAAGTTTGATCCCACCGATGGCCATGTTGAGCCTGTCGTGTTGTATCTCCAGAGCCTCCTCTCTCGGTTCAAAGATATTTTGATCCAGCCAATCGTGCCGAACCATGCGGTTGTAGCGCTCGATATCGGCGGTTCCGTCGAAAAATTCCTCTGTTGAACACCACTATTTTTTGGGGAGGGATTGCCGGTATGTTTCGATGAAAATTATCAGAAAATTTTCGAACCGAACTAAAATTGGTCTTGGGTCAAGCAGGGCGGATCAAGGGGCTGCAAGGCATGAAGAGCGGCGGAGATGTTGATCCAGGGTCAAACAGCCAATACTTTGGCCAGACGCGATCAGTTGAGGACCGATGGTCTCGTTTTCATCCCGAATATGAGCAGCGGAACAGGTGGCGAAGTTGATCGTTTGATAGTCAGCTTCAATGTCAATCTGTGACAGCTATAAAATAAGTGGCCGGATCACTGTGACGTTCATAACGGCAAGGTTGATCGCGCTCACAACAAGGAAACATACAATCGATCCGTGAACCTCTTTTCTACGGACTAAGCTTGGTAGATCCCTAATATATAACCAGAAGCCCTCACCTTTGGAGAAATTAACAGAGACTATGAAACCCAAGATGAAGATGATCGCCGGGCTTGCGCTAAAGAAAAACGGACTGCGTACAAAAAGATGAGTTGCCACATCAACAATAAAATCAGGGAAGGTGCCTGTTAGCAATGGGTATACCCACACGGCGGCTGACAGGACGAAATAACACCGCAAAAAATATATATCATTGATTTCGCTCGTCCTATAATATTCGCCCTTTGAGGCAGGTGCAAAATGTAGAAATCAAGAATTCGGTGGCATCATCGGCACTTTTCAAGGCGATGTTTTGCGAGGTTGTCCGCTATATACCGCTGGAAATGGACATTACACGTCCAGTTCTTCGATAAACTTCGCATTTTCTTGTATGTACTGGAACCTCAGCTCTGGTTTTTTTCCCATCAATTGATCCACCAGAGTATTGGTTTCCCCATAAACATCTTCATCTATCGTTATTTGGATCAAGGTTCTGCTGCCGGGGTCCATGGTTGTTTCTTTAAGATCTTTGGCATCCATTTCTCCAAGACCCTTGAACCGTTGAACATCGATGCGGCCTCTCCCACCAAGCCCTTTGCGGAGGAGTTCATCTTTGCTCTGCTCATCTGGCACATATGCTCTTTGTGCGCCTTGAGTGAGACGATACAGCGGTGGACACGCAAGATAGAGGTGACCCTTGTCAATCAACGGACGCATTTGAACAAAAAAGAACGTCATTAACAGAGCGGCAATATGGGCGCCATCGACATCAGCGTCGGTCATGATTATGATTTTTTCATACCGAAGGTCTTCAATATTGAACTTGGACCCCAATCCAACGCCTAAGGCCTGTTTCAGGTCATTGATTTCCGAATTTGAGTTCAGCTTAGAAGACGCCGCACCGAGGACGTTAAGAATCTTTCCCCTTAGCGGCAGTAAGGCCTGATTTTTCCTGTTCCGGCCCATTTTAGCGGACCCACCGGCACTATCACCTTCGACGATGAAAAGCTCTGTGCCAGCTCTGGATGTGGCAGAGCAATCAACCAGTTTCCCCGGTAGCCTGAGGCGTTTGGTTGCTGTTTTTCTGTCAGTCTCTTTGGCTTGCTTTCTCTGAAGCCGCTCTTCTGCGCGCAGGATAAGAAGATCAAGTATGGCACCCGCCGATTTCGGATCGGCAGCCAGCCAATTGTCGAAGTGGTCTTTGATGGACTGCTCGACAAGACGGTGCGCCTCGGCGGTTGCCAGTCTATCCTTGGTTTGCCCCACAAATTCTGGTTCACGGATGAAACAGCTGACAAGCGCGCAGGCGCCGATATTTATATCTTCGCGTGAAATCAAATTTGCTTTTTTATTCCCGCAAAGCTCGCCGTATCCGCGCAAGCTTTTCAATATTGCTGTCCAAAATCCATTCTCGTGCGTCCCACCCTGTGGGGTTGGAACAGTATTACAAAATGATTTTATGAACCCATCACGCGATGTGACCCAATTGATCGCCCATTCAACACGCCCCACAACCCCAAATCGTTTAAAGAAATCGGCATTTCCGGAAAAGGAAGAGGGAGAGTGCGCTACATCTTCAGCCAGACTGTTATCAAGATACTCGGCCAATCCGCCGGGGAAATGAAACAATGCCTTGCTTGGCGTTTTGGCATCGTCAACCTCGCAGCTCCAGCGGATTTGAACACCGGAATATAGATAGGCTTTCGATTGCGCGAACTGAAACAACACACTGGGAATAATCTTGTGTTTTCCAAAAATTTCCGGGTCAGGATGGAACGTGATTTTTGTTCCACGCCTGGTGTGCTGCTCGCTTACTATTTCCAAACGGTTTTTAGCATGGCCTCTGGAAAACCGTTGCTCAAAGAGCTTCTTGTCTCGGCCAACCTGAACGGTAAGCTTGTCCGAAAGCGCGTTGACGACTGATGCTCCGACACCGTGTAACCCGCCAGACGTCTGGTAGGCCTCTCCCGAAAACTTCCCGCCAGCGTGAAGTGTGCAGAATATAATTTCGAGCGCAGATTTTTCGGGAAATTTTGGATGAGGATCTGTTGGAATACCACGGCCATTATCAGCGATAGAAATGCTATGATCCGAATGAACAGTCAGTTCAATTTTGCTTGCAAAACCTGCGACTGCTTCATCCATCGCGTTATCAAAAATCTCTGCAACCAAGTGGTGTATAGCTCTTTGGTCGGTTCCGCCGATATACATACCGGGGCGTTTTCGAACCGGTTCGAGGCCCTCGAGAATTTCAATCGATGAAGCATTGTAGTCATTTGCTTCACCTGCATTGCCAGTACTAGCAGGCATACCGTCCTCCGTTTAGAGAGCTTGGAAGTAACACAAGCGTATGAGAGTTGGAAGTCACTCCGACCACCGTAATGTTGGAAGACTTCACACGATGAGCTAGGCCCCAAAGTTGGTGAGGGCGTGATCAGGCGACTTGGCTACGTTGTTTGATCCCTTCGTTGAATAGCAACCCCCTGAATGGTCTCTGGCATGCTGTTGGCTCCGTCGAGTTTACGCCATTTGGTTTGTGCTGACTTTATCAGCTTGAACGCCATTGCGAGGCCAGTTTTGCGGCTCAGGCAC
>JAQXDR010000048.1 GCA_029251265.1 Pseudoprimorskyibacter sp. | reverse complement strand
TCATTACGGTCGGACGTGACGCGTTTCAACGACCAATGTTGCCACTACAATTTTTCAAAAAGAGGATATCGTTTTGTACCCCCCAAAAAGTATATCCACCCAAATTTTTTACGTAATGAGGCGGTAAAGCTTATCGGTCAGGGTTGGTCTAAGATGTAGTCTGGCTGGATGCCCGATGACTGGATATATGGATCAACGTCATGTCCGGCAAGAAATCCATATCCCGCGATCAGCGCCGTTTTTATCCCTGCCGCCTGCCCGCCTAGGATGTCAGTATGAAGGCTATCGCCCACCATGACTGTGCGGTCAGGATCAAAACGGCCTAACCTGCGGAATGCCAGATCGAAAATGTTCTGGAAGGGCTTACCGAAAAAAAGGGGCTCTATGCCGGTTGCATCGCCCAGCTTATGTGCATAGCTGCCCGGCTCGGTTGAAAACCCGTTCTCGCGCGGCGCCACGATGTCAGGGTTACCGACAACAACGGGTCGCGGTTTTTTGATCAAAGATGCCTCCAACAGCGCCTGACGCTGGCCGGTCCAAGCCGCGCTCCCTAACAGTATGAACCCTTCAGCGGCGTCATAGGCTAAAGGATCCTCGGCCAGATAGGTGATATCAAGATGCTCTAGGTCTTCTCGGCCCAAGCTTTCGGTGGCCATAAGGCCCCACCGACTTCGTGGCATTCTGTCCAGTCCGGCCAGAGCTGCCTTTCGACTTGTGATGACGTCATCTGGGTCAAAGTTATAGCCAAGACGGCTGTATTTTTGCATAAGTCCGGAATGCGGGTATCCGGCAGCGTTGGACACCACCAAGACTTTCTTACCCATCTTTTGCAGACCCGCGACACGTTCCGGCACGCCGGGTATTGCGGTCTCTCCAATGTTCAAAACACCAAACGCGTCCAGCAGGAATACGTCAATGTCGTGAGATATAGCATCAAGATTTGACAGCCTTTGGCATTTCGCCGGACGTGCCACATTCGGCAGGCGATGGCGCGTACGCTCATACCGTTTGAAAGCTTCTTGCATTTTCAAATGATCGCGCCTCTCACTTTGGCAGAGACCCATTCCGATATCACGACCGCCGCCAAGATCACCAACAAGATCAAAGAGACCTGAGGCCAGGCCAGAACATTCAAAGACGACGATAGCTGCAACCCTATGCCGCCTGCCCCGACAAGACCAAGCACAGTGCTTTCACGGACGTTGATATCCCAACGAAAGACCGCAATGCCTGCAAAAGCTGGCATGATCTGAGGCACGATGCCATAGGCCATGACCTGCCACCGAGATGCGCCAGTGGCCGTAATCGCCTCAACCTGCGTGTCATCTATTTCTTCGATCGCCTCATACAGCAATTTGGCACAAAAGCCGATGGACCGGATCGCAATCGCGATGACTCCTGCAAAAACACCCGGTCCTATAATAGCGATCAGCAACAAAGCCCAAATCAAAGAATTAATCGAGCGGGTAGACACAATGATCAGCAGCGCAACCGGCCGCACAAGGTAGACAGATGGGGTTGTGTTACGCGCCGCCAGAAATGCGACCGGAACTGCGAGGATCAACGCAAACAACGTGCCAAGCGTTGCAATATTCAGCGTATCCCAGATCGGCTTGCCCAACTGCGTGATATATTCCCACCTGGGCGGCGTGGCGCGCGTCCAAATATCATTGGCGATACGCGGTGCATCCCAAACAAAAAACCATGTCGTTGATGCCGATATCTGCTGCCAGCAATACGCAAAGACGGCCACACCGATCAGCCACATCACCCAATGCGCCAGGCTTTCCCGACCACTCCGCCGTTGCCAAACCTGCCGCCCCTTTAAATCCTGAACCGGCATTATTGGACCCTTTCACGAACAATGCCCGAAATGTATTCAAGCGCCATGACGATTAGGATGATAATCAGAAGGATAGCTGCTGCCGTATCGTATTCATACCGGTCAAAAGCAGTGTTCAACGTGGCCCCGATGCCACCCGCACCCACCAAGCCTAAAATCGCACTTTCGCGAAAGTTGATATCAACGCGATAGATAGACAGGCCGATTAAGCGCGGCATAACCTGCGGCTGCACCCCATAGTTTATCCATTGAAGCCATTTGGCCCCGGACGCTTTGATCGCCTCTGCTTGTGACCGGTCCATGCTTTCTATGTCTTCAGCCAGCAGTTTGGACAAGAACCCAATGGTGGCAAAACTAAGCGTCAAGAAACCCGCCAACGGGCCAAATCCGAAGATGGCTACCAACAGAATGGCAACAATAATCTCCTGCAGGGCGCGGCTGATTGCAATTATGGATCGGCAGACCAGATAAACTGGCAACGGTGCAATGTTGCGCGCGGCACCAAGTGCAATGGGAATGGATATGGCAATTCCAACTACCGAGGAGGTGACCGTCATGATGATACTCTCAATCATGCCGGCCCAAATATCGGTCGATCGCGATGAAAAATCGGGGTCGGTAAAAGCAAGTACGAATTTCTTACCACGTTCAAGACCTTCGTACACGCGCGACCAGTTGACCTCTATGGTCATGTAAGCTGCAACGAGATACGCAATTACCCCGATCACCAACACCCATCGCAGCCAAGTCCGTTGAACAAGAGGGGGCTTCTTCCATGGCTTGCCTACCCGCAAATCAACGTCGCTCATTGTGCGACCTCGCTATCATCATCAACTTTTTCTATCGTCGCTTCCCAGTCTTCTTCGCCATAGATTGTCGTCAGCACATCAGGCGTTAGCGCGTCGGGAAGACCGTCAAATTCCACCACGCCAAAGCGCAGGCCGATCACGCGTTGAACAAACATTTGCGCAAGCGCAACATCGTGAATGTTAATGATTGCTGCCAAACCGCGTTCGTTACACAGCTCGCAAATCAGCCGCATGATCTGGCGCGACGTCTTGGGATCAAGCGACGCTGTTGGTTCGTCTACAAGCAGCAAGGCCGGATCTTGGATAAGAGCACGGCAAATTCCAACTCTTTGACGCTGCCCACCAGACAATTCATCCGCGCGTTTATCCGCCATGTGCGCGAGTCCGACACGGTCCAACAACCGAAATGCTTCGTCTACATCTTTTTGAGGAAATCTACGCAAAAAACTGCGCCAGAATCCCACATATCCCAACCGTCCTGACAGGACATTCTCCATCACTGTCAAGCGCTCGATAAGTGCATATTCCTGGAAGATCATGCCCATACGACGACGTTCCCGTCGCAGCGCCCCCGTGGACAATCCTGTCAGATTAATATCGCCCAGAAACACCTTGCCCGAGGTCGGTTCAACCAATCGGTTGATGCAGCGTATGAGCGTGGATTTGCCAGCGCCGGACGGTCCGATCAAGGCCAAAACCTGACCTTCCGGAACAACAAGATCAACCGCCTTCAGTGCTTGATCGCCAGTCTTGTATGTCTTCACGAGCTTTTCAAGACGCAGCATGAAATTCCCCAATTTTATAAATTTTTTTGGATTTGGCGAGCCCGGAGGCCCGCCATATCAGTCTTTACTGACAGGAATAGCTCACACCGTTTGCTGCATCGATTTTACGAATGACATCCCAAAACACTTGGTATGTCATAGGCAAGAACTGACCTTCATTCGATTTCTCGAACTCAGCCTGAAGCGAAGTGCCTTCCCATTCAAAGCTGAAGAAAGCGTTTTTATTTTTTTTTTTCAGCACTGGTGTAAGGTTGTGTGCAGTGCCGAACCCAGTCGTTGGAAAGGTTTGCGACTTGTAAATCGTCACAACCTGATCTGCCGAGATGACTTCGCGGCTAAGCATGCGCGACTTCACAGAATTAGCGATTGACGCTGCCATGTAGTCCTTGTTTGCAACACCAAGGATCGAGTTGTCGTGTTTGCCTGAGAAAACAGGTTCAAAATCACGTTCAGGCAACATATCAAAATCACCCTTCAGGATCGCACTGGGTGCTTTGAACCCTGAATTTGACGTCGGAGATGTAAAGGCAAGCTGCTTGCCTCTGATGTCTTCAACCTCTTCGATACCAGATCCCGGATATGTGATGATTTCCATCTCGTACCCGAAATTGCCATCCTTGGACGCCATAATGGTGAATGGGTTAAAGCCTGCGCAATTGACCGCCAAAGGGTTCGACCCGGTATTAAAACCGGCTATGTGCAGACGGCCTGACCGCATCGCTTCAATTTGCGCCGCATTGTTTTGAACAGGAAAGAAAACCACGGACTTTCCGGTTTCCGCCTCAAGGTGCGTTAAGAAATCCGACCATGCTTCTTTATAAACAGCTGGATCCTCCACCGGAGTGTAAGCAAAGATAAGCGTGCTTGGATCTACCAGATCGGCTGGATCTGTCGGCGTATCTGCAATCAAATCGCCATCCACATCACAAAAACGCTTGTCAAGATCACCGCGCGGGCAATCCTGCGCCGCCGCTGGACCAGCGAGCGATAAAGTCACAGCCAAAGCCGCACCAGAAAACAGTGTGTTTATTACTTTCATTTTAGTATCCTCCCTAGCGGGGAACGCTATCTGGAATATCAAAATTTACAAGTTAGATCTTCAACAGTCCTGATTTCACGCCCCACAAACCACGAACCACGAACCACGAACCACGACCCAAAATAAAATTCTTCATCTAGCAGCCCGACCTGACGGAAAGACCAAGCTCAACGAATTTTGCAGATTTTATATGAAAATCAACTGCATGAGACAAAAAAACGCTTGGCGCTTCAAATTTCGTCACTTTTTGAACGGATCGGATATCGATCTAGAGGTGCAAGTAAACTGTGGTTATAAAGCCCCGTTTTGAGTTCGATACGCTTGCCAAAACAAATTTTAACTTGCGGGTTCACCTTGGTTTAAAAGTCAGGCGTATCAGGCTGTAATCCTCTCGTTGATAAAGGCGACGGCGCCAAGGCGCGGTCGAAAAAACCACAAATTCAAGGAGATTTATTCAGGGGTGTCTGGCGGGATTTTGGCGGAAATTGCAGGCAGGATATCCAGCACCGACAGGTTCTTCATGTTGTCTTTCTTGAAACGGCCTGCCGTGATCAACTGAGCGTAACCATGCACAAAACTCCATAACGCAATTTGGCTTTTCCCCGTCACCACTTCGGCAGGTCCAGTGTGCCAGCCAAGGTCTTTGGCCACATCAGCCAAGATCGAAAAACAGGCTCCCACCTCGCGCATGAGATCAGGATCGTCGTTGACCAAGCGATCACGGGCAAACATAAGCTCGTAAAGTGCAGGATTGGCCGTTGCGAAATCCACATAGCCAGCCAAAGCTGTTCCTCGACGTGCACAACGATCCGCACCGGCCGTTTCATCTGCCACCATGTAGTCAGCCAACTCGGCATACCCTTGTGTCACCAAAGCAGTCAACAATCCTGACATGCTGCCAAAGTGGTTTTTAGGAGCCGTATGACTGACACCGATCTTTTCGGCGGTCTTTCTAAGCGACAATCCGGTCAGACCATCAGCCTCAAGAACCTCGCGCGCCGCCTCGAGAAAAGCTTCTTTCAGATTTCCATGGTGATATTTTCGCGGACTGACCAAAAAAACCTCCTCTTATGTTTCCACTGTAAATTTTTTACTTGACGAAGTACTTTGGCAGCCATACCAGAATATTTACAGTGGAAATATATTCGGAGACATGAGGATGAAAAAAGTGTTTACGTGGGGTCTGTCTGTCATTGCTGTCATCATCGGAGCCTTGGCATTTGTGTGGTATGCTAATCCTTTTGACATCAGAGATAGATTGCTGGTCAATCAGATTGTCAAGATGCGCGTGGCCCCTGCCCGACTGCAGAATGTCAAATCGCCATCCGATTATGGCATGAACTTTACAAATGTAGATATCATTACAGCCGACGGCGTCCGACTAAGTGCGTGGGAAATTCCCGCAAAAACCGCGTCGGACAAGACCGTCATCGTCAACCACCCTCTGACCACAACACGCTATGGGTCACTCGACGGGCTTGATGGTGTTGCAGCCGAATTTTTACCAATGGTCAAACACTTGAACGACGCAGGCTATAATATCGTGATGTATGATCACCGTGGTCAAGGCGACAGCGATGGCGGGGTCGGATCCAAGGCCGTTGGCAACGAAGCGCTTGTCGGGGCCGGTGTGACCGAGTGGCAGGACGTTGCTGCCTCGCTACGGTACGTCCTTGAGCATGCCGATTTTGCCGATGACCAAATCGTCTTTCTCAGCCAGTGCATGGGCGCGAATGCAACATTCCTTGCGTGGCAGAAAGAGCCCGAGTTGTTTTCCAATCCGCAGATCAAGGGAATTATCGCCAATCAACCCACACTGTCTTATAATATGACAGACCGGTTCATCCGCGCTAAAACAGGGTTTGACCTTGTTGATCGTGTCTTGGAAACGCAGCGCAAGGCCCACGGTTTTGGGTTCGCACAGGCACTGGACTATGTGCCAGACCTGACCGTACCCATTCTGTACGCGCAGGTGGAAAAAGACGTCTATACCTTTAACAAAGAGACCGGCCAGAACGACATCCAGGAAATCATGGATGCGACACCGACGCCACATGATATCGTCTGGATTGGTCCTGACCAAACCACCCCCTTTGGCACAGGCCAAAGATTTGATGGCTATCAATATTTCAACAAGCACCCTGAAGCCTTGCTTGAGTTCTTGTCAAAACAGACAAGCTAACAGTTACAGAAACCTCGCCCGCTTGGTCGGGGTTTCGATTGTCTGAAATCTGCGCGCCTAAGCATTTTGTAAGGCCTTCTGGTCGTAGCTGAGACGCGCTGCATCAATATCTGACAGGTGATTTAACGCCCATTCGCCCAAGGCCGTCACCGGGGCACGAAAGGAGTCTCCCAGTGTGGTCAAAGTATATTCCACCTTGGGGGGAATCGTCGGATGTTGCGTCCGTTTTACCAGGCCGTCCCGCTCTAGCTCTTTCAATGTCAGGCTAAGCATCCGCTGCGAAATACCCAGGTTCCGCTTTAACTCATTGAAACGAAGTGTCCCGTATTCCGCCAAGGACACGATGACCAGCACGCTCCAGCGGTCTCCAACCCGCGATAAAACATCATTAATTCGTTTGCAGTTCGGACATTGTGTATCAGCAGACATAGCAGTTCCAAAATTGTGACTAGGGATCAAGAATGTGCCTTCTTGCAGCGCCAATCAGTTCCAAATAGGTAGCAGGTTACAAATCTATACCACAAATACTGCTCTTGCAACAAAGGCTGAACAATGTCGCATAAATCACTGAGTGACCACTTGAACTGGCGCTATGCCACCAAAAAAATGAACCCGGAAAAAGTGGTTCCCCAGGAAAAGGTCGATGCCATCGTTGATGCTATTCGCATGGCTCCAACATCCAGTGGCACACAGCCATTTGAACTGATTGTTGTCACGAATGCGGATGTACGAAAGAAAATCACCACAGCCGCGTCGGGGCAGGCCCAGATCTCTGACGGGTCGCATCTTTTGGTATTTGCAGCATGGGACAATTACACCGAGGAACGGATTGATGAGGTTGTGGCCCTAAACGTTCAGGCCCGCGGCGATCTGCCAATGCTTCATGCCTATTATGACAATCTGAAAGCAAACTATCTGACGCGCGACGCGGATATCAATTACGCGCATGCAGCGCGGCAGGCTTATATCGCACTGGGCGTTGCATTGCTGGCAGCAGCCGAACAAGAGGTCGACAGCACACCGATGGAGGGTTTTTCGTCAGATGCCGTGGACTCTATTCTGGGCCTTCGCGAGCGCGGATTGCGGTCCGTTGTGTTGATGCCACTGGGCTATCGCCAGACCGAGGCCGACTGGTTGCTGCCCATGCCAAAAGTCCGCAAGCCCCGTGACACAATCGTCACAACCGTTTCCTAGAGCGCAAAGAGATCCCCCGATGAGTTTCATACGAAGACTGTTAAAAGCCGCGCCTACCCCCACAGCGGATGGTGCCTACATACCATCGCCGCTGGCGCTAAAGCTGGCCACCTCTCCGACCACTGATTACGACGGAGGTCACTATCCCAAACGCGTTTCCAGCGGCCGCAACCGTATCGTTATGGTCTGCACCCAAGAACGCAATATGACCATGAAAAATGGAACCAAATTCTCGACCGGCAACCATCCGGTCGAAATGGGTCTGCCGATGCTGCATCTGTTGGCCGCAGGATTTGAAATCGACATCGTAACACCAACAGGGGCACCCGCGGTTATAGAAGATTGGGCAATGCCACACAAAGACAATGCCGTAACACAGCTATATCGCGATTACCGGCAGGCGTTTGAGAAGCCAGGCAGTCTGGCCGACTTTGTCGCAAATAATCTGACACCGGAGTCGCCCTATATTGCTGTCTATCTTCCCGGCGGCCATGGGGCGATGCTTGGTCTTCCTGACGACGCCAATCTTGGCAGGCTTTTGCACTGGGCACATGATAACGCCCTGTTCACCCTGGCTATCTGTCATGGACCGGCTGCTTTACTTGCTGCGAATAAAGGGACCCCGTTTCTGTATTCCGGCTACAAAATCGCAGCCTTTCCAGATTCGGTCGATAAACAAACACCAATGATTGGCTACATGCCCGGTCACATGCCGTGGCGTTTCGGAGAAAAGCTCAAGGCTCTGGGCGTCACGACAATAAACAGCAAGGCAGACGCAACCTGCCATGTCGATAGGCGTTTGATTTCTGGCGCCAGTCCAAAAGCGGCAAACGGGTTCGGACGACTGGCGGCCGAAACACTGCTGCAATCGGCTTCGTAACAAAGTCGCGTGAGATCGTGGGCATTAGCGTTGCGATTTTACATTTCGCAAATGATCTTGCGTTGCGGTCGCTGGGACTGCTGGCCGTTACGCTTTGCCCAAAAGCAATGGTGGCAGTCCCGATCCGCTGCTGGCATTTCTGAATTGGGTTGGGGGCGGCTTCCCCAATACCATGCCATAGAAATCGCCAAAACAGCCATCATCGGGTATTGATCAAGCGGTCCACACGTCGAACCGAATGACGGCTCGCGGATCTAGCCGTCGACAGAAGCCTCGGAATCTGCCTGCGCACTCCGGCTGCCGCCCTTCGTTCCTGTCACGACACCCAGTGACTTTAACTTGCGGTGCAGGGCCGAGCGTTCCATTCCAACAAAATTAGCCGTCCTGCTGATATTGCCACCAAAGCGGTTGATCTGGGTCAACAAATATTCACGCTCGAATGCTTCCCGGGCTTCACGCAAAGGCATGGTGGCCAGCGTCCCGGACAGCACCACCCGATCATCATCAGACGGCCCAGCCCCGTGCTCCTGCGGCAATTCAGCCGCAGTGATTTCACCCTTTGACTCCCCAAGGATCAAAACACGTTCGATCAGGTTCTTAAGTTGCCGTACATTTCCCGGCCAGACCATCGTTTGTAACAAAGCGATTGCATCATCTGACAGAGAACGTGATGGCAAACCCTGTGTGGCGTTAAAGCGCTCTATGAAATGAGACGCCAGTTGTGGAATATCCTCACGACGGTCCGATAGCGCTGGCACGGCAATCGGCACCACATTCAAGCGATGGTAAAGCTCTTCGCGGAAAGAGCCCGAGGAAATGGCTTCGGTCAGATCACGGTTGGTCGACGACAGCACTCTTAAATCAACACGGACCTTGTCATGCCCGCCCACCCGCACAAATTGCTGGTCTACCAAAACACGCAAGATCTTGGATTGTGTGCCCAGTGGCATGTCTGCCACTTCGTCGAAATAAATCACCCCACCGTGGGCTTGTTCCAAAAGCCCGGGCTCTACGCCCCGCTCTGCACTTTCACGACCAAACAGAACGTCTTCCATGGTTTCAGGGGCCACACCGGCACAGTTGACCGTTACAAACGGCCCCTGCGACCGGTTGGAGCGGGAGTGGATGTAGCGGGCTGCAACCTCTTTCCCACAGCCTGCAGGGCCGGTCAGTAGCACACGTCCATTCGATTTGGTGACCTTTTCAAGTTGTCCGATAAGCACCTTTAAGGCTGCGCTTTCACCAATCATTTCAGCGTCATTGGTATCGCGGCGGCGCAGTTTCAGATTTTCCTTGCGCAAACGGGACGCTTCCATCGCGCGCCTGATGACGACCATCAATTGATCAATATTAAACGGTTTTTCAATGAAATCGTAAGCGCCCTGCTTGATCGCCGCGACAGCAATTTCGATATTTCCGTGCCCCGAGATGATGACAACAGGAATACCCGGATTATCCCTTTTGACCACCTTTAGGATGTCGATCCCGTCCATCTTGCTATCCTTGAGCCATATATCGAGGATCAGCAGCGCCGGAGGCTCATTATTGATTTCAGACATTGCTTCGGAAGAGTTACCAGCAAGGCGCGTGGAATACCCTTCGTCTTCCAGAATATCTCCGATCAATTTACGGATATCACGCTCGTCGTCTACAATAAGGATATCGCTCATGTTGTCCCCCATGGCTTATTGGTCGTTTCATTGTCCACTGGCAAAACACGGGGCAGCCTGATCCGGGCTTGTGCGCCCGGTCTATCGGCACCACCAAAAAGCGGCGCGGCATCCAAGATCAGGCTGCCTCCGTGTTCTTCAATGATTTTTTTGACAATAGGAAGGCCTAAACCGGTCCCCGTGTCACGTGTTGTCACGTATGGCTCAAAAAGCCGCGCGCGGTCAGGCGGAAGACCGGTTCCGTTATCCGATATCAGTATCTCGGCCCAACCCTGATCTGCGGTAAGACTGACGTTTATCTGCGGGCGATGACTGTCCGGTGCCTCGCCATCCGCGCGCAGGGTTTCAATCGCCTCGCCTGCATTTTTCAAAAGGTTGCTAATTGCTTGTCCAATCATTGTCGCATCGAACGGTGCCATAACAGGTGCGTCAGGCAGGTCTATGTTAAACAAGACATCAGGGTGGCCACTGTCTTGTAACAATGTGACGCTACGCATTAATTCTACCAAATCATCCGTTCGTCTTTGAGGTTGTGGCATGCGCGCAAATTGAGAGAACTCATCAACAATGCGACGCAAGTCGCCGGTCTGGCGCACGATAACCTCGGTCATCTGATCAAGCCTTTCTGCGTCAGCTGCAGATAGGGCACGATGAAATTTTCGCTTGATACGTTCGGCAGATAGTTGAATGGGGGTCAGGGGATTTTTGATTTCATGCGCAATCCGGCGGGCGACATCCCCCCATGCCGCTGTGCGCTGCGCACTCACCAGATCAGTCACATCATCAAATGCAACCACATAACCTTCCAAACCTTCATCGCTGCGCCGTCTGGTAGAAATACGCACCAACAAATTTTCAAGTCGCGCTGCACGAACCAGGCGGATTTCTTCTTGAGCGGTCTCAAGACCTGACGCACGCAGACGATCAAACAGCGCGCCGAATTCTGGGACTGCCTCGTGAATTGGCAACAATGTCTTGTCCGACCGCCAGTCCAGCAAGCGTTCACCTGACCTATTCACAAAATCGACGCGACCGGTATCGTCCAAGCCCAAAACACCCGAGGTCACCGACCCAAGAACAGAGTCAAAAATCCGCTGCCGTTTTTCAATTTGCCGCGTGTTGTCCAAAAGCGTGTCGCGCTGCACCTTTAACTGACGGGTCATCTGGTTGAAGTATCGACCCAGCATCGCAATCTCATCATCACCCTTTTCGTGACGCACGTGCACATCAAGATCGCCGGAACCAACGCGCTGTGCCGCACCTGCAAGCACACCGACAGGGCCTGACAGGCGTTCGGCAAACCAAAGTCCCAGCCAGATCGCCGCCATAATCAAAAGCAGTGCAAACCCTAGATACAAAAGCGCAAAGTCAAAAAGTCGGCGTCCTCTTTCACTTTCTTGTTGTTGGTAAAACTGCGCTGTTTGCTTGGTGTCATCCAAAAGGTTAAGCAGATCGCCATCAACGTCGCGACTGACATACAAAAACCGATTGGCAAACCCGGATAAGGGCACCAAAGCCCGTATTTCATCATTGGACCAATCTTCTATGATCAAAAGTCCCTCTTTTCGCGATACCTCTAATTCCTGCGGCTCTGGGCGTTCAAAATCAAAAAGATAGCTCTGTTCGCCCCGCGCCCGTATGTCACCGGTACCATCCACGACAAAAGCTTCTCTAAGACCGCGCTGCACCCGTGCCTGAGCCAATCCAACAAGTTGACGCAATTCGCCGTCGTCGACAAAGATGGACTGGCGCCGCGCAGCAGATATAGCCAAGGCCATACTGCGGGCATCCTTGCTCAAATCCACACGATGTTCGGCCTGATATGCTTCGGCCGCAGCCAGTGACGCCCCGACAACATTACGGACACGTTCGGAAAACCATGTTTCAAGACCAATATTGATTGTCAGAACACCAAAGACCGCGACCGATATGGTCGGCAATAGAGCCATTACTGCAAATACACCGGTCAGACGCAAATGCAGACGCGCCCCAACGGCCTGTGTCCGCTCCATGCCAATAACGCGGATCAAACGACGCAAAACCAAGGTCGTCAACACAAGTACATAAATCAGATCAGCCAAGACGATCAGACGTAGACCCGGCGCGTTGGCCTCAAGGTCATAGGGTCCAAGGATCAAAAAGGTGACGAACGCCAAAAGTGGCCCCAAAAGAACAAGCCCAAGGGTCAAACTTGTCTGCACCCGACGTGTGCGTGCAAAGTCAACAATGGTATTCAAGCGTCGTCCGACGGTCACCAATGGCCACCCAAGATTATGCCTCACCGAGAGGGAGGCTTCCAACACCACCGCGGCAAAGAAGCAACGGTGGTGTGGCTGTCTTACATCAACTTGCGCCGACGTGTCACCTCTATATCTAAATCAGTAATCTTCTTGCGCAAAGTATTGCGATTGATACCGAGAAGATCTGCGCATTTTGCCTGATTACCACCGGTGGCGTCCAAAGCAATTTCTAGCAAAGGAGCCTCGATTTCTCGCAATATGCGTGTGTAAAGACCCGGAGGCGGCAACATGTTGCCATGAAGGTCAAAATACCTGCGCAGATGCCGAGCAACACTGTCGCCTAACTTTTCTGATGATCCGCCACGCAGGATTTGACCCATTTCAGGTTGGTTACCCAGAACAGTTTCAACCTCTACCCGTGAAATTTCTTCAGCACGCGATGTTAGGCTCAGACGGCGTGTTGCGTTTTCCAACTGACGGACGTTGCCCGGCCAACTGTATGCACGAAAGATTTTTTGAGCATCCTCGGACAGCCAACGTTTTGGTGCCCCGTCGCGTTCCGCACGCAGTATAAAATGCTCTGTCAACAAAGGAATATCGTCCACCCGTTCACGCAGGGATGGAACCGCAATCATCGCGCCACCTAAACGATAAAACAGATCCTGGCGCATTTGGCCTGCTTCCATGGCCCGTGACAAATCTACCTGGCTGGTGGCCATAAACCGCGGGACATGTTCTCCTGGTGCATCCATCATACGCACGACACGGGCTTGCAATTCCTCGTCGATGTCAGAGATTTCATCAATCAGGAGCGTCCCCCCCCGAACCCGCGCAAGTACCCGCGCAGGACCCTCCAGGTCTGCAAGATCAGCTCCATTGACTGTAACGAACGGTAGCGTACGCCGGTCGGAGAAGTCGTGGATCGCTCGGGCGATCAGGGATTTTCCAGTTCCGCTCTCGCCTGAAATCAACACGGGAAGATCCGTGTTCATCACCCGCGCAACAAGCCTGTACAACGCTTGCATGGCCGCGGTTTTGCCGACCAAAGGCAACTCGTCCAGAGTGTCGCCCCCCTGAACCGGTTCCTCCCGAGATGGCACCCGTTGCTTCCTGTCCAAGGCCTTTGCCGTGCGTTTCATCAAGTCGGGCAAATCAAAAGGCTTGGGCAAATAGTCATAGGCATCCGCCTCGGCCGCCTTGATTGCCGTCATTATGGTATTTTGGGCACTGATGACAATCACAGGCAGACCCGGCCGATCTTGTTGTATTTTAGGCAGCATCTCTAGCCCGTTGCCATCAGGCATGACCACGTCGGAAATCACCACGTCACCTTTTCCTTCGGCAACCCACCGCATCAGGGTCGTCAGTGACGATGTCGCATGAACTTTGCACCCAGCGCGCGATAAGGCCTGTGTCAGAACTGTGCGTATTGTGCGGTCATCATCCGCAACCAAGATTGTGCCATCCATCAATCAGTCTCCTTCGAAGGGGTCTCTCCACGCGGAAGCCGCGGTAAAGACATACGGAAATTCGTACAGCCAGGTTCTGACTCAACAGAAATCCAACCGTCATGATCTGAAATAATCTTGCTGACCAATGCCAATCCAAGGCCGGTCCCGTTTTCCTTGCCGGACACAAACGGGTCAAAAACATCCCCCTTGATGTCCTGAGGCAAACCGGGACCGTCATCAATGATTTCGATTTGCAATGGGAGCGACTGTCCAGAACCATCAGCACGGCGCAGTCGAAAGCTGTGTTCAAAAAAGGTATGAAGCCGGATCGTTCCCCCTTTGGCCGGATCCGCAGCTTCGGACGCGTTTTTCAGCAAATTCAAGACGACCTGCAGCAATTGATCAGGATCCCCCCAGGCCATCGGCAGAGACGGGTCGTAATCTTCGATGATCTTCATATGACCACCAAACCCCAAAAGGGCAGACCGGCGGGCGCGATCAAGAACATCATGCACATTGACCTCGCACAGATCAGGCGATGTCAGGTTGCCAAACTGTTCAACTTGCTCAAGAAGCTTAACAATACGCCGTGTTTCTCCGACGATCAGATCCGTTAATTCCAGATCTTCAGGACGCAGGTTCATGGACAAAAGCTGTGCAGCGCCTGCAATTCCGGCCAGTGGGTTTTTGATTTCATGCGCAAGCATTTCCGCCATGCCGATCGCGGATTTAGCTGCAGACTTTACGGAATGGTTCAGCGTCATACGCCCTGCCAATTCCCGTGGTGAGATAAGCAAAATCAGCCAGTCCGCCTGCCCAGGCAAGGGCGCAAAGGACAAATTACACGTTACAGGCGCACGTATTCCCGTTCCAACGTTTACGTCATTCACAAACAGGGGTGTGCCCATTCGGCGGGCCCGAGCGATGCTTTCGTCCAGCTGTGCGTCCACGGAGATGCGGTCCCAGACTGCCTGGCCCATCAGCCATTTGGCAGAATTGTTCATAAAGCCCTCGCCCGCAGTATTCAGATCTGCAATCCGGTCTTTATGATCAATCAGCACGGCCGGTATCGGCAAAGATGACCAAAGCAACATATCAGACGACGGGGGCATCACGCAGCACTCCTATCTTGGGTTGCCAGAGCATCTGGCAACATCGACAGAACTCTTTCCGGGTCTTCTGAGACCAAAACTTCGCGGCGTAACGCCTCGGGCGTTCCTGCACCGTCCATGTACCAGCCAAGGTGTTTTCGGGCGACACGACACCCAAGGCCCTTGCCGTAAAATCCAAGCATATCAACGTAATGGTCGCTCACCATCGTAGCCAGATCAGCGCCTTCGGGGATTGTAGGAGCCGGTCCGCCATGATTGGCTGCCGCGATTTGTGCCAGCAACCACGGCTTGCCCTGCGCACCGCGCCCGACCATCACGCCCGCTGCACCAGACAACCGTATGGCCGCGCGCGCATCCGACGGTGATTTGATGTCCCCATTGGCAATGACCGGAATGGTCACAACCTCCACAACGGATTCGATCGCTTGCCAATCTGCATGGCCTTTATAGAATTGGCACCGCGTACGCCCGTGGATGGTGATCATCTTCACACCTGCCTCTTGGGCTCTTTTTGCCAGTTCTGGAGCGTTGTGCAAATCATCATCCCAGCCAAGCCGCGTCTTGAGAGTCACAGGGACATCGACCGCGCCCACCACCGCATCAATCAGGCGAACCGCATGATCTAAATCACGCAAGAGCGCCGAGCCAGAGTAGCCACCAACGACTTTTTTGGCGGGGCAGCCCATGTTTATATCTATCACCCGCGCGCCCATATCAGCGACTATGCGGGCAGCTTCGGCCATGGGTTCAGGGGCGCGACCTGCCAGTTGAACGGACGTATTGGCAATACCCGCGCCCAATTCTGCTTTCTCCCGCGATCCCGGTCTGGCGGTCAGAAACTCTCCGCTAGCGATCATCTCGGACACGACCAGCCCCGCGCCGAAACGGCTGACCAGCCGCCGGTAAGGCAAGTCTGTGATCCCGGCCAAAGGAGCCAGAAGCACAGGTGGGTCAATGGCAATACCAGCAATGTCCAGTGTCACGCGTTGGGTTCCTTCCGCAGCCACCCCTATGCGCTACGTGGCGGTTGGGGACGGATCAAGAAAAGGCAGGTCTTTTCCGCCCTAATTAGACGCTAATGCCTAAAAATTAAGCAAACTAACACTCTGCGCAAGCCTTACGAGACCTTTCGGCCCTTAGCAAATGGTTGACGGTACGATCAGACAAGAGCATAGCGGGCGTAGTAAAACTGGAGACAACCATGCAGCCGCTTTTCCGCATGATTTCCACGGTTGCGGGTGTGGGTCTGCTGCGGCCCGCGCCTGGCACTTGGGGATCTTTGATCGCCCTCCCGCTTGCCTTAATCATACATTGGGTGGGCCAATTATCGTTTGGCGGGTTTGCGGTTCTTGTTGTGGCAACCGGCCTTGTATTCGTGGTAGGCGTGATTGCAATCAGAGGGCTCGACGGGGCCCAAGATGTGCCGGACCGGCCGGAATATGTGATCGACGAAGTTGTGGGACAATGGATTGCCCTTTGGCCGGTGAGCCTTGGTGCTGTGATGACCGATTCAAACGTTACGGCCCTTTGGCCGGGTTGGTTGGCTGCTTTTGTCCTGTTTCGCGTTTTTGACATTTGGAAACCCTCGATCATTGGGCGCGCCGATCGGCGCGGGGACGCTATGGGCGTCATGCTGGATGATGTTCTGGCCGGAGTGTTTGCGGCGATTGGTGTGATCCTTTTGGCTGTGGCAGCGCATGTGCCGGTTTTGTTATGAGCGTTGCCGCTGACATAGTGGCACATGCACGCGGTCGCACTGTAACCTGTGCCGAAAGCTGTACCGGCGGCATGGTAGCAGCAGCCATTACGGACATCGCAGGATCGTC
>JAQXDR010000045.1 GCA_029251265.1 Pseudoprimorskyibacter sp. | reverse complement strand
TGAAGTCACCGAAGTACTTCGTGATCGCTGCTGTCAGCGTCGTCTTCCCGTGGTCAACGTGCCCGATCGTTCCAACGTTTACGTGCGGCTTGCCGCGCTCAAACTTTTCCTTTGCCATGATGGCCTCCTTTTAGTTCTCATCCACGCCAAACATGCGCGTTTTAATGTTTTGGGCAAAAGCTGCTACTGTCGCCACGTAATCTTCATCCACCGCCTCGGTCGTCAAGGCCCCAATCAATCCGCCAATTGCGAAATCTGATTTAGCGGCTTTGATGTCGGTCAGCGGTATGACCTCTTCACCCGTACGGGCGTCAACAACCCGGATTTTACCGCGCAACCAGCTTGACCCACCAAAGACATAGCTTTGGCCCATCGAAACCAATTGCATGTCATTAACCGGAACCTGCACAATCACTGCGCGCTGCCCGCGCTGGTCTGACAAAGCCGCCATTACAGCGGCTTTGACGTCTTCCACGACTTGCTCCGGAGCCACGTCGATTTCGCGTCCACGGATCTTGCGAAAACTCGAAGCATATGCATCTACGTAGACCACACGCATGGTCTGACCGACATCGGCCTCGACCAATTGAACGGTTTCGGTGCCACAGCTGGCCAAGGCCCCTGCCGCACCGAGTAGAAACATACGCCGCGCAAGCATCAAGCGTATTTTGCTTGTATTTCGTCAGAGATATTCTGCGGTACGGGATCATAGTGATCGAACTGCATCGTAAACTGAGCCCGACCCGAGGACATAGACCGCAAGGTGTTGATATATCCGAACATATTGGCAAGTGGCACAAACGCGCTGATCGCAACCGCGTTTCCACGCGGCTCCTGCCCAGACACCTGTCCCCGACGAGATGTCAGGTCACCAATAATACCGCCAGTATAATCTTCAGGTGTAACCACCTCGACCTTCATCATCGGTTCCAGCAATTTGGCACCGGCTTTGCGCATGCCTTCACGCATGCCCATCCGACCCGCGATCTCAAACGCCAAAACGCTCGAGTCAACATCGTGGAATTTGCCATCGATTAGAGCGACTTTGAAATCAATCACAGGGAAGCCAGCCAAAGGCCCACTATCCATTACCGATTTTATACCCTTTTCGACGCCAGGAATATATTCCTTGGGAACAGAACCGCCAACAACACGCGATTCAAAGGAATACCCTTCGCCAGGCTCGGTCGGCGAAATAATCAACTTAACCTCAGCGAACTGACCCGATCCACCCGACTGCTTTTTGTGGGTGTACGAATGCTCGACCTCGTGACCAATTGTCTCGCGATACGCCACTTGTGGCGCTCCGATATTGGCCTCAACCTTGAATTCGCGCTTCAGTCGATCAACCAAAATATCGAGGTGAAGTTCCCCCATACCTTTCATGATCGTTTGACCGCTCTCCATGTCGGTTTCCACCCGGAAAGACGGATCTTCCGCCGCCAATCGCGCCAGACCTTGCGACATCTTTTCCTGATCACCCTTGGTTTTGGGTTCTACTGCAATTTCAATTACAGGATCAGGGAAGGTCATCGTTTCCAGAACAACCGCGCCTGCTTTGTCACACAATGTGTCACCGGTGGTCGTATCTTTCAAACCGCCCAAAGCGATAATGTCACCCGCAAACGCTTCGGAAATTTCCTCGCGGTTGTTGGAGTGCATCATCATCATTCGCCCAACGCGCTCGTTTCTACCCTTGGTAGAATTCAGCATTGTATCGCCTTTGGCGAGTTGGCCAGAGTAGATGCGTACAAACGTCAAAGATCCGACAAACGGGTCATTCATGATTTTGAACGCGAGGCCGGAAAACGGCATATCGTCGTCTGCACGACGCGCAATATTACGCGTTTCGGGTTCGTCGCCGGGCTTAAAGCCCATGTAATCAACAACATCCAACGGGCTTGGTAAGTAATCGATCACAGCGTTCAAAAGTGGCTGAACACCTTTGTTTTTAAACGCAGAACCACCAAGAACCGGAACGAAATCCAGGGCCAAAGTACCCTTACGAAGCATTTCGCGCAGCTTCTCGATGGACGGCTCTTCGCCCTCAAGATACGCTTCCATTGCTTCTTCGTCTTGATCGACAGCGATCTCGATCATCTTTTCGCGCCATTCGTTCGCCATATCCTGCAAGTCTGGACGAATATCACGCTTTTCCCAGGACGCACCCAAGTCATCGCCGATGTAGACCCACTCTTGCATGGTCACGAGGTCGATCAGACCTTCCAGCTCTGTCTCTGCACCGATTGGAATCCCTACAGGGACAGCCGTGGCACCGGTACGATCTTCAATCATCTCGACACAGTTGAAGAAGTCCGCACCGATCTTGTCCATTTTATTGACAAACACGATCCGTGGCACTTTGTACCGATCTGCCTGACGCCAGACGGTTTCAGTCTGCGGCTCAACACCGGCATTGGCATCAAGAACGCACACTGCACCATCAAGAACGGCCAACGAACGCTCAACTTCGATTGTGAAGTCAACGTGACCGGGAGTGTCAATGATATTCAGGCGATGCTTTTCGGTGTCAGCAGTCTCACCATCCTCGGTCCGCTCCCAAAACGTGGTGGTCGCAGCCGAGGTGATGGTAATGCCCCGCTCCTGCTCTTGTTCCATCCAGTCCATGGTTGCAGCGCCGTCATGGACTTCGCCGATGTTGTGAGATTTGCCTGTGTAATACAGGATACGCTCCGAACAGGTGGTCTTTCCGGCGTCAATATGCGCCATGATTCCAAAGTTGCGATAGCGGTCAAGTGGATATTCGCGGGCCATCTGTGATGTCCTTGATCTAAATTACCAGCGGTAATGGCTGAACGCTTTGTTCGCGTCGGCCATCTTGTGTGTATCTTCGCGTTTTTTAACGGCTGAACCACGGGACTGCACTGCGTCCAAAAGCTCACCGGCGAGACGCTCTTCCATGGTATTTTCGTTGCGGCCACGGCTGGCTGCGATCAACCAGCGGATGGCCAGTGCCTCGCGACGCTCCGGACGCACTTCGACAGGAACCTGATACGTGGCACCACCGACGCGGCGCGACCGCACTTCTACGGCAGGTTTAATGTTATCAAGGGCTTCGTGAAAGACTTCGACAGGGGCGCGCTTGACGCGACGCTCCACACGATCCAACGCATTGTAAACAATACGCTCCGCGATCGATTTCTTACCATCAACCATCAGGTTGTTCATAAATTTTGTCAGAACGCGATCGCCAAATTTGGCATCGGGTAGGACTTCGCGCTTTTCAGCGGCGTGACGACGGGACATAGACTGATCCTCTTATTTGGGGCGCTTGGCGCCATACTTCGAACGACGCTGCTTACGATCTTTGACGCCCTGGGTGTCAAGAACACCGCGCAGGATGTGATAGCGCACACCGGGAAGGTCTTTTACGCGACCGCCACGGATCAGAACAACAGAGTGTTCTTGCAGATTGTGGCTTTCACCAGGAATGTAGCTGATCACCTCAAACCCGTTGGTCAGGCGCACTTTGGCCACCTTACGCATAGCCGAGTTAGGCTTCTTTGGTGTCGTGGTGTAGACGCGGGTGCAGACACCACGCTTTTGCGGGCAAGATTCCAAGTGCTGCGACTTGGACCGTTTGACTTTCGGCTGCCGCGGCTTGCGGATCAGCTGCTGAATTGTGGGCATTCCGGTGTGTTCCCCGTAATTGTTCAATCTGTTCACGACTTAGGCCTCGTGCGGCACGTCTTCAAAAGGATACGAACGTAACCAAGTTTTAGCCAGCTTCGGCAGTAGGCACCCCCATATCCCATGTTAACACGAGAAAAACCGCATGCGCCCCCTACCAAGGATGAGCGCTGCGGCGGGGGCATGAATAAGACGAAACATGTAACATGTCCCGACTGTGACCACCAAATCTGAAATCGGGGTTTTGCTGCGCACGAGGCACCAATACCGATATGAGGGCCGTATAGGTGGAGTCGCTTATGTTGTCAACAGCTGCTTAACAACCGTTTCCTTTCGCTATTTTGCGGCCGGCCAAAGCCTCTCGCCATAGGGCGTAAACACCTGAGATCACGACAATTAGTCCACCGATTAGCGCCATGGTATTAGGCCATTCATCGAACACCAACCAGCCCAAAATCAAAGCCATAAGCAAGCCCGTATACCTAAAGGGAGCTACCGCAGACACTTCGCCGGTTCTGACCGTCATAATGGAACAGATATATGCAAACACCACCAGCGCCGCCGCTCCAATTATCCATATCCATGCATCGGATTGGACAGGGGTCCAAGGCTGGAAAAAGCTCCAAATAACACCGAATAAAAAAACGTTGACGGTATTTATGAGCGACACCAACATTGACGGAACCGCAGGCGACATCTTGCGTGTTACCACATCTCGCACAACGACCGAACAAACCGCGACGAGGACATAGACAGAGTAGAAATTGAAGCCCGCGCCACCAGGCTGGACAATCAAAACCATTCCCACAAACCCTGTTCCTACAGCTAGCCAACGTCTCCACCCCACATGTTCTGCGAGAAAAAGGGCGCCTGTCAGCGTTATCGCAAGTGGGGATATCAACATCATCGCCGTCGCGTTAGCGATGGGCATGTTTGTCAAAGCGCTCAAAAAAAAGAATGTAGTGCACACGTCCGCAAGCGATCTAATGCCAATCAAACGCCAGTCCGCTGCTGGCAAAGGGTGTCGCACGGGTCCAAGCATGCGCGCTAAAAACCAAACCATCAAAACCGCAGGTATACCGCGTAGGACGATAATCTGTGACAAAGGCAGCGTTTCACCCAAAAGCTTGATGCATGTATCACCCAAAACAAACCCGGCCATCGCCCCCATCATCCAGAGTGCCGATTGTCGATTGTCTTGTTGCATGATGTCCCCCTGAGCCTCTGTAAGTACTCTTCATGTATTTGCAAAAGGTACAAGAAGATCAGTTACGATCGGTAGCTCGCGACGCACGTTACCAAGACATCAGAGCCCCACTACTGAATGGCCATTATTGAGCCAGCCGCGCGGATCATTGGACAAAAAAAAGGCACCCCGATTATAGTATCGGAGTGCCTCATGTCTTAGTGCCGATAGATTACTCTGCGGGACTGCCAAAAATATCTTCGGCAGTATCAGGCGCTTGCAATGCCAGTGCGGCCTCGGCCTCTTCACGGCGCGCTTCAATCACCACATTGTCGCGATCTTGCGCAATCCGACGAACGCGCTGTGTTGCACCCCCCGTGCCGGCAGGGATCAACCGGCCAACGATGACGTTCTCTTTCAAACCAACAAGCTTGTCTTTTTTGCCCTGAACCGATGCTTCGGTCAAAACTCTTGTTGTTTCTTGGAAAGATGCAGCAGAAATAAACGACCGTGTTTGCAAAGAGGCCTTTGTAATCCCAAGTAGGATCGGTTCACCCTTAGCGGCGCGGCCATCTTTGGCGATTGCCTTTTCGTTAGCAGCGTCAAATTCGGCCTTGTCGACATGTTCACCCTTCAGCAGCGTGGTGTCACCACTGTCCAGGATTTCCCATTTCTGTAGCATCTGACGTACGATGACTTCGACGTGCTTGTCGTTAATTTTCACGCCTTGCAGTCTATACACGTCCTGGACTTCGTCGATCATGTAGTTAGCCAACGCCTCGACACCCATAATGGACAGGATGTCATGCGGCGCAGGATTACCGTCCATGATGTAGTCGCCCTTTTGGACAAAGTCGCCTTCGACCACTGGAATATGTTTCCCCTTGGGGATCATATATTCCTTGGCGTCCATTGTTTCATCAGTTGGCTCGATGCTGATGCGACGCTTGTTTTTATAGTCTTTTCCGAAACGAACGTATCCATCGATTTCAGCGATGATCGCGTTGTCTTTAGGGCGACGCGCCTCAAAGAGTTCTGCCACACGCGGCAGACCACCGGTAATATCCTTGGTCTTTGCACCTTCGCGCGGGATACGCGCAACGACATCGCCCGCTTTGACCTGCTGACCGTCCTCACAGGACAAAATCGCATCGACCGACATCGGATAAGTGATCGGGTTACCCGCGGCGTTACGCAGTGGTTCTCCGGTTTCACCCATCAAAATGACTTCTGGCTTCAACTCGTTTCCACGTGGTGCAGCGCGCCAATCGATAACAATCTTTTGGGTCATACCGGTGGCTTCGTCAGTTTCATCGCGAACCGCCAAACCGGCAGTCAAATCCACATGCTTGGCCACGCCATCTGCTTCGGCGATAATTGGCAACGTGTAAGGATCCCATTCAAACAGTTTGTCGCCACGCGCAATTGTTTGTCCCTCGGACACAAAGAGCTTGGATCCATACCCCAGTTTATGACTTGCACGTTCTTCGCCATGCTCATCCATAATCCGAAGCTTCATGTTACGACCCATAACCAAAACATCACCAGCCTCATTGGACAGAATGTTCGGCATATCAAACTGAACAATACCCTCTTGGCTGGCCTCAAGGAAGGATTGCTGGCCACCTTGTGCAACGCCGCCAATGTGGAATGTCCGCATTGTAAGCTGTGTCCCCGGTTCACCAATGGACTGCGCAGCAATGATACCCACTGCCTCGCCAGTATTAACCATGGTGCCTCGGGCCAGATCACGTCCGTAGCATTTGGCACAAACACCTTCTTCGGCCTCACATGTCAGCGGAGAACGGATACGTGCCGTTTGAACGCCTGCCTCACCAATACGGTCGGACAAACGTTCATCAATCAACGTCCCTATGGGCACGATGACTTCATCCGTGCCAGGAACAAAGATATCCTCAGCTGCAACCCGTCCAAGGACACGTTCGCTTAGCGATGCGACAACCTCACCATCATTCACGGCCGCTTCGGCCGTAATGGAACGTTCGGTCCCACAATCACGCGACCGAACAATGCAATCCTGTGCGACGTCCACGAGACGTCGTGTCAGATATCCAGAGTTTGCAGTCTTCAACGCCGTATCTGACAAACCTTTCCGCGCCCCGTGTGTAGAGTTGAAGTACTCTAGAACCGTGAGACCTTCTTTAAAGTTGGAAATGATCGGCGTCTCGATGATGTCGCCATTCGGCTTTGCCATCAGACCACGCATGCCACCAAGCTGCTTCATCTGCGTAACAGATCCACGCGCACCGGAGTGCGCCATCATGTAGACAGAGTTGGGTTCCATTTCAGCACCCTCGTCCATTTTGGGTGCCGAAATGGTGCCCATCATGGCGTCAGTTACTTTGTCGTTGCACTTTGACCACGCATCCACAACCTTGTTGTATTTCTCACCCTGAGTGATCAATCCGTCCATATACTGCTGTTCAAAGTCTTTGACCTGACCGCGCGTCTCATCGACGATAGTCCATTTGTTGTCAGGAACGACCATGTCATCTTTACCAAATGAAATGCCCGCCTTAAACGCCTCGCGGAAGCCCATCGTCATGATCTGATCGCAGAAGATTACGGATTCTTTTTGTCCGCAGTAGCGATAGACCGTGTCGATAACCTTCTGCACATCCTTCTTACGCAGAAGCTGGTTCACTAACGAGAAAGGCGCTTTTGTATTTGACGGAAGCAAAGATCCCAACAAAACCCGACCGGGTGTCGTTTCGAAACGCTGCCAAATTTCCTGTCCTGTCTCATCAATCTGCTTGATACGGCAGTTAATTTTTGTGTGCATGTGCACTTCGTCAGCATCAAGCGCGTGCTGCACTTCTTCGATGCCGGACAATATCATGCCTTCGCCCTTCATGCCCTCGCGCATGATGGTGACGTAATACAAACCAAGGATCATATCCTGGGACGGAACAATGATCGGTGCACCATTGGCAGGTGACAGAACGTTGTTTGTCGACATCATAAGGACCCGTGCTTCCAACTGCGCCTCAAGGCTCAGAGGAACGTGCACAGCCATCTGGTCGCCGTCAAAGT
>JAQXDR010000010.1 GCA_029251265.1 Pseudoprimorskyibacter sp. | reverse complement strand
CTCAAGTGCCGATAGATGGGTGGCCGTCATCCGAGAAAAACGAAATGGCCCGTGGATCGGCGTGCGGCCTGCAAGTCAGTGAACAAATAGCCCCTCTACCGGACGCTTACGATAAAGTCACGAAAGCGGGTAAAAGGAGAAAAACCAGAACCGCTGGCTGTGCCTGATCAGCCCAATGAAACATGGAGCAAGGACTTCATCGCGGATGCTGTTAACCGTGAAGGTTTGGCCATTGAGGTGGATTTTTCCCTGCCAGCACTGCGCGTCTCAAGACCCCTGAACCGCATCATCGAATGGCGCGGAAAGCCGCAGCAAAATGGTTATGGACATACAACAATGATTGGCCAAACATGGGCATCGGCCGCAAAACTGCTTGCATGAGTTTGACGAATAGACCCCATGAAAGATGGGGATTTACAGCATGTCGACGCTGAACAAATGGATCACTGCACCTCGAGACGCTAATGTGGTGTCAAAAGAGACTTTGAGCCTTGCTGCGCAGGGCTGACCGCCGGAGATGCTTGTCGTAGGGCCTGACATCATGGTGTAGCGCTGTCTCGAATTCTTTGCCTAACCGAACATCAGTTGATGGGGTTACTAACATCGGCAAACTGCATGACCCATCTGGCGCCTTCTCATAAAGTCTATTCTATCCCAGTGCGTATCCGACACCACGAACTGTTCTAACAAGATCGCCACCGCCATGTTGCGCCAACGCTTTTCGAAGGCGGCCTATGTGAACATCAACGGTTCGTGTGTCGACAAATAAATCTCTTCCCCACACCCGATCAAGGAGGTGTTCACGGCTCCAGACACGGCCTGGTCTCTCCATGAAGGTGGTAAGCAGTCGGAATTCAGTAGGCCCAAGTTTTAGTTCATTCGAGCCGCGTGTGACCTTATGTGTTTCCACGTCCAGAATGATATCACCAAATTCAAGCTTTTGGCCCATGGAAGAAGGGCGTGCGCGACGCAGCTGTGTGCGCACCCGCGCCATCAACTCGATCACAGAATAGGGTTTAACCACATAGTCATCCGCGCCGGTTTCCAGCCCACGTACTTTGTCTACCTCTTCAGAGCGCGCAGAAAGCATAATCACTGGAATAGCGCGTGTTTCAGAATTGCTTTTGATGCGTCTACAAACCTCGATTCCGGAAATGTTGGGCATCATCCAGTCCAGTACAATGATATCAGGAGCGTCCTCGGCGATGACCAATATTGCTTCTTCCCCGTCTCTGGCACGGCTTACGCAAAATCCTTCTGCTTCCAGATTATAGGCAAGCACTTCGAGTTGAGCCGGTTCATCTTCCACCACCAGGACGCGAGTCTGGTCTTTATACATTTGCCCGATCTCCTTAGGTAGGTAACGACGTTTTATCGCCCTTGTCGCGCGGCTCTTCTGGAATTGTTCCTGTGACAAGGTAGACAACCTGTTCAGCGATCGAGGTCACGTGATCACCCATACGCTCGATATTTTTGGCAATAAAGTGCAGGTGCATACATGCCGTAATGTTGCCTGGGTCTTCCATCATGAACGTTAGGAACTCTCGGAAGATTGCATTGTACATCTGATCAACTTCGATATCGCGATCAATAACGTCCTGTGCAAGCTCGGCATCGCGCGAGACATAGGCATCAAGCGCGTCCTTGAGCATCCGCTCGACTTCCTTGGCCATGCGGCGCAATGCGCCGGCACTACCATTAACAGGTTCCATCTGGGACAGCACGCCAGTGCGCTTTGCAAGGTTTTTTGCATAGTCCCCGATGCGTTCCAAATTGGCGCTCACCTTAATCACGGACAGCACAAGGCGCAGATCAATGGCCGTAGGAGCGCGTAGGGCAATTACGCGTGCTGCCTCTTCGTTAATCAGTTCCTCAAGGCCATCAATAGCCTTATCACCTTGGCGCACTGCCTCGGCACGTTGTTCGTCACGCGTCTCAAGGCTTATCGCTGCTTCAAGAATGGCATTTTCCACCAGACCACCCATTTTCATGATCTGTGCCTGAATAGCTTCAAGATCTCGGTCAAAGGCTGATGCGATATGTTGACTGTTCATTTTGAACTCCTTAGCCGATACGACCAGTGATGTAGCTTTCAGTTCGTGGATCAACGGGATTGGTAAAGATATTGGACGTCGCGCCATATTCAACCAGGCTGCCAAGGTGAAAGAAGGCTGTTCTTTGGCTGACCCGCGCGGCTTGCTGCATGGAGTGAGTAACGATGACAACCGAATACCTCTTGCGCAATTCGTCAATTAATTCCTCTACTTGGGCCGTAGCAATAGGATCAAGAGCCGAGCAAGGTTCATCCATCAGCAGGACTTCGGGTTCAGTGGCAACAGCACGTGCGATGCACAGACGTTGTTGCTGACCGCCAGACAAACCCATGCCAGGTGCGTGCAACCGATCTTTTACCTCGTCCCAGATTGCGGCGCGGCGCAAAGAGCGTTCGACGATGTCGTCCAGGTCCGTCTTGTTCTTTGACAGACCATGAATGCGCGGCCCATAGGCTACGTTGTCATAGATTGATTTTGGAAATGGGTTCGGCTTCTGAAACACCATGCCGACTTTGGCGCGCAACTGGACTGGATCAACCTTCGTATCGTAGATATCCTCGTTATCAATGCGCAGATCACCCGTAACGCGGCACACATCAATTGTATCATTCATACGGTTAATACAGCGCAGGAACGTTGATTTTCCGCAGCCTGAAGGGCCAATAAAGGCTGTAACAGTTTTGTCCTCTATTTCGACGCTGACGTCCTTGATGGCATGGTTGTCACCATAAAAAACCTGTACATCCTTGGCCGCAATTTTGACCTCGTTTGTGTCCACATCTCTCTCCACAAATGTCATATCATTCATTTTTGGTCTCCCTTACCAGCGCCGTTCAAAACGACGTCGCAAGATGACCGCGATAGCGTTCATTGTGATGAGGAATAGCAGCAAAACGATAATACCGCCCCACGCTTTTTCATAGAATCCCGGATCAGCACGACTGGCCCACGTGTAGATTTGCGCCGGCATGGCCGAATTTGCATCCATAAAGCCCGAGGCAATCCCATCGGGATATTCCCGCGCAACAAAGCCGACCATCCCGATCAGAAGCAATGGCGCCGTTTCGCCCAAGGCTTGCGCCAGCCCAATGATTGTTCCAGTCAGAATGCCGGGCATCGCCAGCGGCAGTACGTGGTGAAACACTGCCTGCATCTTAGAGGCCCCAACACCCAAAGCCGCATCGCGAATTGATGGTGGTACTGCAGCTAGTGACGCGCGTGTCGAGATAATGATTGTAGGCAATGTCATAAGCGTAAGCACAAGGCCACCAACGACAGGTGCAGACTGTGGCAAGCCTGCGAACTGAATGAAGACAGCGAGGCCAAGAATACCGAATACAATAGAAGGCACAGCTGCAAGGTTCGAAATGTTCACCTCAATCAAATCCGTCCAGAGGTTCTTGGGTGCGAATTCCTCAAGGTAGATTGACGCGGCCACCCCGATGGGCAGCGATAAAAACAACACGACCAGCATCATAAAGAATGACCCTATTACCGAAGCACCCAATCCGGCTCCACCAGGGTTGTCGACCCCGGAATCTGTGCCCGTGATAAAGTTCCAGTTAAACGCCCCTTGGATGATATCCGCTTCTTGCAAGGCATCGACCAGATCAAGGTCAGACGCCTTCAGGAATCGAGTGTCCACGAGCGTATCGCGCGTCACCCGCCCATTGAAGTAACCATCCACCCGGGATGATGCGACGATCTCAAACGACACTGGCGTACCGATTTGATCGGGATTTTCAAGGAAAAAGCTGCGGATCATGCCGCCCGGCTTACCCACGATCCGCTTAATTGATTTACTATCGACATTGACGTCCAAATTGCGGGCTTCAAGCTGCCCAATGAGCGCGTTTACAAAAATATTTTGATACTCACCCGTCTTAAGCATTTTAGATTCTGCTTTATCGAACTGTTCTTTGGTCAGAACAAATTCAATCTTCACCACAGTCTGTGTAAAGGCGGGAATGCCTGAACGCAGGATGGAAGTGAATAGAAGCACCAGAAACACTAGCCCTACAGAAATGGCGGTAATGCCATACATCCGAAACCGGGTTTCGGCGGCGTTGCGCTTGCGCGTGCGCTCATCAAGCACAAACAGGCTGGATTTTTTCGGAGGGGATGCAGAAGGTGTCGTGGTTGTCTCAGTCATCAGTCATACTGCTCCCGGTATTTACGCACGATAAAAAGGGCAAAAACATTGAGCCCTAGCGTCAGAACGAAGAGGGTCATGCCGAGGGCAAATGCCACAAGTGCCTCGGGCGAGACAAAGTCGGCATCTCCAGTCAACTGGCTGACAATTTTGGCGGTGATCGTTGTCATCGCGTCGAATGGATTCATCGAAAGGCGGGCGGCAGCCCCTGCGCCAAGCACGACGATCATAGTTTCGCCAATCGCCCGCGAAGCCGCCAGCAGGATCGCGCCCACGATACCGGGCAAAGCCGCAGGGAGGATCACCTGACGGATCGTTTCGGATTTTGTGGCCCCAAGCCCATAAGATCCGTCGCGCAACGCCTGCGG
The DNA here is from genome assembly GCA_029251265.1 of Pseudoprimorskyibacter sp. GTDB lineage: Bacteria > Pseudomonadota > Alphaproteobacteria > Rhodobacterales > Rhodobacteraceae > JAQXDR01. The sequence goes on along the minus strand of JAQXDR010000010.1, from coordinate 65,306 downwards.
CACTGCATTAATGATATCGTCAGAGAGCGATGAAACGAATGGGATGAGCATAATTCCCATCACAAGGCCAGCCGTAATAACGGCCGTGCCGCCCTGCATCCAGCCGAAAGTATCCTTGCCGAACATGCGCATCAGCAGCGGCCCAACCGTAAGCAGGGCAAAAAGCCCGTAAACAATAGTGGGGATCCCAGCAAGAATTTCGATCAGCGGTTTAACGATACCACGAACCTTAGGCCCTGCATATTCCGACAGATAGATCGCGGAAAATAGGCCGATGGGGACAGCGACAAGCAGTGCGATGAAGGAAATGTAAAAAGTTCCCCAAAGAAGTGGTAGCACACCGAGGTCAGACGCCCCACCCCGCCCAGAAAAGCTGGGAGCCCATCTGGTTCCAAAAAAGAAATCAGCCGCAGGATAGAGCTTAAAGAATTCTATGGTGTTAAATAACAGCGCAAACAAAATGCCGATGGTTGTTAGGATCGCAATCGATGCCGCTGCGATCAGCATCGCCAAAACTCCACGCTCAACCATATTACGTGCGCGGAAATCGGCAGTTGATTTTGAATAAGCATAGCCCGCGCCACCAAATGCAAAGAGCAAAACAACCACATTCATCATCATCGAACCAACAGCATTAAGCGTGCGGTAAAGCTGTGCGCCCTTCATTACCTCGGTGCTGACCTTCGAGCCAACGGCCACGCCTACCTCACCAAGACTTTCACGAATATCTGATATTTCGGCACTGATGGATGCAGCCTCATCACGGCTCATCACACCTTGGACCACCGCAATATCAAGACCTTCTGCCACGCGACGCACGTCGCTCATTACAAGCCCAATGGAACTGCCTTCGGATACAATCGTGTCGGGCAGAGTAGCCAAAACGCGCGAATTCACAAAAAATGGCTGCACCAACATCCAAACAATGAGCACCGCTACCGCTGGCACGATGGCCCACATTGCAACGTTTGAACCGTAGTAGACAGGCAAGGAATGGAGTTCACGACGGTCGCCACCTGCATTTTGCAGTGCCCGTTTGCGGCCCATTACAAAACCAGCGGCTGCGATGGTGAAAATTATCAAGACGAGCCATGTCAGCGGCATGTCGGTTCCAATCGTCGTGTTGAACAGTAAGACGGCAAATGCCCCAGAAAAGGAGCGTTGCATTTTTTATGTAAGGATGGCGGTGTCCGCCACCCCAATTTTATAGGTGCAGCACAGGTTACTTGCTGCCGAGTGGTGTTTCGTTGGCCACGGCAGCTTGGGTTACAGTCAATTCCGGATCTGCGACCAAACCATAAGCGGATAATGGACCTTCAGGTCCTGCAATCTCGTCTGCGACAAAGAATGACGCGAACTCTTTAAGCCCAGGAATCACGCCGATGTGCGCCGTCTTAATGTAGAAGAAAAGCGGACGCGACACGGGATATTCGCCTGTAGAGATGCTTTCAGTGGAAGGCGCAACGCCGCCCATAGTTGCCACTTTCAACTTGTCTTGGTTGTTCTCAAAGAACGCCAGACCAAAGATTCCAATGCCGTTGGGGTTGGCATCGATGCGTGCCAGCGTTTCTGTGTAGTCACCGTCGATATCAACTGATTTACCATCCTGGCGGACATCGATGCAGGTATCTTCCGCATCATCTTCGGACAGTCCAGCCGCCATCATAGCTTCCATGGCACCTGTGACTTCGCAGCCCTTCAGCAGCACTTTGTCTTCGAACACTTCGCGTGTGCCGTGCTTTGTGCCGGGGATAAAGGCAAGAATATCGGCCGCTGGCAGATCGCCATTGAAGTCAGCCCATTGGCTGTGTGGATTATCAACTATTGCGCCATCGACAAGGACTTTGGATCCCAGAGCATTGAAGATGTCAGCAGGCTGGAACGCTGTATATGCAGGTCCGTCGATTGGGCTCGCAAAGACGATACCGTCATAACCAATGCGCACTTCGATGATGTCTGTTACCCCGGCCTCGGCGCAGGCTTTGATTTCCTTTTCACGGATGGAACGCGACGCATTTGCTATGTCAATGGTGTTTTCGCCAACACCTTCACAGAACCGCTTGAGGCCCGAGCTTGAGCCACCTGATTCGACAACCGGTGTCGGGAAATCGAAGTTGTCACCAAACGCCTCTGCTACGATTGACGCGTAAGGCAGAACAGTTGACGATCCAGCGATTTGTACCTGATCACGTGCAGCGGCGGCTGTTGCAGCCAGTACCGACAAAGCTAGCGCAGAGGTTGCGAGTTTTACTAAAGACATGGGTGTGTCCTGTTTTAACATATATATATGATCCCCTCATGAAGACCTCGACCCTCCTTACAGTGACGACGTAACGGTTTTGTGACGCCTACACTACAAGTTTATGACAATCGCTAGACTGGCTTTCGCTGACTCAAAAGTTTCCCTGAACAGGCAAAATGACAGTGAATGTCGATCCTTTACCAAGTTCGCTTTCGATGCGTAATCGCCCGCGGTGACGACTAATGATGTGCTTTACAATCGCCAGTCCAAGACCTGTGCCCCCAAGGTCACGGCTGCGGTGATTATCAGCGCGATAGAACCGTTCAGTGAGGCGCGGCAGATGAAGGGGCTCGATGCCAACACCATAGTCGATGATCTGAATGCGCACACCAGCGGCGCGCAATACAGGCTCGCGCGCGCTTGGTGTCATGCGCACGGTAATTCGACCCCCTGATCCACCATATTTGATCGCGTTCCCGACAATATTAGTGAAAACTTGTGTCAGCTGATCTGCATCACCGATTATTTGAACGGGAACGTCCGGAAATTCGATTTCGAAATCCACGTTCGCCTCGCTTGCCAAGGGCTGCAAGGTATGAATAGTCGAACGAATGATATTGTTGAGCACGACGCTTTGCGTGGGCCGCACCCGCTCATCTCCTTCAACCCTATTTAAGGACATCAGATCGCCCACCAGACGGTTCATTCGCTCTGCCTCGTCATGCATGATGCTTAGAAATCGTGCTGATGCCGTTGGGTCATTACTTGCTGGCCCACGCAGGGTCTCGATAAACCCCATAAGTGCGGTAAGCGGCGTTCTTAATTCGTGACTTACATTGGTCACAAAATCGCGACGCATCTGGCCTGCTTGCTCTATATGGCTGATATCCTCAAAAGTAAGCAGTGTCACCACTGCCCCGCCTTGACCTACTCCCGGTGCAGCTCGGCAACTGACCCGAAAAGTAGTGTCGTGCGCGCCATCATTACTAAGGTATTGTGTTCTGCGCGACCTACCGTCATTCAATGTCAACTCTATTGCGTCCAACAGTGCAGGCTGGCGCAAAATGGTAACGTAATTATGCCCCTTAGCCTGATGACCGATGAGCAGCAGTGCCTCATTATTGGCAGCGATGATGCGTTCGGTGCCATCAATTGCAAGGCTCGGCAGCGGCATAGCCGCCAGAAGTCCATCAAGAATATCATCATCCATGTCGGACCTCGTCGAAATAATTGCAGAGCGAGCAGTGCTTTTTCATAAAGCTCATAGGGCAGCCCGTGTTCGTGGTCCAATCAAAGTAAAAGTTAAGTGCTGAAATAAATTTTCCATCACCCTTTTCAGATATCCTCACTGTCGAAGCCGTCTAGGGCGGCGTGACCTTAATATTAGATGTTAGGATTTTGCACGCGTGCCTGGTGGGTCAAAGCTTTCTGGACAACGTCATGATTCTGTTGCGACCTTGTCATGAAACTGATGCAAAACTTTCACGTAGCTGTGACCTTCGTCCCGTATTCGAACGGCAAATAACGGGGGCAACATGCTGCAAATTAATAAGCTGACCAAACGGTTTGGGGATAAAACGGCTGTTTCTTCGGCCGATATCTTCATCGACAAACCAGCCATGATTGGGGTCATTGGGCGTTCTGGTGCAGGTAAATCGACGCTTTTGCGGATGCTCAACCGTCTGAGTGATTCGACCACTGGCAAAATCGAGTTTGAAGGCGAAGACATCACTGCATTGCGGGGTTCTGCAAAACGAGACTGGCAGTCGCGCTGTGCAATGATCTTTCAGCAATTTAACCTTGTGCCACGCATGGACGTCGTATCGAACGTGCTGCACGGCACGCTGAACAAGCGGTCGACATTTGCGACAATGTTCAACCTTTACCCGCAATCTGATATCCACCGCGCCATCGAAATCCTTGACCGGCTAGGTATTGCCGAACAGGCCCCAAAGCGGGCCGAGGCACTCTCAGGCGGCCAGCAACAGCGCGTAGCGATTGCGCGCGCCTTGATGCAGAATCCTAAGATCATTCTGGCAGATGAGCCTATCGCCTCTCTCGATCCTATGAATGCTCAGGTGGTCATGCAGTCACTGCGAACCATTCACGAAGAAGATGGGCGAATGGTAATTGCAAACCTGCACACACTGGATACGGCGCGTCGGTATTGTGACCGCGTTATCGGTATGCGTGACGGTCGTATCGTGTTTGATGGCACACCCGAACAGCTCACCACAGGTGTGGCGCGGGACATATATGGGGCAAGTGCGGACTTTTCCGAAGCTGCCACCTCAACTGAAATCGAAACACTGGACACGTCTAAGCTCCGTACTGCGGAAGCCTACGCCTGAACCAGTTTTTGTCCTTATCTAACCCGCCCTCAAACAACCAAGAAACTCATGGGCATTTATCCACGGAGAAGACCATGAAAAAGACCCTCGTATTGGCGCTTGCGACCACCACCTTTCTCAGCACAGGCGCTTTTGCCCAAGAGATCACCGAATTCCGCATCGGCATCCTTGGCGGTGAAAACGCACAGGACCGGATGAACAGCTATCAGTGTCTTGCTGATTACACGACCGAAGCGCTTGGTGTGAACACCAAGCGCTTTGCCCCTGCCGACTATAACGGCGTGATCCAGGGCCTGCTGGGCGGCAACATCGATATGGCTTGGCTCGGTGCGTCAGCCTATGCGGCAACCTTCCTACAAGATCCAGAGGCGGTAGAACCTGTTCTGATCAAAGTAAACGTTGACGGATCCGTTGGTTACCATTCCATCGGGTTTGCCCGCAAGGACAGCGGAGTGACTTCGCTGGATGACATGGAAGGCAAGGTTTTTGGCTTTGGCGATCCGAATTCGACGTCTGGCTACCTGATCCATTCCATTGAGATCCCGTAGTACAAAGCCGGCGTGACTATGGAAAGCGGCGAATATTTTGATGCGGTCAAGTTCACCGGTGGCCACGAACAAACCATTGTTGCAGTCAACAACGGTGACATCGACGGTGGCGTTACATGGGCTGACGGTCAGGGCAACTGGGAAGACGGCTACAACTCTGGCGCGTTGCGCAAGGCGGTTGACGCGGGTCTCGTTGATATGAACGACATGGTTCAAATCTGGAAATCCAAGGTAATCCCTGAAGGCCCTGTTGTTTTGCGCAAAGCTCTTCCAGCAGACGTCCGCACGAAAATGACTGCGCTGGTGGACGGCCTGTATGAAGCAGACCCCGACTGCGCCTACGGTGTTGCTTCTGGTGATACGCTGGGTTTCCAGCCCGTCACACACGACACCTACATTTCCATCGTCGAGGCTCGCAAGGCTAAAATCGGCGGCTAAGCTATTTTTCATGACGCATCCGGCAGTCCCCTGGGGCTGCCGGTATTCTTTTGCTCGGGGTTGGAATGACAGATATATCACTCAGTGGCCCATCGCCCACTGTCGCCAGCATACAGTCAAGCTACATTGCGCAGGTGCAGCGGCGCAGGCTTTATGGCGGCTTAACTTTGCTGATTTTTGTTGTGCTGATGGTATCCGGTTTCAACATCGCCGATGACCGCAACGCAGGCGGCTTCTGGAATGGCTTGCACCAAATTGGAGATTATCCCGCAGATGTTTTGTCTGAGGCGTGGGAAAAACGTGCCGATCTCCCTGCCCTTATCGTCAAATTTTTTCCGGCCTTAGTGGAAACCATTAATATCGCTGCCGTCTCAACGCTTATAGGGGCTATCTGTGGGCTGTTCTTATCCTTGCTTGGCACCCGAGGTCTGGCCAGATGGCCGCGCCTGATCCCGGTGTTCCGCCGCATCTCCGATATCATGCGTGCTGTGCCCGAAATCGTAATTGCGCTGGTCTTGATTTTTATTTTGGGTGGCGGGCCTGTCCCCGCAATGATCGCCATTGCCATCCATACAGCTGGTGCCTTAGCCAAAATGTTTTCCGAAGTCTCCGAGAACACAGACCTGAAAGCGGTCGAAGGGCTATCCTCGACCGGCGCTACATGGTCGCAGCGGATGCTTTTGGGTGTACTGCCCCAAGTCGCACCCAATTATGTGAGCTACGCGCTGCTGCGCTTCGAGATCAACATCCGTGCCTCTGCCATCCTTGGTTTTGTAGGTGCAGGTGGTCTTGGTTATGAGCTGCGCAATTCCATGGCTTGGGGGCCGGGACGTTTTGATGAAGCCGCCGCGATCTTCATCCTTCTGTTCGGCACGATCGTATTTTTCGATCAAGTCTCAAGCCGCTACCGCAATCGGTTGACCGAAGGACAAGGCCAATGACCACTGTTGATCTGGACGCAACCAAGTTTGAGACCGAAAAACTTTTTCAGCGCAAGCGTCTGATAGGCTTTGGCATCCCTTCGCTCATCATAGTTTATCTGGTCTATATTTTCTTTGTCTTCGACGTTGCTGGTCTTGCGGATCGTGCCAACATGAACAATGCCGTAAAACTCGTGTCCGACACGTGGTCCCACAAGGTTCATGTCACCCGCAATAACAGATCCGGAGAGATCACTTACACCGTAGAAGGTGAACGCAAGGGCACCTATCCCAAAGGTCAAAGACCCGATTGGGTGACTGGCACTGACATTATCAACATTGATCTGGGGGGACAGCACAGCGTGCGCTATCTGCCCAACAATCGTACTGAAATTGATATTCCCGGCTTCCAACTGATAGAGCTACAGGCCAAAGACAGCAGCCTGACAACAAACCTACCCGAAGATCTGCCCGATTGGATTTCTGCCTCAGACCGCCACGTGGGCATCACCACGCTCGAAGGCCGCATTACCATGACCGGCGCTCGGACCGAGGTTTTCAATTATTTTCCCGGTTGGGGGCTGTTCTGGTTCACCCTCGACAGCCCCTACCGCGGACATAACCTCGGCACGCTATTGTTCGAAGATCGTATCGATCCCGAACGCAGCAATATCTCTGGCGCGATATCTGACTGGTGGAACAACGCCATGTGGCGCCACAAAGACGTTGCCTGGGCCATTGGCGAGACGATCTTAATGGCATTTCTTGGAACCATGGGGGCAGCTATCATCGCCCTACCGTTCGGCGTTATAGCAGCCAAACGGTTCTCGCCGTTCACGTTAGTGCGCGCTGCCACACGCCGCTTGTTTGATTTTGTGCGTGGTGTGGACGCGTTGATTTGGACGGTGGTCCTGGCCCGCGCCTTTGGCCCCAGACCGCTTACTGGCGCATTGGCAATTCTGATCACGGAAACCGGCACCTTTGGCAAAATCTTCTCAGAGGCCTTAGAAAACGTGGATCACAAGCAAATCGAGGGCGTCGCCTCGACTGGAGCCAAACAGCTACAACAATACCGCTTTGGCGTCATACCTCAGGTAGTGCCTGTTTTGCTGGCGCAGATCCTCTATTTTCTGGAGTCCAACACCCGTTCCGCGACCATCATTGGTGCGATTACCGGCGGTGGCATCGGCCTTATGCTGACTCAGGCAATCCAGACCCAGAAAGATTGGGAAGAAGTCGCTCATTATATCGTCCTGATCATCGCGATGGTGATGTTCATGGACTGGTTCTCGGGCTGGCTGCGCGGCAAGTTGATCGAGTGCAAGAACTAATGGCCTGCATCCTGATTACCAAAAGCAACGGGGGAATTGGCGCGGCAGAGACTGTCCCTATGGAGGCGTCGCTTGAGCTTCGGCAGACCGGAACAGCCTTTTAGTAGAATAACAACGAGTGGGTATTTTGAGTGTGACCAGATTAAAACCGGATGTCCCCTTTATTCATCCCAATTGCGAGATCAACGATGCAAAGTTCGGACAGTATGTGGAAATCGGACGCGGCAGCCGCTTGGCACATTGCAAAATGGATGAATATTCATACTGCGACCGATTTTCCGACATTACCAATGCCTCCGTGGGCAAGTTCTCAAACATTGCAGCGTTCGTGCGGATCGGCGCCACGGACCACCCGATGGAAAAAGCAAGTTTGCATCACTTTCACTACCGATCAGCCGATTACTTCAACGATGCGAATCATGATGTCGCTTGGTTCGATCACAGGCGGACGCGGCGCACGGTGATCGGCCATGACACATGGCTTGGCCATGGTGTGCAAGTGCGGCCAGATGTGGTGGTCGGTCATGGTGCCGTTGTCGCAGGCGGTGCAATTGTCACTAAGGATGTACCGCCGTTCATGATCGTTTCAGGTATTCCGGCTGTCCCACTGCGATCCCGTTTCACCTCCAGTGTTGCCGACAGGCTTATGGCGCTTGCATGGTGGGATTGGCCGCACGCACGCTTGCGCGGCGCACTTGATGATTTTCGCAACCTCAGTGCCGAGGAATTTCTAGAGTGCCACGAAGGCACGATGTGACACCCTATATCACAGAGTTATTATGTTGCGCCGTTATAGACTTCACCCTCATCGAGACTGCCAAGATGAAAAGAATATACCCCGAGGCCTCGCTGGCTTGGGTCCTTGAACGCATTCAGGATCATCCCCAAAACCGCATCGCAAAGTTACCACCGTGGGCGTATAAGGACATGATCGACGCTGCTGAAAGTGACGCTGAGACTGCGACATCTTTTGATTGAATGTAGCGTTGATGTCTAAAGCCAATGCGTCAAGCTGAGTTTAGGACATAGTGGGCTAGGGGTGTCCAAAAGGGAACGTTTCAGATAGATGGCAAAGCAATGATTAGTAAAATTAGCACATCAGTTTTTGTTTTTATTTCAGCCTTTTTGAATCCTGTGATGGGAACAAGTGAAAATCTTTTGGGAAAAGTTGAAGGTAACAGCTTTAGAGTGGAAGTTCCTTATGCAGATTTTTTCCCAGAGTGCCGTGAAAATTATGAGGATGTTCTATGCGAATGGAGTTTCCTAGTCATATCCAGACCACCTTTGAATGATCCAACGGGGTCTATTAATTCTGAAAAATATGAGTTGAGATTGCCAACGTTTAAGTGGAATGGGCTTAATTATAGAGATAATAATGGGTTATACCCAGATTTCTCTATGGGAATTGCTTCCAGTTTAGTGAAAAATATTTCGGAACAAAGGCAAGATTAGAACCCAAGGTGGATTGCATCTCTGCCTACAGAACTTTCAGGATGTTTTAGCTCAAGGATAGTCAAATCCGAACTTGGGACGGATGAATATTGGGTGATCAATAATAACGTTCTTGTAGCAGCAATAAGATGCAAGCCGCATGGATCAGTTCTTAATCCAAATTGTGGAGTTGAAATATATCTTAAAGACGGGACCGTTGCTATCGCAGGGGGTTACTTTCCATATGCTAACATCGAAAAATTTCTTTTGAGATTTAGTCAAGTGATGATTGATTTATCTGATGCGATCCCGGTTTCGGAATATCAACACGAATTGAGAAGAATCTTTGAAAAAAGATATGAAGTTACAGCAACTGCAATGGACTTGGTTCAAAGGAAACAGGGTGAAGTAGGTGAGTAATATAAGTCAATCTGTAATTGATGAGGCAAGGTATTTCAATGATGCTGGGCAAGTACAGCTTGCTTATCAAGTTCTTTCCAGTGCTGGAGATAACTACTCTTGGTGGGCTGCTGACATAGTTGGTGAAAGCGGTGGTCTGTTTCAAGGTACTGTCCGATCTTTGTGGGAAAACCAAGTATCTGGATCGACACAACATTTTGACACAGTTGCAGCGCAGCACCAGTCCAATTATATTACTATATTGGAAAACAACCAAGAACGCCTTCCAACGACTTATGAAATTGAAAACTCATATGTCAGTGCTTTAGCGAATTCTGGCTTGCCACCATCCTTGGCAATCGATGTTGTTATTAATACCGCATATGGAGGGGTGATCCCGGGGTGGTTTCTTGCTGCCATTCAATCTTCACACGATGAAAATGGACAATTTTCCACATCAGCACTTGAGTGGTATGAGGTTCTTGGAATCGAGTCCGATAGACGATCTAGTCAAGAGATTACATTGGATTCAGTGAGTCCTAGCGAAGCCTATAATTTGTTTTTTTCTGCTGGTTTTTCTGGAGCTATAGGAGCTCTTTTCGCTTCCAGACATCAAGCATTGATTATGATGCCGTCTTCGTGGAAGACAATAAGTTCCGGATCTGAGCAATCGCATCTTCCGGATACCAACGACACTACTCATGTCGTGGTTACCGTAACGGACAGCGTCCAATCGGCAACATATCGCAATTCCAAGGACCAAGTTGTTACTGTCGTATCGGTCGGGACCCCTGACGGCTACGTACCAGCTACGATTACTGTCCAGAATTCAACATTTTTGAGCTTTTGCGAACTTGAGTGACGCTAATACTCTTATTGGGTGATTCCTCAGGCTTTTTTCATAAATATATTCGATGCCGCAATAATACAGGCGATGAATAGAAAAAACGGGTGGTGATTGACAGCGCTTGAAAGAGCTTTGAGAGAAATAGGACTTCTCCAGCTGGTATGAATTGGGAAAAAATAAAGTAGCCGGGTTTGAAGAAAACATGCCTGACTATAAAAAAGCGTTGGTTCCGAAACTGATTGATCGGCAAGGCCGTGGTCGTTCTGTTTATCGCCCAGAGGGCTTGCGTGACGCAGACCTGGCAAACTACCTTGCAGTTCCAACCCCGGACCATGTGGTGTTTCGTACGAAGGCCCAAAATCCGGATACTTCATTTCAAATTTCGCAAGTATTCAGAATCATCGAGATTATTGTTAGTTTGCAAGATTTCCCTGCGCGAATTTCGGCAGAATTAGAAAATACAGAATGCATTTATGCTGACGGGACTCAATATGATGAAGCCGCAGCAGAATAGGTTAGCGTAAGTGATGAAGCGACGAGAATAGTAAAAATCTTTCTTCAGGACAACGGAAAATCACACCTGATATCTCCTGTTATCCGAGATTATTACATGCAAATTGTACACTACAAACATAAGACGGCAGCATGTCATCATTCCTGTTAATCTTATGGTCGGCGATCCGGCGAGGGTCGTCCGTAAATCATGCTTGGGGGTCGACGCTTTTCAGTTTGGCGGTTTCCATCAGAGTATAAGTGATGGCGGCTGATTTGCTGCCACGGTCCGAGCCCACGAACACATCGTTTTTGTGACCGATGGCGTTTGCCAATGGGGTTTTATCCGACCACTTGGATAACGCGCTTTGCGGCCAGCGTTCCGAATGATCAAGAATGGATCTTGGTTTTGCCTGCCATAATTTCACGCATCGCACGGGTGGTGAACCGCGAGCATCTTCCTTGACCGCATAAAGCTAGGTGATGCGCTGAATGGCTTGCTTTGCCACATACGAACCTTGGGATTTGAACACATCTAAAACCTTACGCCGGATGTGGACCATGCAGGCCACCTCTCTGATCTGGGACGTTTTCCAACTTATCTGTTGTGTCGAGATTCAATTCACGCAGCGCGCCACCAGAGTGAGGGTTTGCACGACAAAGAGCGGATCATTTTTAAACATCCGTCAACGGGCGTTGGCCGAAAGTAGGTTCCGCCACACGTGAGGCAAGTTCAACCGCATTCAAAGCAAACGAAGACGCGCGAAGGCTGCGTCGTTGGGCCATGTCCGGGGCCTTGTCGCGATGGGACCCTAGAGGTGTCCTGCACCAATGACCCAAGTGCTGAACAAAACTTGTCTTGGTATCGAATGCTCCAAAGGCTTCTGTCACTTGCATAACATTTGTTATGACGACCATTAAATCGCTAAGGGGCGTCAGCAATGGCCTGATTCAATGGTTCGACCTAAGATTATGCAAAGAGAGACATGTCTCTTTCGAGCCATCGATGCCTAATCCTGAGCCATGAAATGACTACCAGAATTCAGTCTTTTCTAACAGAAAAGCCTCATTTTGTCCTAGATGGGCCGCTATGATTCTTTCTAAGCAGTTTTTGCCTGTTGCTTTTACCCTAAGGTATTGCGTCGTATGCCCTATTTTTATGTGTACAGCCCAAATGATTTTATTGAAGGTTTGCCAAGTGAAGTGGCTTCGTCGGCTGATGGAACGCCAGATTTTACGCTGACGTTAGTCCCGGGCGCTATGCCAACTTTGATACAAGTCACGGATGACGATGTAATCTTTGATGAGTTAGACGCCTCGCAATTTTTGACCAATACCGTCAATATTGACGGGACGATTATTACTGCTGGTTCGTCAATTAATACTGCTTATGATCTGATCAATACCGTATCCGGTCATAAAGTTACGAGCTTTCATTTTGGAGGCAACGGCTATCAGATGGGCGCAGTGGATGGTTTGGCTTCAACCGTTCCGCTTACTGCGGGAGCCTCTTATACCTTCGATACTGAGCGCACATCACACACGCAAGAAAATGCTTATGACGACTTTGTCACTTGTTTTGCGGCTGGTACAAATATCGAAACGCAACGGGGCCTTGTCGAAGTTCAAAAGCTGAAAGTGGGCGATAAGCTGTTTACGATAGACAACGGGTTTCAACCACTTCGGGTGATTTTGAAACGGCACATTTCATCGTTCGAATTAAGCAGAAAACAAAACCTATTACCAATTTGCATTTCTGAGGGATCTCTAGGTCAAGGCTTGCCGCGCAGAGACTTGTTGGTTTCACCGCAGCATCGGTTCTTGCTTAATTCACCTGTTGCTGGGCGAATGTTTGAGACGCCCGAGGTTCTTATCTCAGCTAAAAAGTTAACCAGTTTACCCGGAATTTTCGTCGCAAAATCAATCAAATCGGTTGATTACTTTCATTTGGTTCTTGAACGGCATGAATTGATTTTAGCAGAGAATGCTCCGACCGAGAGTTTTTTGTGTGGGCCTATGGCATTGCTTTCGCTTGGAGAGGAAGCTCAGAGCGAATTACGGGAACTTTTTCCTGAAGCATTGGCAAAACACTTTAATCCCGAAGCGGCCCGTTTTATTCCCAGTACCAAGCGGCAGAACAAACTTGCCTCCAGGCATGTAAAGAACGGCATGCCTGTTTTGCCAAAAGTATATTATCTATAAAAAATTACAGGTGTTTGAGCGAAGCTGCTTTCAGGCCCATCCTATGAAAGCGCTCTGCCGTAGCAATGTTTTCCTGCTTCTAGATCCGCCCATGGATGGCACTCCGATCATCGGATTGACGGACCCGCGGTGTCAGCCACACAAATGCTCAATGACCGTGGGCACAGACAAAGATATAACCTCACTAAGCGAGGACGGTCAAATATCGGTGCAGCGGAGTGCCTAAATTGATCACCCGACAGCGGCGATAAGTCTTTGTAAGATGCGTTGAAGAGAACAAGCGCTGAAATTAGGCATTCTTAAGATGCAACAAGAAGAGGCTGAACAGCTCGGCCTGTGACGAAATCTCTAACTTCCCATAGATGTTTCGTCTGTGGGATTTAACAGTCGAAATTGAGACACCTAACTGCAGTGAGATCGATCCACTGGTGTGACCGACGAGGATCAATTGTACGACCTCCATCTCTCGATCAGTCAGGACATCGCTGCCAAAGTCCTGAAACCGATCTTCTTGACCAGGTCGCTGCGGCGCGGCTACAAAGCTTGCCGGATCAATTTCGAATTGCCTGCAAACCACACGCGCCAATACCGGAAACAGTTGCCTGAGTTGCTCCGCACACGTGGCAGATTGTTTGTGTCCACGCGGCACCAAAAAGCTGAAGTCAAGCGCCGTCCCGTTTGGCAAGCGCACCAGAACAATGCACTCAGCCATATTCTTGGGCCAACCCGGCGTCCGGTAGCCAATCGTTTCACTGTCCTCCACGAATATGTCAATGTCCGCGGTATCAATAACCCGCTTGAAATCATCAGCCACAAGATCTGATATCAGATAAACACCTGATGCTGCATTGCCCTGGAACGCCCGAAATACTGGGTTGATCACATAGGTAAAATTCAGAAAATTATCCAAACCGCGCTGATAGCTGCAGCGGGCCGGACGGTTGGCGAGGCTCACAGGTGCCGCATCGGTTTGATACAGAAAGATGTGGAAACATTCGAACCCGAACGTGCCGGACAATGTATCAGACAGATCAATGAAAAAAGTTTTTGCCCCGACCAGGTCAATCAAAGCAAGCGGATCAGGGACCGGCGATGCAGCCCTCTGCGTTGGGATTGAAATCTGCGCGCTCTGTGTCATGATTTCATAAGAATGCGGCACCGCCAAAATAGCAAGTCACTCGTAGAAAAGGGCACGTCACAAGTGCCTTGTTTCATCTCAGCGCCCAGCGCCTCATCCTTTAGGATGATGTACCATCACGACGATCCGCCCGTAGAGTTTTTACGTCAGGGCCGGTGAGGCTGGACGCAGAGATCTTAAAATAGGAGGATTGATGGCTTTTCCGATAGCGCAAGTGCGGGCGTGTTTTCCGTCGCTTGCCCTTACCTATAACCACCAACCGCGTATCTATGTGGATAATCCAGCAGGTACACAGGTGCCCAACTCTGTTGCACATGCCGTATATGACTACATGCTAACAAACGCCTCCAACGCGGGTGGCCATTTCGTAACCAGCCGCGCCACAGATGCCGTTTGGCAAAAGGCGCACGAAGATGCAGCGATTTTTCTAGGTGCGCGTTCGTTCAGGGAAATCATCATCGGTCAAAGCATGACGTCATTGGCGTTTCACCTGTCGCGCAGCATCTGCCATGACTTTCAGCCGGGTGACGAAATTATCATCAGCCGGATGGAGCATGAAGGCAACGTTGGTGCATGGCTAGAGGTCGCTAAAGACAAAGAATTGATCGTCCGTTGGGTCGATTTCAACCATGAAACGTGGCAAGTTGAACCCGATGATCTGGCCGCTCAACTGAGCTCGCGCACCAAATTGGTTGCGCTGAATTATGCCAGCAACATGACCGGGTCGATCAATGATATCCCAGCGCTGGCGAAATTGGCGAAAGACGCAGGCGCACTGGTGTTTGTGGATGCCGTGCAATTGGCCCCGCATCATCTGGTCGATGTTTATGCATTGGGGTGTGATTTTCTCGCCTGTTCTTCCTACAAATTCTTCGGACCCCATCTGGGACTGATCTGGGGGCGCGGCGATCTGTTAAGCGCGCTGTATCCCTACAAGGGGCGTTGCGTTTCTGACGACACCCCTGACCGTTTTGAATGCGGCACGCCACAATATGAATTACTCGCGGGGCTTTCGGCGACGGTGCGATATTTCGAGGATCTTGGGCGAAAAGGTTCATCCTCAACAGACCCACGCGCTTTGATCGCGGCCGCATACCAGATGTCGCGCGATTATGAGGAGCCACTGACGAACCTGCTCATCGAAGGGCTCAAGCAGATTTCCGGTGTGAAAATTTACGGTATCACCAACCCTAATCGGGTCACACAGCGCGTACCAACAGTTTCAATACGGCATGCGTCAACACGCCCTACGGATATTGCACAAGCCCTTGCAAAAAAGGGAATTTTTGTTTGGCACGGGCACAACTATGCCTATGAACCTGCCCGATCCTTGGGCCTGCCAATAGACGAAGGCGTCATGCGCATCGGATTGTCACATTACAACACTAAGAAAGAAGTCGAGGCTGTTGTCGCCAGCATTGAGCACATAACACGGGGGAAAAACCTCCAAGGATAAGTCAACGAAACATAACCAACGGAGAACATCATGAAATTTACCACACTGCGTAAAATGACAATCGGCCTTGCGGCAGCCCTTACGCTTGGGGGCACTGCAGGAGCATCTGCTGAAACGCTGCGCGTCGGCATGGAATGCACCTATGCGCCATTCAACTATCGCACATCGGACGGCGAACTGGTCGGGTATGACGTAGATGTTGCCAAAGGTGTGGCCGAAATCATCGGCGCCGATCTGGAGTATGTCTGCCAGCAATGGGACGGTATGATCCCAGCGCTGTTGGCCAACAAATTTGACCTCATTGTCGCATCGATGTCGATCACCAACAGCCGCTTGGAAAAAATTGATTTTTCAAGTCCTTATAGGGATTCGGTGGGTCGCCTTGTCGGCAGAACTGGCATGGATAAGGAATTGTTTGATACTGATGGCAATCCAATTGCCGCGAATTTTGCTGGCTTGCGCATCGGACTTGAACGCGCCTCCACTTACGAAAGTTGGTTCAACGCAACCCTACCAGACGCAGATATCGTGCTTTATGACGGATCTGAGCCGCTGTATCTTGACCTCGTAAATGGCCGCGTTGACGCGATCATGACCAACCCGATGAAGGCTCATCTGCGTTTTCTTGCCACAGAAAAAGGCAACGACTACGAATTCGTAAGCCCGGCCATCGCCGAAGTTGAATACTTTGGTATCGGCGTCGGTATTGGTCTGCGTCAGGGACAGCCCGAACTCAAAACCCGCCTTGATGATGCGATCAAGGCGTTGATTAATGATGGCAAGCTGACGGAATACGCGCTCAAGTATTTCCCGTTCCCAATCCACAACGAAGAGTGGGGCGACAACTAATCCACTCATCATTCCGCGGCGCGTTACTGCGTCGCGGAACTTAAACGAGTTTCAACCGGAGATTTATCGTGGACGCATTGGTCGGATGGTGGGATGACTACTTTTGGGGCTCCGTTGTGGTGGCTCAGGTATTCTTCTGTTCACTGATCCTTATGATCATCTTCGGCCTGATCGGGGCAGCGGCAAAACTTTCCAACAGCGCTATCGCCCAAAAACTGGCAAGCGGTTACACAATTGTGTTTCGTGGCACGCCCGAGATTTTGGTCATTCTGCTGCTCTACTTCGGGTCCGCCATCACACTCACCTCATTGGCTCAACTCTTTAACCCCGAGGTTAAGTTTTTAGATGTGCCACCGTTCTGGGCAGGCACTATCGCGATCGCATTGATCGTCGGTTCCTATGCCACCGAGACCTTTCGCGGGGCTTTTCTGGGGGTAAACCCCGGAAGTATCGAGGCCGCGCGTGCGCTTGGAATGTCGACCCTGCAAACCTTTATCTATGTGCGCATCCCCGAAATGTGGCGGCTCGCCCTGCCCGCCTTTGGCAATCACATGCTGTCGTTGATCAAAGACACTGCGCTGATCTCGATCATCGGCCTGAATGAAACATTATTTGTCGCAAAACAAGCCATCGGCACCACGGGTGAGCCGTTCACAATGTATATTGTCGTGGGCCTGATATATCTGGCGTTCTCGACCGTGATCACCCTGACGGTGATGGGACTAGAACACTACGGTCAACGTCACATGGTGAGCGCAAAATGAACCTTGATTTCTCCATCATCGTCGATGCTCTTCCCAAAATGTTGACGGGCATTGGGCTGACATTTCAGCTACTGATCTTATCCGCTATTCTGGGCCTTATCCTTGCTATCTTATTGATGTTGATGCGGATCAGCGGGAAATGGTATTTGTCATGGCCAGCGCAGGTCTACATCTACATCTTTCGTGGCACGCCGATATTGGTGCAGATATTTATCGTCTACTACGGCTTTCCTCAGCTTGATTTTATCCGAGACAGTTTTCTCTGGCCGATTTTTCGCGACCCGTTTGGCTGCGCCATTTTTGCGCTGACCCTTAACACCGGAGCGTACGTTTCCGAAATCCTGCGTGGTGGGGTGCTGGGTGTTGATCGCGGCATCCTTGAAGCCGGCAGTGCGCTTGGTTTATCTACACGCCAAAAATTCATCTATTTGACGACTCCTATCGCCACACGCTTGGCCCTACCCGCTTATGGCAACGATATCATCAGCTTGTTAAAATCAACAGCGCTTGCCAGTACGATCACTCTAGCGGATATGACCGGCATTGCGCGTACCCTCGTCGCCCAGACCTTCGCGCCGTATGAAATCTTTATCTCTTTGGCGATTGTCTACATTATCCTGACCTGGATCCTTCAAAAATCACTTGGCCGGGTCGAACGCTACCTTGGCCGTTATATGGAAAAATGAGATCAACATGACAGAGCTGGCACTGATACAGATGACAAATGTCGGCAAGTTCTTTGGCAGCTTTCAGGCACTTAAGGGCATCAATCTGCACGTTTCAAAAGGGGAGCGCATCGTGGTCTGTGGCCCGTCGGGTTCGGGAAAATCCACCATGATCCGCTGCATCAACCGGCTGGAAAAGCATGATGAAGGGCAGATCATCATTGGCGGCAAGGAGTTGACCGATCAGGTCGCGGACATCAACGCTGTGCGGCGCGAAGTGGGTATGGTGTTCCAGAGCTTCAACTTGTTCCCGCACATGAGAATCGTCAAAAACCTGATGCTGGCACAACGCTTGGTGCGTAAAATTCCCAAAGCCGAGGCTAAGGCCACGGCCATGGAATACCTCGAACGGGTCAAAATCCCTGAACAAGCGGATAAGTACCCCATTCAGTTGTCAGGCGGCCAACAGCAACGCGTCGCGATTGCACGTGCCTTGTGTATGAAGCCCGAGATTATTCTGTTTGACGAACCCACCTCGGCGCTGGACCCCGAGATGATTAACGAGGTGTTGGAAGTGATGACCGATCTGGCCCGCGACGGCATGACGATGATTTGTGTCACCCATGAAATGGGGTTTGCAAGATCTGTTGCGGACCGGGTGATCTTTATGGATGCCGGCGAGATTGTTGAAGAAGCCGACCCAGAGACATTTTTTGATGCGCCCAGAAACGCGCGCACTCAGAAATTTCTTAGCCAGATTTTGGCGCACTGACGTCTCTTAACGAAAGCCTAAGACATGACTGCAGATTTACCGCCGCACGATGACTACCTCGCCTTCGCCGAAACCCTCGCCAATCAAAGCCGCAAGATGTTGCTGGCAGTGAAAAATCATGTTCCAGAGATTGACATCAAATCAGACGCCTCGTTTGTGACGACGACCGATAAGGCGGTCGAGACGGCATTGCGGGCAATGATCCAAGAGGCCTATCCCGATCATGGCATCCTCGGGGAAGAGTTTGATAACGTCAATATCGACGCTGATTTTGTCTGGGTGCTGGACCCTATCGATGGCACCGCCGCATTTGTTGCAGGTATACCGGTTTATGGTACGCTGATCGGATTGGCATGGCACAAGCAGCCCTATATCGGAGTGATCGATCATCCTGTTACGTCGGACCGATGGACGGGCGTGGCGGGGACAATGGCCACACATAACGGCATAGACATTCGGGTCCGTCCGTGTGCATCAATCGAGACAGCCTATGCCACATGCAGCAACGCCGACTTCATGACCGACGCGGAACGTGTGCGATTTGATGTGCTGCGCAAGCGTGCGCAATACGTGCAATATGGGGGCTCGTGTTATTCCTATGGGGTGCTTGCCTCGGGCCGTACAGACCTCGCGATAGACAGCGGTTTGGATTCATTTGACATCTATGCCCCCGCTGCAATCATTCAGGGCGCTGGCGGCTATGTCACCGATTGGAACGGCGATCCACTTGCGTTAGATATGGCGGGACATGTCCTTGCTGCAGGTGACAAATCGCGGCTGGATGAGGCTGTTGCAATCCTCAAAGGGTAATCTGATGAACCTCCCCCTAATTCTTGACGCACAGGCTGTTGCAAACCTTTTGCCGCAGCTGGATGTAAAGGCTGAGTTGACCGCGCTGTTTCGCGCTTTGGGTGACGGCAATGCGGTGCAACCTGCGCAAACGATCGTTGATTTTCCGGGCAATGCAGGGGACTTTATCACCTATATGGGTGCGATCAAAGGCGCGGGCGTTTTTGGCGCAAAGCTGTCACCCTATATCGTGACAGACGCAGCCCCGGTGATCACCGCATGGACCGCTTTGATGTCGATGGAAACGGGCCAACCGCTGGTCTGGTGTGATGCGGGCCTGCTGACAACACAACGCACCGCAGGAACAACCGCCCTAGCCGTCGATCTGCTTGCCCCCGCCCTAGCCCGTCGCCTTGCAATTGTCGGTAGCGGTCCTGTGGCGCTCGCCCATCTGCGCCATGTCGCAAGATTGCGAGACTGGCAGGAAATCTCGGTCTATTCCCCTAACCTGGCCGGTGTTCGGGCCGAAAACTGGCGTCAGGCGGACCCCCGTGTCAGCATCGCCGCAACCACACGCGACTGCCTTGCAGGCAGTGACGTGGTTATGTTGTGCACGTCATCCGGCACCCCGGTCATCGACCCTGCGGACACCGGCAAACCTGCTTTGTTCACGTCAATCAGTACCAATGCGCCTAACGCTCACGAGGTCCCGCCCGCCTTTTTATGCGATGCGCAAGTGTACTGCGACTATCTGCCAACAACCCCAGACAGCGCAGCTGACATGCGCCTTGCGACGCAAGACCACGGCTGGAGCAAAACCTGTATTCTAGGCGACCTGCCCGGTTTGGTAAGCGGCACCAGCAAGCTGCCGCAGATGGGGGCACCTGTCTATTTCCGCTCCATCGGACTGGGGCTGGAAGATATTGCAATGGCGCATGGCATATGGAAACTGGCCCAAGCCAGCAACGAAAAGGAACCACTATGAAAATCAAACCTTTTGGCGTTGAAATCTGGATGAACGAGTTCGAGGACCACTGCGAATTCAATCTGGCAGAAACCTGTGTAGCCTCCCTGACGATTGAACAATTGCTGGAACTATCGGGCAAGAACGACAACGTGATGTCTGATCTTTTGCCAATGAAAATGACCTACGGTGCCATCCGAGGGTCGGACCGGCTGCGCGATGCCATCTGCACGATGTATACCAAACAAACCCGCAATAATGTTATGGTGACACATGGGGCCATCGGGGCCAATGCGCTGCTCCATGAAACGCTGGTGGAACCAGGTGATCACGTGATTTCCGTGCGTCCGACATATCAGCAACACTATTCGATCCCTGAAAGCTATGGTGCCGAGGTTGATATACTGCAGCTGCACCCCGAAAACGGGTTTCTGCCCGATCTTGAAGAACTCGCAGCGATGGTACGCCCTGAAACCAAGCTTATCGTGCTGAACAATCCCAATAACCCCACAGGCGCGTTGATGGAAGCTGATGCGCTCGACGCCTTTGTCGCGATTGCGCGACGTGTGAATGCCTTTGTGCTATGTGACGAAGTCTACCGCGGCACGAACCAGACCGGTGACGGGTTTGCCCCGGCCATGGCCGATATCTATGAAAAAGGCATCAGCGTTGCAGGCATGTCCAAGACATTCTCGCTTGCGGGATTGCGGCTAGGATGGATTGCCGGGCCTTTGGATGTGCTGGAGGCGGTATCGATCCACCGCGATTATAATACAATCAGCGTTGGCATGTTGGATGACTACTTTGCCGCGATGGCGCTAGAAGCCAAGGATAAAATCCTTGCCCGCTCTCAACAGATCACACGTGGCAACCTTGCAATTTTAGACGCTTGGGTCGCGCAGGAACCGCTCATGTCATATATCAAGCCAAAGGCTGGAACGACCGCACTACTAAAGTACAACCTGGACATGCCTTCGCGCGATTTCTGCGTTCAATTGCTTGAGAAGACCGGTGTGATGTTTACCCCCGGATCGGTCATGCACATGGAGGGATGGCTGCGCATCGGTTATGCGAATGATCCTGAAATCCTGCGCTGTGGTCTGGCCAAAGTCAGCAGTTTCCTATCAGACCTTGCCACCAAATCAGAGACCGCCGCGTGACAGCCTATTGGCAAAACGTTCTGCGCGACCGATGGGGTATTGACGCCGAGCTCACCAAACTACCGGGTGAGTATGATTTGAACTTTATGGCTGAAACACCTGACGGGGATGGATTTGTCCTCAAGGTCATGCGCCTGAGTTGTGATTGCAGTTTTGTGAACCTGCAAATCGCGGCCCTGCGACACATCGCGGAACATGCACCCGATCTGCCGTTTCCTGCCGTCATCCCCACCCTTCAGGGTGTTCCCACGATAATGCATAAAACCCCAAACGGCGAGACGCGCATATTGTGGCTGCTGGAACGCCTGCCAGGCCGTACGTTTGCAAAAGCGTTGCCAAAAACCGCCGGTCTGATCCATGATCTGGGCCGTGTCATTGGGGGCAGTGATCTGGCCTTGGCGACTTTCACATATCCGGGTCTGACACGCGATTTCAAATGGGACCTGATGCAGGCGCGCTGGATCACACCTAAGATCGCCGATGTTACCACCGGACCCCGCCGTGCAGCGCTTGAGCGCATCGTGACAGAGTTCGAGACGATCCTTCCCGAACTGCAACGCCTGCCCGTACAAGCGATCCACAACGACGTGAATGACTACAACATTTTGGTCGATGGTGCAGTATCGCAGCCGCTTCGTATCTCGGGCCTGATTGATTTGGGCGATATCTGTGCAGCGCCGCGCATCTGCAATCTGGCCATCGCCGCAGCCTATCTGCTGCTGGATACGCCCGATCCCGAAAGACGTCTGGCCGCTCTTGTCGCGGGCTACCACGCGGTCAACCCCCTCACCACCAAAGAAATTGACCTGATATGGCCGTTGTTACAAATGCGTCTGGCGGTGAGTGTCGTGAACTCGACCCTGATGGCGCGCGACACCCCCGATGATCCATATGTGGTGATCTCGCAGGCCCCTGCATGGCGGTTTCTTGAAAAGACGTCGATTGACCCCGGACTGCTGCGCGCGCGACTGCGCACCGCTTGCGATCTGCCGGTTACTGATGCCGCACCGCGCATATCCGCGTTTCTGGACCGCGAACGCGGTAACTTTGCGCCTGTCATGGGGACCGACCTTCACGATGCACCAATAGGATCACTGTCAGTCGAACACTCCGTTTGGCCCCTCAACCCCTTTGATCTGGGCAAAGCGGAGGCTGTGCGCATTGGTGAGGAATACGACCGAGATGGCCAGATATGGCTGGGTTATTACTTTGAGCCGCGCCTGATTTATACCGAACCCGCCTTTCGCAACGGGCCATGGCTTGCGTCTGATCGGCGCACGGTACATCTGGCCATCGATGCCTTTGCCCCAGCAGACACGGCGATACACGCCCCGATGGATGCAACCGTTCATGTGGTTGAAAACCGAACCGGCCACCTTGACTACGGAGGTGTGGTGATCTTAGCCCATGACACACCAGATGGAGATCGTTTTTATACACTTTACGGCCACCTCAATCCAGAGGTTTGCGATACCCTGACACCGGGACAGACCATTCCAAAAGGCACCACTTTTTGCATGCTGGGCCTGCCAGAGCAGAACGGTGGCTGGGCCCCCCATATCCATTTCCAAATGGCCCTGACGCTGGATGGATTGGGCAATGACTGGCCCGGAGTGGGCGATCCGGACGACAATTATATGTGGCGTGCCATTTGCCCCAACCCCGCCGCAATGTTGAACCTGCCCGATGCAAAAACAGTTTACACGCCCACCGACAAGGGCGACGTATTGGCAGGCCGCAAATCGCATTTTGGCGCCAACCTGTCGCTGAGCTACAAAGACCCGGTTATGCTGGTACGCGGCTGGCAGCATCACCTGTTTGACGAATGGGGCCGCCCATACCTGGACGCCTACAACAACGTACCACATGTGGGCCACGCCCATCCACGGATCCAGACCGTCGCGGCTGATCAGCTCAAGCGCATGAACTCGAACACCCGCTATCTGCATCCAGCTCAAACCGCATTCGCCGATAAACTTTTGTCGAAATTTCCAGATCCATTTGAGGTCTGTTTCTTTGTCAACTCCGGGTCTGAGGCAAATGAATTAGCCCTGCGATTGGCCCGCGCCCATACGGGTGCAAAGGGCATGGTGACGCCCGATCACGGCTATCACGGCAACACCACAGGTGCGATTGATCTGTCAGCGTATAAATTCAATGCCAAAGGCGGTGTCGGACCATCGGATTGGGTTGAACTGGTCGAAGTGGCCGATGATTATCGCGGTCGTTTTCGGCGCGAAGACCAAGATCGCGCGCAACACTATGCGGATCTGGTTGATGGCGCGATAAAACGCCTGACCGATCGTAATATCAACATTGCGGGTTTTATCGCTGAAACCTTCCCCTCTGTTGGCGGCCAGATCATTCCGCCTCGGGGATATCTGCGGGCGGTCTACGCCAAAATTCGTGCGGCTGGCGGGCTTTGCATCGCTGATGAGGTCCAGACGGGGCTGGGACGCTTGGGCGATTATTATTTCGGGTTTGAACAACAACAGGCAGTCCCAGACATCGTCGTATTGGGCAAACCCTTGGGCAACGGACATCCCATGGGCGCCGTGGTCACCACCCGCGCCATTGCCGATAGCTTTGCCCAAGGCCCAGAGTTCTTCTCGACATTCGGGGGGTCCACTTTGTCCTGCCGGATTGGCAAAGAGGTGCTGGATATCGTTGACGACCAAGGCCTGCAAGCCAACGCAAAACGACAAGGTGACCGGCTGCTGGAAGGTTTGCGCACCCTTCAGGACAAACATGATTGCATTGGCGACGTGCGCGGCGTTGGACTGTTCATTGGTGTCGATTTGGTATCTGATCGGGCCTGCAAATCAGAGGCGACCGCCCTCGCCACGCATGTCAAAAACCGCATGCGTGACCATCGTATTTTGCTGGGCAGCGAAGGGCCAAAGGACAATATCCTGAAAATCCGCCCGCCCCTGACCATTCTGTCTGACGATGTTGATATGATCGTCACGACACTCGATTCTATCCTGAATGAACGTTTCTGAGAAAGTGATTTGATGTTGGATTTAGATAAACCGCAAATCATGGCCCTGTTCGATTTTGACAGCGCCGTGCAACTTATCCACACTGCATATGTAGCGTCTGCACAAGGCGATGTGCAAACAGCGGATGTGGTGCATTTGGCCTTTCCGCAGGCAAATGGCGATTGCCACATCAAATCAGGTCATATCGCGGACACTGCCAGCTATGTCATCAAAATCGCATCCGGGTTTTACGACAATCCTGCCAAGGGCTTGCCTTCTTCCAACGGCATGATGCTGGCTTTTTCGGCAACCACGGGTCAAACCCTTGCGATCTTGCGCGACGAAGGCTGGCTGACCGACATGCGTACGGCAATTGGCGGGGCTTTGGCGACCCGCGCACTGGCACGTCGCGATGCGTCGGAGGTGTTGATCATTGGGGCCGGCATTCAAGCGCGGTTTCAAGCGAGTTGTCTTGCGCAGTTGATGCCGGACAGGGCGCTGAATTTTCATCTTTGGGCGCGCAATGCAGGCGCCGCACAGGCCTTGGCCGCAGATTTAACGGCGGCAGGTCACACTGCCGGGGCCGCAACAGACCTCAACGCAGCCATTGGTACCGCAGACATTATTATCACCACTACCCCCGCTACACTGCCCCTATTCGCCGATGGCTTGGTGCGCAAAGGCACTCATGTGACTGCGATTGGGGCCGATTGTCCGGGCAAGCAAGAATTGCCTACAGGGCTGGTGACCTCTGCCACTGTGCGTGTCTGTGATCTGGCACACCAATCCTTGAATCATGGTGAATTTCAGTCGGCGTACCGCAAGGATGCATCCCTAAAAGTCACCGAACTTGGCCATGTGCTATCGGGCGCGCAGCCGGGCCGGACGTCAGACGAGGACATCACAATCGCTGATCTTACCGGGATCGCGGCGCAAGACATTGCCATCACCCAAGCCATCATTGACGCCGCCGATAGCACCAAAATTTGAAAAAAGGACATCCGATGACCGCCTCCGCCGCCATACTTGAACAAGCCGCTCTTTCTGTCGCCGCCCACCGTCGCATCAAACCTTGGTTGACGCGAACGCCCTGCATCCAATCTCGGATGTCCTTTGACGATGACACCGGCCTTGTGTTCAAGGCCGAGAATTTTCAAAAAACCGGATCGTTCAAATTTCGTGGAGCCATGTCAAAACTGACGTCTTTGTCGACAGACGTACCCGCGATCACAGCATCCTCCGGCAATCACGGACTGGCACTTGCGACAGCGGCCCAGATGACCGGCCATGATTTGACGGTGGTTTTGCCAGAAACAGTTGCGCGCGAAAAACTGACCCGGATCAAAGCATTGGGGGTTGAGACCATTCTCCATTCAAACGATTCTGGACTGGCCGAACAACACGCGCAAAAGCTGGCCAAAGAGCAGGGCAAAATCTATTGCTCCCCCTACAACGACCCTCAAGTCATCGCCGGCCAAGGCACAATTGCTTTGGAAATGCTGGAACAGTTACCGCGTTTGGATGTGGTTTACGTGTCCATCGGTGGCGGTGGCCTGATTGCAGGCATCGGTGCTGTCCTTAAAGCGTTTTCGCCATCCACCAGACTTGTTGGTGTCAGTGCTATCAATTCCGCGGCAATGTCAGCCAGCATCCGGGCAGGTCACACCGTTGAGGTCTCGCACACCGAAACTCTGGCTGATGGGTGTGCGGGTGGTCTGGACGAGGGCACAATCACCCTGCCACTGGGCACCGAAGCCATTGATGAATTGATAGATTGCACCGAGGAGCAAATTGCCGACGGCATCCGCCATATGGCATGGAAAGAAAAGATGCTGGTCGAGGGATCCGCAGGACTGGCACAGGCGGCATGGCAAATAGATGCGACCAATCGCACAAACAAAGTCAGCGCCGTTGTCCTATGTGGTGCGAACTTTGACCGCGACGTGATCGCTCCGGTTATTGGCGTCACGCCATGATTGCACTAGATCAACCGGGCCTTACTTCGGGATATGTGCATTTTCATAATTCAACTAACAAAAGCGCGTGGCAATCAGTCCGCCTGCCCATTCACTGTCTGAACGGCACTGCGGGGCCAACCACGTTGATCCTCGGCGGAATGCATGGTGATGAATATGAGGGACCAATTGCGATAGATGCGTTGGCCCGCAATGTTGATACCAACGCACTGGTGGGGCGCTTAATTCTTCTGCCTGCCCTCAATTTGCCTGCGGTCATGGCGGGAACGCGGCTGACCCCTGATGATGGGCTGAATTTAAACCGTGTATTCCCGGGCGATCCTTTGGGCAGCCTCACTCAGCGTATTGCGCATTGGCTGAGTGCGACGATGATGCCTCTGTCCGATCACATCGTAGACCTGCATTCTGGTGGACGCACCCTGAATTTTGCGCCCAGCATTTTGGTGCCCGAAGCGTTCTCTTACAATGCATTGGCAACCGGCGCCGGCAAGGCCTTCGGTGCGCCGTTCACGGTATTGATAAACGAGGACCACGCGCCAATGTCGATTGATGCAGTGGCCGAAAAATTAGGCAAAGTCATCATCTCGTCCGAACTTGGCGGCGCGGGTATGGTGACGCGACACACTGCACGTCTTGCAACGCAGGGACTGGTGCGTATGGTTGCGGCCTTTGGGCATCTCAAAATAAAAGAGCCTCTGCCAAACTCGCGTTATGTTCGTCTACCCCCGTCCGAGGATTTTCTCATCTGCAATGATGATATGATTTTTGTACCCTCCATAGATCTGGGGGATGCTGTGCAGAAAGGCGACATTTTGGGGCATGGGCAGTTCATTGATCGTGTGGAGGCGAAACCGCATGCCTTTATTGCGCCTTATGACGGATGGCTGCTTTGTTTTGGAGGACAAGGGTTGTTGCGTCGGGGTGATGTCGTTGCAGTCGTTGCCCAAGACGCCAAACAACATTCCGACATGCCAACACAGAAAAGATAAAATTGTAATCTGAACAGACCGACGGGCCACCTATCTGATCACTGTAGCTTGTCACTGAGAGCTTCGTAAGGGGTGTGGTCACCGCATCACGTCTAAACCCGTCTGTATCTTTTGTTGCCATTCTTAATCTCTTCTGGTGATTGTCCAGCAGAGCATCGATTTTGTCTTATTTTAAATTTGGTAAAATTATCAAAACTCAACCGTTTTGAACGTGACCAACTGGAGCGTGCTTTAACGACGTTGGACCACACGGCGTCGCGCGTTCATCCTAACACCGCCTGCATTGGTCGCGCAGACCATCTGGGAAAAGATTATCACATTCCCCGATGATGCGCAGGGTATGATGGACTTTCACCCCGGAGTATTGGCCATTTGGCCTAGGGGTTCGAGTTTGAAGAAAAACACCAGGTTTAACGTGCCACAGCAATTTCAGGGCAAAGTCAATTTTTGCAACCTCCTATGTCTGAGTGGTCTCCAGCTTCAAGAAACCCACCGTGATCGCCGATGCTGCAACCATCCCTGCCGCAGTACCCAGCATCAGCGCCAGACCACCTGCTTGATAAGTCAGGCCTGACAGCAAGGTTCCAGCCAACCGCCCGCCCGCATTGGCCATGTAGTAAAAGCCCACATCCATCGTGACCCGCTCTGCCTTTGTAAAGGTCAGGATCAAGTAGGAATGTAAGGATGAGTTCACCGCGAAGACCGCCCCAAAGATCAGCAGGCCAATAATAAGCGTGAGAGTGAGCCACATTTGCTGCTCTGTGGCAGTGACAGCCGCAAGTGTCAGCATTATTGGAACCACGGCGAGGCCCCAGCCCCATGTACGGGCTGCGCCAATCAGGTCCGCCTCGGACCGTTGGCTTGCCCGCAAGATGCGTGGCGCGTTGGCCTGAATAAGGCCATAGAGAATGACCCAAACGGCCATGAACGTCCCGATCATGAAGAATGCAGCGCGGTTGCCTTCGGTTGTGCCATCCGACAGCACAGCGTAGAAATAGATCGGAATGCCGACTACGAACCAGACATCCCGCGCACCGAACAAGAACACCCGTGCCGCACTAAGCCAGTTCACGTTAGGAGATTTTGAAAACACCTCGGAAAATTTTGTGCCTTTGCGTCCCTTTGGCAGGCCCGCCGGCATAGCAATTAAAACGGCCAGCAAAATTGTGGCAAGGATCACGGCCATGCCCAACACAGCCCAGACAAATCCAAGCGTTGCCAGCAAAACCGCGCCAAGCAGAAACCCTGCGCCCTTCACCATGTTCTTGGACCCTGTCAGAATTGCCACCCAGCGAAAGAGAGCTCCGTCCTGAGAAGGAGCAAGCAACTTGACGGCAGATTTGGACGACATCTTGGCAAGATCCTTGGCCACGCCACTTGCACCTTGCACAAGCATGACAAAGGCGACCGATGTGCCAATCGCCCAAGTAGGATCAAGTTGCGCCAAGGCCAGCAGAGCCAGCACTTGCAACCCTAGCCCCGCATACAGCGTCGACGTCAGACCGAACCGCGCGGCAATCCAGCCTGCACCCAAATTGGTGATGACGCCCGCGATTTCATACAGGACAAACAGATATGCCAGTTGTACCGGAGAGAAGCCCAGCGTATGAAAGTGCAACAGTACCAGCATGCGCAATGCACCGTCGGACAGCATGAACGCCCAGTAGGCCGCCGTGACCGCGATATAGGCAGAAAAGCCTTTGGGGCGCATGGCGCTTTCAGTCACAGACTGTCCCCGACCATACAGGCCACATCCACTAGCCGGTGCGCATAGCCCATCTCGTTATCATACCACGCATAGACCTTTACCTGCGTGCCATTGATCACCATGGTCGAAGGCGCATCGACGATACTCGACCGCTCATCATTGGTGTAATCAGTGGAAACGAGCGGGCGTTCTTCATAGCCCAAGATGCCGTTCAACGGCCCTTCGGATGCGGCCTTGAACAGGGCGTTGACCTCTTCAGCGGTGGTCTCCTGCTCGACCTCAAAAACGCAATCGGTCAGCGATGCATTAAGGAGCGGCACACGAACGGCGTGACCGTTCAGGCGACCCGACAGCTCGGGATAAATAAGCGTGATTGCGGTTGCACTGCCAGTGGTTGTTGGAATCAGGGAATTCAGGGCAGAGCGCGCACGGCGCAGGTCTTTCGCCGGACGGTCCACAATGGTCTGTGTGTTGGTTACATTGTGAATCGTTGTGATAGAGCCGTGTTTGATCGTCAGGTTTTCGTGAATGACCTTTACAACTGGCGCAAGGCAATTTGTCGTGCAACTTGCTGCGGTCACAATGCGGTGGCGGTCCGGTTCGTAGATATCGTGATTCACCCCGTATACAATATTGGCGGCGTCACCGTCCTTGACCGGCGCTGATACAACCACCTTTTTTACGCCTGCGTCAAAGTATGGAGCGAGCTTTGCCTCTGTTTTGAAGACACCAGTGCAATCGATCACCACATCAACACCCTCCAGCGGCAGCGCGGCGATGTCGCAAATGCCAATGAACGGCAGACGCTGGCCATCAATGGTCACGCTACTCTCATCATGGGCGAAATTGGCCTTCCAGCGGCCGTGGACCGTGTCGAACTCAAACAGATGGGCATGCATCTCGGGATCACCCACCGCGTCATTGATCCATGCAATTTTTGCCCCCTGTTCCAGCAGGGGCTTCAAGACCAGTTTGCCGATCCGGCCTAGGCCGTTGAGTGCGTAAACAGTCATATCTGTGATCCTTTGTCAGTAGATTGGCCAATCCCGTCGGCAGCTTTTTGCAGGGACACCAAGTCCAACGAAGCAAAGGGCAAAGCTGAAAAAGCGATCATGCGGTTGCGTAGCGCGCCATAAGTCTTGCGAAAGGCGATACTCTTTTGTGTATCAAAACCCTCGACCTCAACAGGATCGGGCAGGCCCCAATGCGCGCTGATGGGCGGGCCGGGCCACGTGGTGCATTCTTCATTGGCCGCCTGATTGCAGACGGTAAAGACGAAATCGAAATTCGGGGCATTCGCCCCTTGGAACTCAGAAATGTTCTTGGAACGAAGAGCTGATACATCATGCCCCTTCTGTTCCAGCACCTCGAGTGCAAACGAATTCAGTTCCAAGCGAGGCTTGGTGCCTGCAGAGTAAGCAATAAAACGATCACCGGCGAGGTCTCGCAAGATAGATTCAGCAAAGATGGACCGTGCAGAGTTGCCTGTGCAAATGAACAGGACGTTGACTTTTCGGTCGGCTGGTTGAATGTCTCTGTGAATGGCGGAATAGGCATTTGGGGCGCAAATCTCCGGCCTCCCCCTGCAACAGTCGTGCAGAAGGTAATCGATGGTCTCGCGGGCGGCATCCATGTCGATTGCATAGCGCAGGGATGTACCAACGCGTTCTTGGCTGATCAAACCCGCTTGCATCAGTGCGCTCACATAGGTCGACAATGTATTCGGCTTTACCCCAAGCGCCTGCGCAAGCTCCGTCGCCGGAATGCGATCAGGATAGCGTCGCATCAGCAGCCGGAACAGCGCCAGCCGTTGGGGATGGCCAAGTGTCGAAAGGCGGTTGGGAATCAGTGTTTCCATACTTCACGAATATATGAATTATAGTGGCCTAGAAAGTGAAGGTTTTGTAACACGCCATACCGACAACGACAGCTTTGAGACCGATCAGACGTTCCACAAATATCCACCAGCCCGCTCTGTTACCGGTGCAATGCGGATGTACACGCCTCATGTTTCAAGCGTCAGCATCACTCGGTCACCTGCAAACCAGGTGCGACCGTATTCTACGGGCAGTCCATCCTCGGAATGATTCAGGCTCGAAGACCGCAGCAGCGGATCGCCTTCGGCAACATGCAATAGCAGAGCGTGGGTTGCCGTGGCGCGGACTGCTGTCAGGCGTGTTGAGGCGCGGGTATAGTCATCGATGCCAACAACACTTAGGGCTTTTGTGACACTGGTTGTATCCTTCAATGCAGCCGTGATCCCGACAAGGCGCGCCTGTGGGAATAGGCTTTCAAATACGGCAATTGGCTGACCGTCCGCCAATGAAAGTCCATGATAAGCACAGACCGGATCGCCCGCCACGATCTGCAAGGCCCGAGCCTCGCCAATCGTCGCGGCGCGTTCGTCCAACGCAAGCATACGCTTTTCGGGTCTGCGGCCTGCGGCAATCAGGTTTTCGTGAAACCGCACACGATGGCCAATCGGATAGTCGGTCGGCGTGGCTGCAACAAAGGCCCCTGCACCACGACGGGTGCGCACCAGCCCTTCCTCAACCAATACAGAAATCCCATGGCGCACCGTGTGGCGGTTTACACCGAAGCGGTCGGCCAACGCAGCCTCGGTCGGCAATTTGTCCCCCGGGGCATAGCGCCCTTCGGCCAAGTCGCTACGCAATGCGCTGGCGATGGCCTTCCAGATTGGGGTTTTGTCAGAACTGTCACGCAAATTTCACAAAACTCTTCTGTCATAAGGGCAACGATATGGTAAGATATGTATAGTTGTATAGATAAGAGATAAATTGTCGAGATGAAAGACACTGTGAGCGAAATTAATCCCCGCAAGGACTGGATGGGTCTGATGGCAAAGGCACCCCAAGGCCGTGTGGCTGCACTTTTGGACGCTGAGATCTCGCGCCCCGCCTTTACATGGCTGCGTGCACCAGAGCTTGGAAGCACGATGGTCCGCGCAGGCGCTACAGGCGCAGCATTCAATCTGGGCGAGATGACGATAACCCGCTGCGCTTTGACCTTGGACACCGGCGAAGTCGGACACAGCTATATTCAAGGCCGTCAAAAAGCAGATGCCGAGGCCGCCGCATTGGTCGATGCGCTTATGCAGACCGAAATGGCAAGCAGGCTGCGCGAGACGGTTCTTAAACCTTTGCAAGCAGAGATGGTCACCGCAAAAGCCGCCCGCGCAGCCAAGGCAGCCGCGACAAAAGTTGATTTCTTTACTATGACCCGAGGAGAAGACTGATGCAGGCAAATACCCTGTCCGGCGGCTTTACCAAACCAGCCGCTCAGTCAGCCCACGCCTTTCGCAGAGTACTGGAGGCTATGGCGCGTCCAGGCACCATTCAAGATATCGAAGGGGCAGCGCCCCCTGCCCCGATGTCGCCCGCGATGGGCGCTGTTCTGCTGACGCTCTGCGATACGGAAACACCGGTCTATCTGGCTGGTGACATGGATTGTGAAGCAGTGCGGACGTGGCTGGCCTTTCACACTGGCGCCCCGTTTGTTGGCCCCGCCCATTGTATGTTTGCGGTTGGCAGCTGGGACGCGCTCGCGCCGCTCGCGGTGTACCCGATCGGCACCTCCGAATACCCTGATCGCTCGGCCACGCTCATTGTCGAAAGGTCCGAGCTTTCGGTAAAGGGTGCTACTTTGACGGGTCCCGGTATCAAGGGTCAAACAACGCTGTCCGTGCCAGACGTTGACGCGTTTCAAACGAACCGAAAGCTATTCCCCCTGGGCCTCGACTTCATCCTAACCAGCGGCGCACGCCTCGCGGCGCTCCCCCGTTCCACAAAGGTGTCCTGACATGTATGTAGCCGTCAAAGGCGGAGAACGGGCAATCCAGAACGCCCACGCTTGGCTAGCCGAGGAACGCCGCGGTCCTACAGATATCGCAGAGCTCGGCATCACCCAGATCCGCGAGCAACTCAGTCTTGCCGTAAACCGCGTCATGGCCGAAGGATCCCTGTATGATCCAGACCTTGCCGCACTTGCGATCAAGCAGGCGCGTGGTGACCTGATCGAAGCGATCTTTCTCATTCGTGCCTATCGCACCACATTGCCGCGATTTGGTGCGTCCGAGCCTGTCGACACCGGCATTATGGCCTGCGACAGGCGCATCTCGGCCACGTTCAAGGATTTGCCCGGTGGGCAGGTCCTTGGCCCGACATTTGATTACACGCATCGTTTGCTTGATTTTAAACTGGCCGCTGATGGCGAGGCACCCAACGCCCCGTCTCGTGAGCCCGAGACGGGCAATGTTCCGCATGTCACTGAATTCCTGAACCGCGAAGGATTGATCGAAGAGGTCCCGCATGACGACACGCCGCCCCCCGATCTGACCCGCGAACCGCTGGAAATGCCCGCCGACCGCGCCTTGCGCCTGCAAGCGCTGACCCGCGCGGACGAAGGTTTTACCCTTGGCCTCGCTTATTCCACGCAGCGCGGATACGGGCGCAACCATGCCTTTGTAGGCGAACTGCGGATTGGGTCAGTTCCAGTCGAGATGGACATCCCCGAACTGGGATTTTCTGTTGAAATCGGAGAAGTGATTCTGACCGAATGCGAAACCGTCAACCAATTCACCGGTTCGAAAACCGAGCCGCCACAGTTTACCCGCGGGTACGGGCTTGTCTTTGGTCAAACCGAACGCAAGGCGATTTCTATGGCCTTGGTCGACCGCGCGCTACGCTGGGAAGAATTGGGCGAGGATAACGTTGGGGCGCCCGCCCAGGACGCAGAATTCGTTTTATATCATGCCGACAATATTCAGGCGACGGGATTTCTAGAGCATATCAAACTGCCCCATTACGTCGACTTTCAATCTGAATTGGAACTGGTGCGCAAACTCCGTCACGAAGCGGGTGCGCAGCAGGTGCAGGAGGCCGCGGAATGACCGAGTACAACTTTGCCTATTTGGACGAACAAACCAAGCGCATGATCCGCCGTGCAATCCTAAAGGGGCTTGCCATTCCCGGCTATCAGGTCCCTTTCGCCTCTCGCGAGATGCCGATGCCCTATGGCTGGGGCACGGGTGGCGTGCAGGTATCGGCTGCGGTGCTGACCCCTGATGACACGTTCAAGGTGATCGACCAAGGGGCCGATGACACAACAAATGCGGTTTCAATACGGACCTTCTTTCAACGCACTGCCGGGGTTGTGACAACCACGGCGACCCGTGATGCCACTGTGATCCAGACCCGGCACCGTATCCCCGAAGAGCCGCTGCACGAGGGTCAGATCCTTGTCTACCAGGTGCCGATCCCCGAACCTTTGCGTTTTCTGGAACCCCGTGAAAGCGAGACCCGAAAGATGCACAGCCTCGAAGAATACGGCCTGATGCATGTGAAGCTTTACGAAGATATAAGCCGTCACGGTCATATCGCGACCTCTTATGCCTATCCGGTCAAGGTCGAGGGGCGCTATGTGATGGATCCCTCACCGATCCCCAAATTCGACAACCCAAAACTGGGCGATATGGCCGCAATCCAGCTTTTTGGCGCGGGACGCGAGCAGCGAATTTATGCACTTCCCCCCTATACCCAAGTGGTCAGCCTAGACTTTGAGGATCATCCGTTCGAGGCGTCCAAGGCAAATCACTGCTGCGGGATGTGCGGTGCGACAGACAGCTATCTGGATGAGTTGATCATCGATGACGCAGGCGGGCGGATGTTTGTCTGCTCTGACACCGATTATTGTGAAGCACGCCAAGCTATGGGTCATAAAGGAAAGGACGCAGCATGACACCTTTGCTTTCCGTTCAGGGCATCGCCAAGCGATATGGTGCACATATCGGGTGCGCCGATGTGTCTTTCGACCTGTATCCTGGCGAGGTTATGGGCATCGTTGGCGAAAGCGGATCAGGAAAATCCACCTTGCTCAATTGCATGGCAGGGCATTTGGTACCAGATGCGGGACAGGTCGTATTCGACACCCGCACCGACGGCCCGCGCGACACAATCACCATGTCAGAGCCAGAGCGGCGGATGCTCGGTCGCACCGATTGGGCCTTTGTCCACCAACACGCCCGCGACGGGTTGCGTATGGGCGTGAGTGCCGGTGGCAATGTCGGCGAGCGTTTGATGGCAGTGGGCGAGCGCAACTACGGCGACATCCGCGACAAGGCCACGGACTGGCTGGGCCGGGTCGAAATTGATGCGTCCCGTGTAGATGATCGACCCACAACATTCTCGGGCGGGATGCAGCAACGCTTGCAGATTGCCCGCAACCTCGTGACGGGACCACGTCTGGTGTTCATGGATGAACCCACAGGCGGTCTTGATGTGTCGGTGCAGGCACGACTGCTGGACCTGCTGCGCGGTCTTGTGCGGGATATGGGGCTGTCAGCGATCATCGTAACTCATGACCTGGCTGTTGTTCGCCTGCTGGCGGACCGCCTGATGGTCATGAAATCCGGCCGCGTGGTCGAGGCGGGCCTGACCGATCAGGTGCTGGATGATCCACAGCACGCCTATAGCCAGCTGCTTGTCAGCTCTGTTTTGCAGGTTTGAGCCATGATTGAACTCAAAGACGTCTCCAAAACCTTTACTCTGCACAATCAGGGAAGTGCCGTGATCGAGGTGATCAGCAATGTGTCCTTCGCAGTTGCCCCCGGTGAATGCGTGGCACTCACCGGAGCTTCGGGTGCTGGTAAATCCACGCTGATGCGTATGATCTACGGGAATTACCTGACGCAGACAGGTGAGATTTGTATTGATGGTTTGAATATTGTTCAGGCCAAACCGCGCGATATCATCAAACTGCGCCGTGATGTGCTGGGCTATGTCAGTCAGTTTCTACGGGTGGTCCCACGGGTCCCGACGCTGGATGTGGTTGCAGAGCCCCTGCGCGCTTTGGCAGTGCCCGCCGACGAAGCGCAGGCTCGGGCCAAGGCACTTCTGACCCAATTAAACATCCCCGAGAGGCTGTGGTCTTTGTCCCCCACTACCTTCTCGGGCGGCGAGCAGCAGCGCGTGAACATTACACGTGGTTTTGCCCACACCTACCCTGCGATGTTACTTGATGAACCCACCGCGAGCCTTGACGCCGCAAATCGTGAGGTGGTGCTGTCATTGATCGAAGACGCCAAAGCGCGCGGTGCGGCCATCATCGGTATTTTTCATGATGAGGCGGCCCGCAGCCGCGTTTGTGATCGCGAAATCGATGTCGGCCGCTTTACGCCGGGAATGGCTGCATGACGCTTGCCTCAAGGTCCGCAGGGCGTCTCATTGCGGTCGTTGGTCCATCAGGTGTGGGCAAGGACAGCGTGATGGCAGGCCTTCAGAGCGTCATGCCAAGTTTGTATCTGGTGCGCCGCGTCATCACGCGGGCCCCCAATTTGGGTGGCGAGGATTACAACGCGGTGTCCGTGTCACAATTTGAAGCCATGGCGAAAGATGGAGCGTTTGCGGTCTATTGGTGCGCGCATGGGCTGCATTACGGCATTCCGATCACCGTCAAATATCAACTTGGCAAGGGCACCGATTGTTTGGTCAATTTTTCTCGCAAAGCTCTGGGCCAAGCCACCGGGGTTTTTCAACGCCTCGTAGTTCTCAACATCACCGCCAAACCAGAAACAATCGCAGACCGTCTGACCGCTCGGGCCCGAGAGACAGAGGGGGAAATCAGCAACCGCCTTGCCAGGGCGGACAAGGCCTTGCCAACTGGGCTCAATGTGATCAACCTCGCCAACGACGGCCCGCTACATCAGACCATCGCTCGAGGGGCGGCACTGCTTCAGCCGGTGAGTTTATAGCGATGGATCACCTCGAACCGGCCATCCGCCCACTCGCCGCACAACGCGATCTGGTCCAAAACAAAAAGGCCAGGCAGGTCTGGCAAATGACGCCGCACAGTGGTCGACCATACGGCGAGGTCCCCCTGCGGCAGCCGCGTCGTCAGGGTCATGTGGAACCGAAACTCTTCCATGACATAAGGATACCCCCATTGCGCCAGCAGCGCCTCTTGCGCAGTGGTCAGACCAACCTTGTGGCGACGCGCGACTTCTGCCCGGGAAGCCGGGGCACGGAACCGATCAAGTTCGCGCACACAGTCTTCAGCAACCCGGCGCACAGCGTGCATATCGCCTTGCGGAGCCAGCGCCAGAAAACCGGCCAAAGCCGTCAATGCAAGTTCGCCACCTGTAGCCGGCGCGAGGCCGGTAGCAAGGTCAGAAACGGTAGCTTTCAAAGCCTGCAAATCTTGCCCATCAGCCAAACCGAATGGCGGTTTCAAAGTCACGTGAAACCCGTATTTACGCGGCGTCATAGTGATGTCATCCAAACCCGGTATATTACGCTGGGGCGTGGCGCGGCCACGCGACACATCCCAACCGAGCCAGGACGCGCCAAAATCAGCCAAGGGCCCTTCCGGCGGCACATAGTAAATTGCAAATCGAGAGTATGACATGAATTCCCCTTTTTCCGCGTCCTCTTTGGCAAAGACTTGTAACAACCATGTGTCAAGCGACCTATGTCTCGCCAATGCCCAGCTAGTCATTGCAGATCAGGTGCTTACCGGTGCGGTGACGATCGAAAACGGTGTCATTTGTGACATTGCCGAAGGGGATCATGTCCCAACCGGTGCCCTCGATTGTGCCGGTGATTTCGTTATTCCCGGGCTTGTCGAACTGCACACTGACAATGTCGAACGCCATATCGAACCGCGCCCAAAAGTAGATTGGCCACATTTGCCCGCCCTGATCGCACATGATGCAGAGCTCGCGTCGACAGGCATAACCACAGTGTTTGACGCCATGCGAGTGGGGTCCATACATAGTACAAAGGGACGCTCCATCGACTATGCCCGAAAACTGGCGGACGAACTCTTGGCTGCGCGTGCGCAAGGGTACTTCAAGATCAGTCATTTCCTCCATCTAAGGGCAGAAATCTGCTCTGAGACGTTACTTGAGGAATTGGCTTCGTTTGGATTGTCGGACAGGGTCGGTATCGTCAGCCTGATGGATCATACCCCGGGCCAGCGCCAGTTCCGCGATTTAAACGCGCTCAAAACCTATGTGACTAAGAAACGTGCGATGAGCGACACAGAGTTTGCCGAACATGTCGAGACCCTGTTGGGTCTCCAAAAACGTCTCGGGGCAAAGCACGCGGTGGGTGCAGTGAAACACGCCCACCGCCTGGGTGCAGTACTGGCCAGCCATGATGATACAACAGCCGATCATGTCGGAACCTCTGCGAGCAACTGCGTGGGTTTTGCCGAGTTTCCCACAACAGTAGAGGCCGCCACTGCCTGTCGCATCCACGGCATTGCCGTGATGATGGGCGCACCCAATCTGATCCGCGGCAGATCCCACTCCGGTAATGTGGCAGCTCAGGATCTCGCAAAAGCCGATCTTCTCGACATTGTCTCGTCAGACTACGTCCCCTCAGCACTGCTTTTGTCGGCCTTTCACCTTGCCGATCTTTGGAAGGATCTGCCCCGTGCCATTTCTACAGTGACCAGCAATCCCGCAAAGGCCGTGCTGTTGCATGACCGTGGGGCTTTGAAAACAGGCTTGCGCGGTGATGTCCTGCGCGTGCGCCAAATCGACCAAATACCTCTGCTCCGCGGCGTCTGGAGCCAAGGCAACAAAGTTGGCTGAGTTTTGTGCAAGCCCGATTGAATACGACGCGCAAGTCATCAAAGGCTAACAGAACATTGAACTGTTTGCGGGTGTTCGTCGACTCCGGGCGCGACGGCTCCGCCGCGTTGGTGGCAATCAGCGCGGTGCTGTGACCATCGCCAGTCTCGCGCCAGAGCGGTTCACCTTTGTGTGGGTCGGCGTAAACCTCCTTAAGCCAACCGCGTCCGCTCATCGTGCCCACCGCCTTGTGTGAAACAGCACCATGCAGCCCCTTGGGCAACGGCATCGCGAGGGTATCGGCACGCTAGGCCACCGCGCTGAAAATGATGGTTTGTGTGTTAGTAAGTTTAGGCATGGGGACCTTGGTGCACTGATGGCGGCCAACAAGGCAGTGAAAGTGGAAAAAGCAATTTGGAGAATTGGAATGCCCGGGGCGTCCTGTGGTCATCAAGACCGCGATCCTGCCAAGGGTGCTGGAAACTCGTGTCAGAGCGTAACTCGACGCCCTCACCGATCGTAGGGTGGCGCTTGAATGAGGATCATCACGACCTGAGCTGAATGGGGTCGATCGAAAGAAGGGCGGACCCAAGCCTTCATAAGGTGCCATGTCCAGTCCATCACTGGAGATCACCCAAACGTTCACACCGAACGCCCAAGACACCTGTTCCAAGACACCTGTTCCAAGACCAGACGTTCATACATTCTGAAACATTTCGATATCAAGGATGCCTCCTCGGTGGATTTTTTGCTGACATGAGTTGCCGCTGTTCGAATGACTGATTTCGGTGTCTTGGCGAATTTGACAAACCACTCAAGAGCAATGCCCAATGAAATTCTCATTTAAGGTGAAATAAATTGAATGAAATGACTTGCCAACGGCTTGGTTGAAAGCTCAGGCTGCGAATTAGTGCCCCAAGAGTATCGCGATTTCGTTTCGGCTGGGCATAGACGGTGCGGTGCCTGATCGGGTCACGGAAATAGCAGCGGTCGCTGTGCCAAAATGGATTGCATCAAGAGGCGATTTCCCTTCGGCAAGGGCCGCAGCAAATCCACCATTGAAAGCATCGCCCGCGCCAGTGGTTTCGATGGTCGTGCCTGCGTTGAGTGCCGGTACGTGAACCGGACTGGTTCCATCATGATAAAGACAGCCATTTTCACCAAGCGTGATAATGGCAGCACCCGCGCCTTGATTAAGCAAAACTTCGGCAGCTTTGGTCGCGTCGGCGGCGGTAACAACTTTCACGCCTGTGATCGCCTCTGCTTCGGTTTCATTTGGGGTCACATAGTCGCAAAGCGCGATCATATTGGTTGGCAGATCGGCCGCAGGGGCCGGATTTAGAATTGTGGTGGCACCTGCCTTTTTCGCGCATGCCAAAGCATATTCAGCCGCCTCCAAGGGCTGTTCAAGTTGGGTCAGGAACACTTTGCACTGAGAGATGGCCTGTTTGTGACGATCAATGTCAGAGCGGCTGATTGACGCTGCAATGCCCGGGCAGACAATAATTGCGTTATCGCCGGTTTTATCATCAACAAAAATATAGGCTGCACCGGTGTAGCTTTCCGGGTGTTGGGTTGCGAGCGGTGTCACTCCTGCTTTCTGCCAGGTTGCAAGCGCCATATCAGCGAAGGGATCCTGACCGAGTTTTGTGACGAAACCGACAGAGGCCCCAGCCATGCCAGCGGCAACTGCCTGATTTGATCCTTTGCCACCAGGACCCAGCGCAAAAGAGTTCCCGAGGATGGTTTCACCCATGCGGGGCTGCCGCTTGGCCCGATACGCAGTGTCCGCGACAAATACCCCCAAGATGACGACATCAAGGCTCATTCGTCTGGTCCGACCACACCCTTGCGCAGGACAAAGCAGCCGTAGAAACGCCGCTCACCGGTTTGAATGACTGCATAGCTTTGCCGTGCAAGATCATAAAAGGCAAACCGTTCGACGCTAAGCATCGGTCGGGGTTGGCCCTCTGCCAGATCAATCTGCGCCTGCACTTCTTTTTGTACGTCCGGTATCTCGTCTGGGGCGTCAACAACCTCCATGCGCATGGCAAAATCATCAACAAATGTATCCAGTGGAAGGACCGAAAGGATCGAACCAATCGCTTCAGCACTGGTCAGATTTTCCATACGGAGCAATTTGCCAAGGACAGTTTCGCGCGCAACGCTGTCTGCGGGAAAGTTGGTATCCGAGATCACCAGCGCATCACCATGCCCCATTGCGCGTAGACACTGCAATACGTCTGCGTTCAGCTGTGGATCAATTCCTTTCAACATTCTTAATGCCTCCCTATTCGATCTTGATAGCGAACCTCTTGTAAAGGGCCGTGAAAGATAGCCGTCTTAGGTCAACCGAGCCGTTCGCCTGTTTCTGCATCAAACAGATGCACCTTATCCATTTCAACGTCTAGGAACACTTCGTCACCAGGTGCCAAAGTGTGCCGTTCGCGAAACACGGCGGTAATTTCGTGATCTTGAAACTGGAACACCACGTGAATCTCCGCCCCCGTCGGCTCCACCACCCGCACCTTTGCGCGCAATCCCGCACTTGCAAGTTTGAGGTGTTCAGGTCGCACCCCTAGACTAATCTTTTGACCCGCCGCGATGCTGTCGCGGGTCGGAACCATCAGTGTTGAGCCCGCCAGAGATAATGTGGCCTTACCACCATCGACGGCGGACACGTCACCAGTCAAAAGGTTCATCGAGGGTGAACCGATAAAGCTGGCGACAAATTTGTTTTTAGGACGGTCATAAAGCTCAAGCGGGCTGCCGATTTGTTCAACATAGCCATCGTTCAAGACGACGATCTTGTCAGCCATGGTCATGGCTTCAATCTGGTCGTGGGTCACATAGACCGTTGTCGTTTGCAGACGCTGGTGAAGTTCTCGTATCTCTGTTCGCATCTGAACGCGTAATTTTGCATCCAAATTCGACAAAGGCTCGTCGAACAGGAACACTTGGGGATTGCGCACTATCGCCCGGCCCATAGCCACCCGTTGACGCTGTCCGCCCGAAAGCGCCCTTGGGTATCTCTTGAGGTATGGCGTCAGGCCGAGGATTTCAGCGGCGTCCGCCACCTGGCGTTTGACTTCGGCTTTATCCAATTTCTGCAACTTCAGCGAAAAGCCCATGTTGGCTTCGACGGTTTTGTGTGGATAAAGCGCATATGACTGAAAAACCATTGCGATGTCGCGCTCTCTTGGGGAGAGGTTGTTCACTCGGCGGTCACCAATTGTGACGTCGCCTGATGTGATTTCTTCCAGTCCGGCGATCATTCGCAACAAGGTGGATTTGCCGCAACCGGACGGGCCAACAAGCACCACAAATTCACCGTCGGAAATTTCCACATCAATGCCGTGGATTACGGCTGTTTCACCGTAGCTCTTAAATAGTTGCCTAACGCAAACCTCGGCCATTGCCCCCCCTTTGTCCGGAATTTCCCTATGCAATCTGGGTAGCCCATGGTCCGGCCTTTGTCCAGCTCTGACCTGACTAGCATGTTAGTAGCTTGACAGACGTCGTTTTTAGAAGGACTTTGTTCCAGACAAACCGTTTCTTGAGGCTGCCGTCTCTCGTTCTTGAGGCTCTCTTGCTGGGGGCTCAACACCGAAGCGACCAATGGCCGATAGCATAGAGGCGAATGTTTGCGGAAAGGGAGGAATTGAAATGAAAGTCGATCATTATAACACGATTATACAGCGGCAACTAAGCCGCCGGAAGATGCTTCAGGGGGCTGCCAGCGTTGGCGCCCTTGCCGCCATGGGAGGTCTGGCGCCCAAATATGCCGCAGCAGGCGGCCATGCTTCACTTCGCGCGGAAATCCTGCAGATTCCGGGCGTTGGTGCAGGCTCGCCCACAGATGCCGATTGGCAAAAGGTCGGCGGCCTTTGCCTAGGACCCACCAAAGAGCGCGTCGCCGAAGGTGAATTTGAGGGTGTTGAACTGACCTTTATGGGTCTGAACAACCAAAACCTGCACAACTTTTTGTTCCGGGGATTCCTGAAGCCATGGGAAGCCTACACAGGGGCAAAAATCAACTGGGTCGACCTTGCGCAGGCGGATTATAACCCGCGCTTGCAGCAGGCGATTGCCACCGGCACTGTCGACTTTGACATCATCGAAATGGGCGCGCCTTTCGAAGGTGATACGGCCGGCAAAGGTCTGCTGGACGAGATGCCTGCATGGGTCGAAGAGCAGATTGAGGCAGACGATTTGGTAAGCTATCTGCAGGCCCCGGTCGGCACTTGGGATGGAAAGAAATATCGCGTCACCATTGACGGCGATTGCCACACCTTCTGCTACCGAACCGACTATTTCGGTGACGGCGCAATTGGCGGCGCATCTGTGCCCAAGACGTGGCAAGAGGTTAATGCCGCCTCCAAGGCGCTGATCGGGAAAGAGGACCCTCTGACCGGTCTGCCAGCCCATGGCTATCTTGACCCGCTCAAAGGTTGGGGCGGCTTTGGTTTCTACTTCCTTGAGAACCGCGCTGCGGCCTATGCCAAGCACCCATCGGACCCCGCGTGGCTGTTTGATCCCGATACGATGAAACCCCGCGTCAACAACCCCGCTTGGGTTCAGGCAATTCAGGACGTGCTCGATCTGATCGAGGCAGGCGCGTACCCAGCAGATCAGATCAACGCAGACCCCGGAACGACCGGCTTCCAGCAGTTCCTTGCAGGGACCGGTTCGATGTTGATGTGGTGGGGTGATATCGGCTCCAACGCGCGTACGTCGGACACCTCTGTCGTTGGTGATGTTGTGGGTTTCGGGATCAACCCCGGTTCTGATCGTGTCTACAACAGCCAGACTGGCGCTTGGGAAGATACCTACAACGAGGCCCCAAACATGGCCTACCTCGGTTGGGGCGTCTATGTGACCAAGAACGTCCAGGGCGACGACAAGAAGCGCAAAGCGGCATGGAGTGCGGCGGCCCATCTGGGTGGCAAGGACCTCTCACTTTGGATGTCAGCCTATCCATCCGGCTTCCAGCCATACCGGAATTCACACTTCCAATATGACGAATGGGAAGCCGCCGGGTATGACCGCGCGTACATCGAGGACTATCTTGGGTCAAACGCGGACAGCTACAACCACAAAAACGCGGCTATCGAACCCAGGATTCCCGGCATCTTCCAGTACTATTCAGTCGCGGAAGATGAGTTGGCGAAGGGGTATGCCGGTCAGTACGGATCTGCGCAGGAAATCGGCGATGCGATCGCGGAGGCCTGGGAAAAGATTACGGACCAGATCGGCCGCGACAATCAGGTTGCGCTTTACAAGGCATCACTTGGCCTGTGATCATAACAGCCAGACCGCCGGTTTATCCGGCGGTCTGACCCCAACACTCCAACCCGAGGCCGCATTGCCATGAGTACCGAAGGTGATCTGCTTCACGTCGTGACTGCCGACAATATCTCCGACCAACGCAAGCAGTTTGGTAAGAGGATTGTCTGGGGTTCTGCCGCCTTGATGTTTTTTGTGGTCGCTCTGCAAGCTGCCGATCAGACCGGCTGGATCAGCATCGGCTTTGAAACCTGGCGCCCCACTCTTTATGCCTACATCCTCTGGGCGATCTGTCTGT
Source organism: Pseudoprimorskyibacter sp. (assembly GCA_029251265.1). Taxonomy (GTDB): domain Bacteria; phylum Pseudomonadota; class Alphaproteobacteria; order Rhodobacterales; family Rhodobacteraceae; genus JAQXDR01. Next base: position 20,718 of record JAQXDR010000010.1, on the reverse strand, counting down.
GTGCAGGTCAGGTCATCACACGTGGTGAACATGGCAAACGCACACTGTTTATCTTGCCTGCAACGCTTTTTGTTGTGTCGATGGTGGTCTTTCCTCTCCTTTTTGGACTGATAATTGCCTTTTCAGATTGGAATTTGGCATCGCCTGACGGCAGAAAATTCAACGGTTGGGACAATGTCCGCCAGATGTGGACTGACCCGTTCTATTGGAACGCGATGCGCAACATGGTCTGGTATTCGCTGGCGATAATCGCCGAATACGCCATTGCTTTTGGGCTCGCCCTTTTGCTGAACGCCCAGATCAAGGGGCGCAAATTTTTCAGAGTCGCATTTCTGCTACCCTTGATGTTATCGCCGGTTGCTGTTTCGTGGATGATCGGCAAATCAATGCTGGAAAACAGGTTTGGTCCCATTGCGCGGATACTTCGCGAAATCGGCGTCGACAAACCCTCGTTCTTTTCGTCGCCCGAAATCGCCCGCCTGATGATCATGCTGATGGATGCCTGGACCTACATCCCCTTTATGATGATCATGATCCTTGCAGGGCTTCAGGCGATTCCCAAGGACTTGAACGAAGCCGCCGAAGTGGACGGTGCAAACGCCTGGACGCGCTTTTGGGAAGTAACCTTTCCGCTGATGCTGCCGGTCTCGATCACCGCGATCCTGATCCGCATCATTTTCAAACTCAAGCTGGCGGATATCATCATCAATGTGACCTCGGGCGGGCCAGGAGGAGCGACGGACAGCGTGACGTCGTTTATCTTCAGAGAATACAGGGACCGATCAAACGTGGGGTATGGTACAATGCTCGCAATGTTCTACTTGGTGGTGATCGTGATCGCGATGACCATTCTGATCAAGGCGGCAGACCGCTGGATGCGACCAAGGTATTAGCATGACAGATCAAATTTTTCACGACAGCGATGCAGATCGCGCCTTTCGAGCCAAACGTTTTTCAGGACGCATAGTCATTTACGGGATCTTGATCCTGTGGGCATTTATTGCGCTATTTCCTATCTACTGGACCATAACAACCAGCTTCAAAATGGCGCCGGACGTGATGAAAGGGAATATCGTCCCCTATTGGGATTACACCCCCAAATGGCTGGGGTGGCGATCGTTGGGCTTGTCACCTGACACGATTGGCAATGAAAGCACCGTGCGGGCAGAGTTTCTCAAACGATTCTGGAATTCGACCATCATTTCGGTGTCAGCCTCCATCCTTGCCGTGGCTTTGGGAAGCTGTGCGGCCTATGGTTTGTCGCGGTTTAACTACAAATTCGGGTTCATGCGCAATTCGGACATTTCGTTCTTTTTTCTGAGCCAGCTCATCTTACCGCCGGTGGTCTTGGCCCTGCCGTTCCTCGTTCTTTACAAGGCGCTTGGCATGCTGGACACCAGAATTGGGCTGATCCTGCTGTATGCGCTTACGGTCTTGCCGATTGTCATCTGGATTATGCGTGACCAATTCGGATCAATTCCGTCTGAATTGGAGGAGGCTGCCCTCGTTGATGGCCTGTCCATTTGGGGAGCATTCCTGACCATCATTTTGCCCATTGCCCTGCCTGGTATGGTGGCAGCCTTCATTCTATCGCTGGTTTTGACGTGGAACGAATACTTCTTTGCTGCGCTGTTAACATCAAGCCATGCCAAGACATTACCTGTTATGGTAGCCAGCCAAACCGGCAGCCAGGGCATCAGTTGGTGGTCGATGGCAGCACTCAGTTTCGCTGCGATCCTGCCGCTAATCGTCATCGGCATCGCGCTTGAACGTTATATTATCAAAGGAATGGCAGCGGGGGCAGTGAAGTAATCTGTCCGTGACCTGTAAAGAGCCTCGTAGACTTTTTCTAATCCGCTGGAGCTAAGCGAAAGAGCGTTTTAAATGCCCAAAGACTATTCACTTAACGGCGATGCAGCCAGACGCGCGGTAGAAACTGCAACTGCAAATCCTGCTTGGTTTCGACCGAAAGTTGATCCCGCAGAAATTCGTGCGCTGATGGTAAAATCTGATGCGCTGGCGCTGCGGGATACAGTCATTTGGTTGGGCACTATGGTGGTCTTTGCAGGCATCGCTATCGCCTTGTGGCCGTCTTGGTGGTCTGCGCCATTCTGGCTGGCATATGGCGTGCTTTATGGCTCTGCCTCGGATTCCAGATGGCATGAATGTGGGCACAAAACAGCCTTCGCCACGCCTTGGATGAACGATGTTGTCTATCATATCGCCAGTTTTATGATCATGCGTAGTCCGGTCGTCTGGCGGGCAAGCCATGTCCGGCATCACACAGACACAATAATCGTGGGGCGAGATCCCGAGATCGTTGCAATGCGCCCCCCCGATCTTGTCCGGATAGCGCTGATGTTCATTGGCATATCTGATTTCATTGCAGCAATCCGGCGTATGTTTTTGCATGCAAGCGGGCGCATTCATCCTGAAGAGGCGGTCTACCTGCGAGATGCTGATCATCATCTGGTCTTTCGGACAGCACGCATTTGGGTCGTCATTTATGCTGCTACTATTGCTCTAGCGCTATGGAATTGGTCGCTTATTCCTGTGATGCTGATCGGGCTGCCACGGATCTATGGTGCCTGGCATCATGTGATGACGGGTATTCTACAGCATCTCGGGCTTGCCGAGAATGTAACCGATCACCGTCTCAACACCCGTACAGTGATGATGAATCCTATTAGCCAGTTCATATATCTGAACATGAACTACCACGTGGAACATCATATGTTCACGATGGTCCCTTACTACAATTTGCCCAAGTTGCACGACATGATCAAACATGAATTGCCAGCCGCGGAACCTTCGATTTTGGCAGCGTTTCGCCGATTACTCCCGGTTCTCGTCAAGCAATTAAAATATGAAGACGCAGTAATTGTCCCAGAGCTGCCTGCCGGAGCCGCGCCCTATCGGCCAGAGGTCGACAAATTACGCCCTCATGCGGTTTGATGTCAGAAAGCTGCCCGTCACAATCCGGTCGGTCCTTTCGACAGGCTGTGGAAGTACTGTGTGCCGGCCCCAAGCAGTTTCATTCAGAAAGCTCTGCGGCGATGTCCTTGGTCTGCTCATAAAACCTGCGAAACAGAAGGTAACCTTTCGCGTAGGCCGGCACATGTGCCGCCTTAACCTGCGTTTCTGGCGGGTTCCAGGTTGCGATATCGCCGATATCAGCGTCTCCTATTGCGACCCTTGCCAGAAACGCATCACCATAGCTGGCACCAACGGTTTTTTCGCAAATGATCTGATCTACCTGCGACGCGTCAGATGTCGCCTGCAGCCATAGCTTGTTTTTCGTGCCACCCCCGACTGCCAGAATTCGGCTAAGGTCCACTCCGACCTCGCGGTAGGTCTCTACAACATGGGCGGTGCCGAATGCGATGCCCTCGATTAGTGCACGGTACATATGTCCACGCTGATGCGTCAGGTTCAGACCGAAAAAAGATCCCTTTGCCTGTGGGTCATGGATCGGGGTCCTCTCACCAGAGAAATAGGGCAGGAAAAGCAATCCTTCTGCGCCGGGTTGAATGGTTTCTGCCTCTTTTGCCAATGTCGCAAACGCCGTGTCATGCAGTAATTCACGGGCAAATTGATCCCGAAACCAATGCGTTAACGTCCCCGATGTCGCCAGCCCTGCCATTGAGCCATGCTGCCCGGGAAAGAGCCACGGCGCGTACCAAAGACGGGCATCGCGCACCCGTTCCCGCGTGAGCGTGATGATGAAGATGGTGGAGCCATACATCATCATCATATCGCCCGGTGATCCTACGCCAACGCTCAATGCTTCGGCGGCGGCATCAATTGTACCCGTGGTCACAGGCGTTCCAATGGCCAGCCCCGTGGCCGCAGCGGCTTCAGCCGTGACATGGCCAGCAATTTCCGCAGACCACAAAAGGCGCGGCAGCATGTCAGGCGCTATAATTTCAGGAGCAAGATCGAAACACCAATCTTGCGTCCCCACATCATAGACCGGCGAAAAATTCGCAGCAGTGTAATGGTCGATGACGTATTGTCCTGTCAGTCGATGCACAAGGAAACTGGTCGAGGTCAAAATCTTGGCCGTTTTGGCATAGATCTCCGGTTGTTCCTCTTTCAGCCAAAGGATTTTCGGACCCACAGACTGCGAGGTCAACGCATTCCCACACCGATCAAGAATGACGTCTTCCCCGATCCGCGTGGTCAAAGCATCAACTTGCGACATCGCACGACTATCAACACCGTAAAGAACACCGTTCATCAGCGGCGTGCCGTTGGCGTCAACCGGTAACATACACGGCCCAATTGCCGAGCACGCAACGGCCTTGATCTCTTTCGGATCACAGCCCGCCATACCGATCAACTCTATTGTGACGTTAACAAAATCTCCCCACCAGTCTTCTTCCGGCCTATGCTCAGCCCAACCCGGTTGCGGTACGATCATCTTGTGGGCCTGGCGCGCCGTTGCGATAACCATCCCCGACGCATCGACCAGAACGCCCTTGGTTTCAAAGGTGCCGATGTCGACACCCAGCGTATAACTCATCACCATCGCTCCAATTTGAAATCAGGTTGGATACGTTCGACTCCGGCAGTTAGCAGCAGGGACAGGTCTTCCAGATCGCTCAACTGGCAGACCTCAAGCGATGAATGACTGTATCGCATTGGAAAGCCCAGATCGATGCTGGCAACACCTTGGCCAACAGTCTGGACATAACTGAGGTCTGTCAAAACGCCGACTTGTGCAGATCGCTGCAAACCAATTCCTTTGTCCTCGGCCGCACCTTCAAAGAGCGAGACAAGTGCGGGATGCGGCAGCACACCGTTAAGGGTTCCGCGACCATGAAAGCTATAAAGGCTCATGCCCGGCCCGCCGCCCAGAACCATATCGCCAAGATCAGATGCATCCGGCGTATCACTGGCGAGCATCAGGTCGATCTGTATTGCGATATCGGGCGTCAAAGCCTGAGCCGCGGGAAGTGCGCCACGCAAATTGAACTCTTCTTGCGTCGAAAAGACGACATGAACAGTTGGTCCAGCTGTCCGCTTGGCTAAGCGCCGGGCGACGTCCAGCAACACAGCACATCCCGCGCGATCATCAACGGCGGTGCCTGCAATCCGTTCTTCTGCAAGGTCAATTACGTTTGGCGCGTAGGTGACAGGCGTTCCGATTGTGATGCCTGCCGCTTCTACCGCCGATTTGGTGCTATGGCCTGTGTCGATGTAGAGTTCTGACGCACGCAGGACGGAATACTTTTCATCCGGTTGCGTTGCATGATGGCTTTTGTTGGCCAATACGCCGGGGATATCCCGCCCGTCGCGTGTGCTTAATACCACCGATTGCGAGGGCAGGGCGCGTTCCGGCACACCGCCCATACGGTGTACGCGGATCAAACCATTGTCTTCGATCTTGCGAACAATGAACCCAAGCTGATCCATATGGGTAAACAGCATGACCGACGGGCCAGTACCAGGAAATGTTGCGATCAGATTGCCCAATCGGTCCGTTGTGCAAGGGATCGGCATTCGTTGAGCGATCGCCGCAGCCACCCGGCCCTCGTGCCCGGAAAGACCGGGGATCAGCATCAGGGCTTTTAGGTCATCCGCAATCATCTGGTGGCTCTGACCCTGTCCATGAAATCACGGGCGCGATCCAGGTCCACAGCATTCCAAGTGTCTCCATTGACCTTAAGCGATGACCCAACGATGCAGCCATCTGCCACCCGCATGACCTCGGCCACCGTGTCATGCTTCACGCCAGTGTTCGCAAGCACTGGAACATCCGCCAGCACGGATTTGACCGCTTCAAGATCCTCCATCTTTGCTGCTTCGCCGGTGATCTGTCCCGACACCAGAACTGCGTCCGGCACAGAGGAAAACACTGCAGAGCGCGCCCGGTCCGGCAGAGAGCGGCGATCAAGGCTATCAGCAAATTCGGCACTGATATTGTAAAGCATCAACAGGTCACTGCGGCCCAACTGATTGCGGTAGCGCAGCGCACTGCCCGCATCCGGCGCCCAATGGCCCATGTCGCTGGCGTAAGTGCCGGTAAAAATCTCTCGACAAAAAGCAGCGCCTGTCGCTGCTGACAAGGCAATTGTACTGTGAGGATCCCACAAAACATTCACACCAAAAGGTACTGTGATTTGATCCCGAAGCCGGCCAATTAAATAGGCCATTGTCGCCGTGCTGGCGGTGTCGACATCAAATTCATAAGGGCGATCATTTTCATTGCCGAACATAATTGCATCCACACCCGCCGACTGAAGTGCTGAAAGGTCGGCCTGTGCGGCCTCTAACAGGCCATCCAGACCCTTTTCAGTGTCGTGCAAAGGTGTGCCGGGCAAGGCCCCTAAATGAACCATCGCGATAACCGGTTTGACTGTTCCAAAGACTGTTTCAAAACGCTGCATGCATGTCCTCCCATATGTCCATGTTGCAAAAATTTAGGGATGCAGTCTAGCAGTATTCATACTAGCATGTCAGTGAAAGGAGACCTGATGGCTTTACAGACCAATCATTGGGACCGACTGGGTAGTGGCGGTCTGGCGTTCACCAAACTTGGAATGGGAATGGCGCCGCTTGGAAATCTCTATCGCGCCATAAGCGACGATGAGGCTCAGGCGGTTTTAAGCTGTGCCTGGGATGCAGGTGTCCGGTATTTCGATACAGCACCGTTATATGGTCTTGGCCTGTCAGAGACCCGGCTGAATTCCTTTTTGCGTGGAAAGGACCGTGACAGCTATGTTTTATCTACCAAAGTGGGACGATTACTAAAGGTAACGACGCCCGAACAGCGTGACGGGCAAGACAAGTGGTTCGACGTGCCTGCCCGCAAAGAGACCTATGATTATACTTACGATGGAGTGATGCGGTCTATTGAATTCAGCCTTGAACGGCTGGGTATAGACCGGATTGATGTCCTTTTTGTTCACGACATCGATCTGGCGAACCACGGCTCCCAAGAGGTTTTGGACGCAAAGCTGGCCGAATTGATGAACAGCGGCTATGGCGCATTGCTCTCTTTACGAGAGCAGGGTGTGATCAAGGCCTTTGGCGCGGGCGTAAACGACTGGCAACCTTGCCAGTGGCTGGCAGAGCGCGGAGATTTTGACATATTCCTGCTTGCTGGGCGCTATACATTGTTGGAGCAGGAAGCGCTGGAAAGCTTTCTGCCGCTTTGTGTGGCGCGGGGCATTGGCGTCATCATAGGTGGCCCCTATAATTCGGGTGTTCTGGCAACTGGCCCAAAGCCGGGCGCGTATTACAACTACAAACCGGCACCACAAAGCATTCTGACCCGTGTCAGTAAAATCGAGCAGATCTGCAAGGCGCATGGTGTCCGGTTGGTTGATGCAGCGTTCCAGTTTCCATTACGTCATCCTGCCGTCTTATCGGTTATCCCGGGTGGTCAAGGCCTGGCAGAGATGAATAGCAATATCGGGGCCCATAGCGCCCAAATCCCTGACGCCCTCTGGGTGGACCTAAAGTCAGCAGGGCTGATGCACGGAGATGCACCATGAGCCGGAAAATCGACAGTCATCAACATTTTTGGAATCCCGCGCGCGGGGATTATGATTGGATGCCAATGGACAATGCGATCCTTGCCCGACCCTACGGCCCGGCGGATCTGGAACCACATTTGATCGCTCACCGGATAGATCAAACGGTGCTTGTGCAGGCCGCCGCGTCGGTGGAAGAAACCGAATATATGTTGGGAATTGCAGATACATCTCCGCGGGTGGCCGGGGTCGTGGGCTGGATCGATTTCGAGGACCCGTCCCATGCGCACCATTTGCGCAGGCTGGCGAAACATCCCAAGTTCTTGGGTGTGAGACCGATGATCCAGGATATCCCTGATGTGGCATGGATGCTACGCAAAGATATCCAATGGGCCTATGAGTTGATTGTAGAGTGTGATCTCACGTTTGATGCGCTCGGGTTTCCCCGGCACCTGGAAAATTTCCTTACGCTGCTGTTGCGCTACCCTGATATGCGGGTCGTCATAGATCATTGCATGAAACCTCAGATACGCACACATTCAAAAGACAGCTTTTCTTTTTGGGCCTCAGGTATGGCCCATCTGGCCGAGAACACTGCCGCGTTTTGCAAATTTTCCGGCCTGGTCACAGAAACCGATGGCTGGTCAATTGAGGCGATGCGGCCCTACTCAGATCACCTGCTCAAGGTTTTTGGGCCAGATAGGATGATGTGGGGGTCAGACTGGCCGGTTTGCCGACTTGAAGCCAGCTATGACGCATGGCATGACGCCGCGCGCGTTCTTACCGCCCATCTGCCCACTGAGGCACAACAGAGCCTCTTTGGTGGTACGGCACAGACTTTTTATCGGCTCTGAGCGATATGCGCGGCCGCGGCTTTCTGTCCTGCGGCGACCGCCTGGGACAAAGATAATCCCTTTAGGCGGCCTGCTGCAAAAGTCCCCACAAAGACATCGCCCGCCCCATGTGTTGAAACCACTTTGACGGAATGTGCCGATTGGAGTTCACACGGCTGGCCCGGCGCGGCAAAGACCACACCATCGCCCCCTAAGGTGATAATGATTTCGGCGTTTGGTGCCAGCGCCGAAAGCAACCTAACAGCGGCTACTGGATCACAGTCAACGTCATTACGTTCCAGAATATCTGCGGCCTCTAACCGGTTCACGATGAGTGTGTCAACAAGCGCCAGATCGCTGAGAGAGACATCACTCGCCGGCGCCGCATTCCAGACAACACGCGCGCCCTGCTTGCGGGCTGCTGCAGCGCAGACGGCAAATACACCCAAACGCATCTCATTTTGCAAAAGCAACATTGCGCATCGTGTTGGAATTTTAAGGGCTGATGTGTCGTACATGTGATTTTCAGCGGATACGATGACAGCACCATACTGACCATGCTCGGTCACAATGGCAGCACTCATCCCTGATGCACCAGTCCCTTGCTGAAGCTGGCTTAGATCAACACCCTCTTTTTCCAAAAGCAATCGCATGGAAGCGCCTGCAGCATCAGAACCGATGCGCCCTGCAAATCCAACCTGCGCCCCGGCCTTGGCCGCCGCAACCGCTTGGTTGCCGCCTTTGCCACCAAACTGGTAGAGCACATCCCGTCCGCGCAGCGTTTCGTCCAATTGTGGCAATCGGGCGGCCCGCACCACCACGTCCCAGTGCAATGCGCCGATGACCAAAAGGGTCATCCGCCGAACAAAGCCTTGGCGACGATACGATGTGACAGGGCGGCATCCTGCTGATCAATAGCCTCCCCAAGCGCCACATCGTCAGACAGCGCCTCTGCTACCTCCATCAATCGATCGGTAAGTGCAATGTTTGTCCGCGCCTCTTCGATCGGGTTCAGCCCGCCCATATCAGGGAACGTGTCAAAATAAATCACATCTGTCTGGTTCATCCGCAGCATCGCCACCAAAAGCTCTACAGTTTGGATTGCATGCACGGAGCCTACCATCAGCCCGTCATCGCGCTTTCCGTAACCGTCATTCAAATGCAAGCCGATCATGCGCGAATGCCTGCCGATCAACGCCGCAGAATGTGCGGGCATTTCATCGGCATAAAGCACATGGGCAAAGTCGAGCGTGACCCCAAGATTGGGGGCGTTCACCGCGTGACACGCCAGCAAAGTCGTGCCTATATCAGGCATCAATGCATAAGCACGGGGTTCATTTGGTTTATACTCGATCGCGATGTCGATTGCCGGATTATGCGCGCAGATCTTTGAAATTGCCTCGATGGTGCGATCCCAGGCCGCAGCATAGTCCATCTGAAAAGCATAATCGAACCCGTCCTGGCCCATCCATAGTGTGACCGTTTTGCCGCCCATTGCGGCACAGGTGTCAACGCCTTGCTTGGTGATATCCAACGCCGCACTGCGCACTTGCGGATCCGGATGGGTAAAGGCCCCCAGTTTGAATCCCGGGTCGGAATAGTATCGCATCGCAACACCATTCAAAGTCATCCCCGCATCATTCAGAAAACCTGCCATCTGGGTTGCGTTATAGATGGCGAAATGGTCTGGGAAGTTCAGATCCGCGGCTCCAAGCCCACCAACCTGGCCGGCCGCAGTGATCCAGTCTCGTACATCTGATCCTGGCGATAGTTGCTTGAACGCATTGAGGCGCGCTGCATAGCGCGGACGATTGGCGCGGCTCATGGTTTATCAAACAGATCGGGGCGTTCCCGCTCGATTGCCTCCAGATTCAATAGTAATTGACGCAGATGCGTCTTGGTTGCCTGCCGCGCTGTGTCTGGGTCGCGCGCCTCGAGCGCAGAGACGATGGCTTTGTGTTCTGCTAGCGTATCTGCAACTCTTTTCGGATTGGGAAGTACCAGTTGCCGCGCACGGTTGACTTGCAGCCAGCTCGTCTCGGCCATGGCGGCAAGACGTCGGTAGTTGGTAAAGCCCAAAATCAGATTGTGCATTTCGCTGTCAAGTTCATAAAAGCCCTGTACGTCCAGATCATCGACCAGAGCCTCTTGCACCCGGAGATTTCTTTTGAGCCGTTTGACCTGATCTTCGGTGATGGTCTGGGCAACACGTTCGACAGCGGCAAGCTCCAACGCCTCACGCAGAAATGCACCTTCCCGGATTTCGTCCATCGAGAACCGGGCAACGAACGTGCCGGACTGCGGCATAACGTCAACCAAACCTTCCGCTGCCAGCCGCGTCACCGCTTCGGATACTGGACTGCGAGAAATATCCAATTGTTCACAAATATCCCGTTTGCGCATAATCTGACCGGGCTGATAAGACAGCGATAGAATGGCATCTTTCAGGCTGCGGTACACGCGGCTCGACAACGTGCCCTTATACGAAGACAACGGTGTCAACTTTATCGGTGCGTCACGGTCGGTTTGTTGCACGGCTGGTTCAGATGTTAACATGCTAGAATGTTACTTTAGTTTTCACCGCGAAACAAGCCGCCGACATGACCGATGGGATAGACATGAGATTGCGAGGAAAGCCGGCGGTGGTCACAGCGGCGGGACCGGAGATCTGATTGGCGACCACTGGCGCGTTTGCGCCGCGGGGCACGGCCGGCAGACCACGCCTATCAACGCTGATGGATTTAGAAATTGGCCAAATTTAGCGCGAGGCCCAAGCGCTGGACGTCTCTGATAATACAGCAGTAACGCAATTTGCCAACTCAGTTAGGACGTCTGATATTCTGTGTAATTTTGCAGGCTTCGTTCATCAAGGAACCAATCTTAATTGCGATGCAGACGTATTCGACTTCAGTTTCAGCCTGAATGTGCGCTCAATGTATTGGACCACGCGCGCATTCCTCGCTTGGATGATGGACGCAGGCAGTGCCGGCATCGTCAACGTATTTTCTGCTGCGTCTGCAATCATCGCGGCACCCAACCGATTTGTCTATGGCGCGATCAAGGCGGCCCCTATTAACCAGACAAAAAAGCGTCGCGGCAGATTTTATCATGCCAGGGATAGGGTGCAACTGCATCTGCCATAGCACAGTACAATCCATAGCCTGCGGGCTCGTATTGGCACGCTTTGGGATTATCAAAAGGCCCACGCCACGTTTGGGGCGCGTCAACCGAGGCGTCGGATCACGCAAGCAAAAGAAATCGCTAGCTTCGCTATCTTTCTGGCAAGTGATTGAAGTGCATGTGTCATCGGTCAGGCGATGACGCGATTTCGCCAGAAAGGCTAGCAAAGACGGCCGTGATTGATCCAGCTTGCCTGCCACCCGTGGAAGGTTCGCCAAGGATCGGGGCAGGCCTTGGCGTTAATTGAAAAGATGACTACATCGGGTTCAACTGAGTGGATTACACTGCTAAAAACGACGCAAACGTGACGCCGGAGCCAGTAATCTTTGCCAAAGTAATCTCTGTCATTTTCAGGCACATGATAACGTGCATATTCCACGTAGTTCTGAACAATCCGATTGGGAAGTCGTGATCCACAATGAGACCGGCTATGTCGATGAAGCCGATACAATGGACCATGTTGCTGGATATTGCGTGATCAGGACCTTTCAAAGCGCGCCTTCCAGCAGAAGCGGTCCGGCAATGGCGCAAAGGTAAACTTGCTGACACCTTAAATCCAAGTGGCGATTGGCTGGTGACCAAGAATGAGGTGATAGGCCCACAAAATCGATCGTTGTGGCTGGACGTGAATGGGCTGCGCTACCAATGCGGATCAACTAAAACCATGGTTTGTGGCGTTGCTCATCCGGTACACTATCCCAGCCAATTCATAAGCCTGCCGCCCGGTGGCATTATTTACCTTGCACCCCCCCGCGGGTTTGGGTCGGGCCAAAAACCCAGCTCTATCTGCGTGAGGGTCAGGTCATCGAATTGGATGATCAATAGTCTGGAAGATCAGCGACAACGCACAATCGCCTAAAATGCCCAATCTTCCGTCGCGGTCTTAGCTTACCCAAACTTTCCCAGTTGGGAATGTATGCTCAGCAATGCTCTGCGCTTTCATCTCAACCGAGAATCCAGGCATTTGCGGTGGGATGTAATGCCCATCCCTCGTGCGCACCGGGTCGATGAAGTGGTCGTGCAGGTGATCAACATATTCCAGCACTCGATTTTCCAGACGTCCTGACACTGCGATATAGTCGACAAAGCTCATGTGCTGGATGAGCTCGCACAGTCCAACCCCACCTGCATGCGGGCACACAGGGACGTTGAACTTGTCAGCCATCAGCATAACTGCCAGAATTTCGTTAGGGCCAGCAAGCCGGCAGCTGTCGACCTGGCAGACGGCAATGGCCTTGGCCTGCATCAACTGCTTGAACATCACGGCGTTGTGGCAATGCTCCCCCGTTGCGACCTTGATTGGGGCAACGGCGTGCGCGATCCGGGCATGTCCAAGAATATCATCAGGGCTTGTCGGCTCTTCAATCCACCACGGATCAAACTCTGCCAATCGGTCCATATTGACAATCGCCTCATCGACACCCCAGACCTGATTGGCATCCATCATCAGGAACCGATCCGGACCAATTTCATCTCGAATAATCCTGGCGCGTCGGCGGTCATCTTCAATATTGGCCCCAACTTTCATCTTGAAATGGGTCCAACCATCCGCCAGCGCTGCGCGCATCAAAGATCTTATTTTTTCGTCGGAATAACCAAGCCATCCAGCGGATGTCGTGTAAGCGGGATAACCAGTGTCTTTCATTTCAGAAAGCCGTGCCTCTTTGGTCGGCGCGCGCTCTTGAAGGCGTTCTACCGCTTCTGATGGTGACAATGCATCTGAAAGGTAACGCCAGTCGATCAGAGAAACCATATCTTTAGGCGACATCCCCGCAATCAACTGCCAAACTGGCTTGTCCACATGTTTGCCATACATGTCCCAGATTGCGTTAATCACGGCCGCTGCCGCCAGATGGATCACACCTTTTTCTGGGCCAGTCCATCGTAGCTGGCTGTCCCCTGTGACCAGTTTCCACGTGGCACCCATATCTGTGAAGAGGCCTTCGATCTCTCTTCCCACTAACAGATCTGAAACAGCACAGATTGCAGAACAGCAAATCTCGTTGCCGCGTCCAATGGTAAACGTCATCCCATGACCATCCGGCCCATGATCCACATGAAGGATGACGTAGGCCGCAGAATAGTCCGGTGCCAGATTCATAGCGTCAGATCCATCCAGCGTTCTGCTTGTTGGGAAACGAATGTCGTGGATTGAATAGTGGGTGATACGTGCCGACATGTCATCCTCTTCCCCAAAGTTACACTGTTAACTAATCATACTAGCATGTTACTTAAGGCTTGCACAGCCAACAATTCGGTCCCACCCAGAATTAAAAGCGGCATCGCCCGCACAAAGTTTGAAGGTAACAGTTTTCGGTCCCACCAGTCAGAAGATCTGAACCACCCCTTGCTTGCCGAAGACTGTTTAGTTCTTCTCAAGCGACATTATAGGGTGTGATCATGTTTGTATAAAATGCCTACTCACTTCAATTTAACCCGATGTATCCGATGTCCCGCCACATGGCCTTTCACAGATCACCAAGAACCGACATCGTCGCTTTCAGGAAAGCAAACTGCTGCGCCATCTGTTTGAGAAAACCGTTGCGCGGTGCCTCTCGGATGGCTTGGTGAGCGGCCAGCGCCTTGCTGTCGATGCCAGCCTGATCGAGGTTGATACCAACAAGCAGAACTCCAAGGTGTCAGTATTTTGACGCTGTGACCTGACGAGTTGCGTATTCACATGGCTCAATGGTCAACGCCAATGCGCATGTGCATCTTGTCATGCTGCGAGCTGGCTCCCACTGATGCAGCCTGTCAACATTGTTTTGCTATATAAGCCACTGTCCCACCTTGATGCCAAGTTGGGCAAAGCATTCATCACTGTTATGAAGCTAGACGTCTGCTTTTCGAAAGGCGACTCAAAAATATCACGCTACACAGAGATGTTTGCTTTTTCTCCAAAAGGCAAAATCATCAAAATAATAGAAAAGAATCATTCTTTCTTCTTGCGTCCCATACATTAAAAATGAAGCTGGCTTTAATCGTTGGAAATTTTTTCTGTATTTCGAAAGGCACTTGAAGCCTGTTTTCGAGCAAAACATTTGGGCGTTCGGAAAATTCTTGCGCGTTTAATGAAATATTAGTAGATATAGGTGGAAACGTTTCCATTAGGAGGTGGGGGTTGGGTCAGGCAGCCACAATTAAGGACGTCGCACAGCGGGCGGGATGCGGAGTTGCAACCGTAAGCCGGGTGTTGAACGGCACGGGCCCCGCTAGCACCAAAATGCGCGAGAAGGTTCTGGCAGCAGTCAAAGAACTTGATTTCTACTTCAGCGAAGTCGGCCGATCTTTGCAAAGCAGCACCACCCGCACGATTGGCTGTGTTGTCCCATCCATCGAAAACCCAGTTTACGCCGATGCCGTGCAGGGTGCACAAGAGGTGTGTTTGGAAGCGGGCTATCAGATGCTGCTGATCTGCACCAACTACAATGCCGAAATGGAAACTCATGCCATTCGGACGTTAATTGCCAAGCAGGTTGACGGGATCATTTTGACCGTTGGCGATGTTCAAAACAGCGAAGGTTTCGAAATGATCCGGGCTCGGAAACTGCCCCATAGTTTGCTGTATAACACGGCACCTGAAGGGCAAACTAGCTGGGCAGTGGATGACCATGCGGCGGCTGTAAAGGTGGCGGATGTGTTTTTTGCGAATAACCATAAACATACGGGCTTTTTTGGTTTGGACTTTCTTAGCTCTGACCGCGCGCGTCAGCGTTTCGAAGGCTTTGCCGAAGGGTGCGCCCATCACAAGATGACGCCACCCGCGTTGTTAGAAGTGGATGACGACGGGGATGACCTGACGCTTCAATTAGATGCTTTTTTGAAGAGGCATCCGAACATCACGGGCCTCTTTGCGTCCAACGATTACCGCGCCCTGGCCGCCATTCGCAGCGCACGACAGCTGTCGATTGATGTGCCAGGTGATCTGTCGATTATCGGTTTTGATGGCATTAAAGTTGGTCAGATGATTGACCCAACACTAGCGACGATTGCAACCTCACCCCGCACGTTGGGTGCAGGCGCGAGTCAAACGATCCTGTCTATGATAAATGGATCAACTCCGCCGATATTGCCCCACAAAGAACAAACATTCAGTTTCCGCGCCGGAGGCAGTCTGATGCCTTTGGCTGCCGAAAGCAAAGACGACGGAAAGGTTACCGCCTTTCCGTCGTCAACGACCAAACCCACGAGACTGCTATAATCCAACAGGAGAGATCAACATGAGATATAAACTTGCCGCTACCCTTATGACAATAACGTTTGCTGCACCCGCGTATGCAGAAGACGCGGTATGCTACAACTGCCCACCACAATGGGCTGACTGGGCATCTATGCTGGAAGCGATCGACAAAGAAATCGATGTTCAGATGCCACACGACAACAAGAACTCTGGCCAGACCCTTAGCCAACTTTTGGCAGAGCGCGACAACCCGATTGCCGACGTGGCCTATTACGGCGTGACAACAGGTATCAAGGCAGGCAACGAAGGTGTGGCCACCGCCTATATGCCTGCCAAGTTTGATGAAATTCCTGATGGCCTGAAAGATCCTGATGGCAAGTGGTTTGCGATCCATTATGGTTCTCTTGGTTTCTTTGTGAACGTAGACGCCCTTGGTGGCGCTGAGGTGCCTCAGTGTTTCGCAGACCTGAAAAAGCCTGAGTATCGTGGCATGGTTGGATATCTTGACCCGTCCTCTGCTTTTGTTGGCTATGCAGGTGCTGTCGCGGTGAACATGGCGTTCGGTGGCGATCTCGATAACTTTGATCCCGCGATCGAATATTTTAAAGAGCTAAGTGAAAATTACCCAATCGTACCAAAGCAAACGTCTTATGCGCGTGTGGTATCAGGCGAGATTCCAATCCTTTTTGATTATGATTTCAACGCATACCGTGGCAAATACGAAGAAGACGGCAACTTCGAGTTTGTTCTGCCCTGCGAAGGGTCGGTTCGCGTACCTTACGTGATGAGCTTGGTCAACAACGGCCCGAATCCTGAACTTGGGAAAAAGGTGCTGGACTTTATCCTGTCTGATAAAGGTCAGGCGATCTGGACCAACGCTTATCTTCAACCAGCGCGCCCTGTTGAATTGCCCACAGACGTGGCGGCCAAATTCCTGCCTGCTAGCGACTACGAGCGTGCGGTTGCGGTGGACTATGCCAAGATGGAACAGGCGCAAGCTGGCTTTGGCGAACGTTACTTGTCCGAAGTCGACTAATAACACCCTCAAAACAGCGGGGTCGCGTCCGCGCGATCCCACGAGGAATTCTTATGACAAATCGTACTTTCGTAATGGCGTGTCTCACGCCACTGTTCATCTTTTCGATTTTGTTTTTGGCCCTACCGATAGTCCGGCTGTTTATGGCATCTGGTGAAGGCGATGCGGGATGGGCGGTCTACGTGGATATTTTACGCAAACCGCGTTATTTGAACACGCTTGTTCTGACGGTTCTGGTGTCACTGGCGACCACCTTTGCAGCCCTTGTTGTGTCCACAACAGCGGGTATGTTCCTTGTGCGCAACCGGTTTACAGGCCGTGGAACTGTGCTGTCGGTCCTAACCTTGCCCTTGGCGTTTCCCGGTGTGGTCATCGGCTTCTTGATAATTCTGCTAGGGGGTCGCCAAGGATTGGTAAACCAATTGACCCCGGGTCATGTGGTATTTGCCTATTCGGCAATTGGCTTGTTTCTTGGATATCTGTATTTCTCGATTCCGCGCGTCCTGCTGACCGTGATGGCGGCGGCAGAAAAACTTGATCCCTCGCTGGAGGAAGCGGCCCGCACCTTGGGGGCATCCCCTTACCGCGTTGTGATAGATGTTATCATCCCTGGCCTAATGCCGTCGCTGGTTGCTTCGGGTGCCATTGCCTTTGCCACCGCGATGGGCGCATTTGGCACGGCCTTCACACTGGCGACAAATATCGATGTGATCCCAATGGTGATTTATACTGAATTTACCCTATCTGCGAACATCGCGATGGCTTCTGCATTGTCGATCGTTCTGGGTATTATTACTTGGATCTTGCTGCTGATCGCGCGGTCTTTGTCTGGTTCAACCGTGGCTGGAGGAGGCTGATATGTTCAAATCCAAAGTGAAAATATTGCAGCTCGCCATCACGCTGCTGGCCTGTGCATTCCTATTTGTCCCGATCATTCTGTCGGTTCTGGCAGGTCTGACGGCGAATTACTTTCGAGGCATATCCTCCGGTTTGACACTCAAATGGGTATTCGAGGTTTGGGATCTTTATGCTAACAGCATTTTCCTTTCTTTGTGGTTGGCCATCGCCTGCTTGGTTTGTACGTTAATCATTGGATTGCCCGCCGCTTACGGTTTGGCACGCCATCCCGGTTGGTTGTCGCGGCTGCTGGAAGAGTTCATTTCCCTACCGCTTGCGATTCCGGGTTTGGCGCTTGCTTTGGCATTGTTGCAACTCTACGGCTCGATGAAGGGATTTCGTACGTCTTGGACGTTCATCCTTGTGGGTCACGTGCTATACACATTGCCGTTTATGGTGCGGTCCATTCTTGCGGTTCTTGCCTCCATGGATCTCAAAACCCTTGAGGAAGGGGCCGCATCGCTTGGTGCTTCACCTTGGCAACGGTTCCGCGACATTGTTGTGCCCAACGCCATGCCCGGTATTCTGGCGGGAGCGCTGACCGTGGTCACGCTATCCATTGGTGAATTCAACCTTACATGGATGTTGCATACCCCTTACCTCAAAACGCTGCCTGTCGGGCTTGCTGACAGCTATGCATCGATGCGGCTTGAAATCGCCTCGGCTTATACCCTCGTCTTTTTCATACTGATCGTTCCGCTCTTGATGGCCATGCAATGGGCCTCGGCGCGCGCGCAAAGGATTACACAATGACCCTAAGACTTACGCACACCGCCAAGACATATCCTGATGGCACCAAGGCGCTATTACCTACTGATTTGGCGGTTGGGAGAGGCGAAATTGTCTCGCTGCTTGGCCCATCGGGCTGTGGCAAAACTACCTTGCTGCGCATAATTGCGGGTTTGGAGACACCTGATGCTGGCAGTAACATCTGGTTTGATGATGACAACGTGACGTCCCTACCGGTAGAGCGTCGTCAAGTCGGCATGGTGTTTCAATCTTACGCGCTTTTCCCAAACATGTCAGTGCGAGCGAATATCGGCTACGGGCTGAAAATGCAAAAGCTCCCCAAGCCCGAAATTGAAGCCCGCGTCACTGAAGTCTTAGAGATGTGCCAACTTCAACCTTTTGCCAGCCGTGCGATTACCGCTCTGTCGGGCGGACAGCGCCAGCGTGTTGCCCTTGCGCGGGCGATTGCACCACGTCCCAGATTGCTGTTGCTAGATGAGCCGTTGTCAGCGCTGGACGCATCTTTGCGCGAAACCTTGCGCGACGAATTGGCCATACTTTTGCGCGAATTCGACATCACTGCGATCTTTGTGACCCACGACCAAGACGAAGCGATGGCCATCGCGGATCGAGTCGCTGTGATGTCGCATGGCCACGTGGTGCAAAGCGGCACGCCAGAAGAATTATATCGCAATCCTATGTCAGCCTTTGTTGCAGGCTTTGTTGGCAACGCGATGCCTCTGCAGGGCAATGCTGATGGTATTACGCTCCATCTGGATGGAGGCGCGCTGACCCTGCCTGCAAACGGCGCAGGCCAAACTGTGTTCGTACGCGCCGAAGATGTGCGTATTGGTGACGATGGCCCTTTGCGTGGTAAGGTCGAAACCGTGACGTTCCTTGGCACACACTACCGGATCGGCATTTCTGGCATCACGCCTAATACCATTGCCTCGATCCACACGGGGCAGAACGCACCACGGGTGGGCGACATGATCCATGTCGCGATCAAGCCCGAAACCTTGATGTTGTTACCGCAAGAGGCAGATCTTGCATGACACGGATCATCCAAATCTCGGACACACATATTGTGCCACATGGTCAACTCGCCTATGGCCAAGTCGACACGGCCGCGGCACTGGCGGATTGCGTTGATACTATTAACCGTAACCTTCCTGTTATCGGTCCCGTTGATATGGTCTTTGTTGCGGGCGATCTGACTGACTTTGGCTCAGCCGAAGAATACCAACGGTTTCGTGCACTAATGGAACCGTTGGATCTGCCGTATCGCGCCATTCCCGGCAATCATGACAACATCGATGTGATGCGTGCATGTTTCGCGGATCAATCGTGGATGCCAACCGATGGTCCAATCAATTGGAACGTACATTTTGACGATGTGGTCCTGATCGGTTTGGATAGCAGCGTCTCAGAGGCCGCCCATGGTCATCTTAATGATGCAACGCTGTTATATTTGACCACGGTACTAAATGCCTTGAACGGAAAACCAACCATCGTGACGATACATCACCCGCCAATCTTAACGGGAATTGAGAAGATGGACATTCAAAACCTGCGCGACAGCATGGAACTGAAGGAGATCTTGTCCAATTATGAAGGCGAATTGCGCCTAACCTGCGGGCATATCCATCGCAATATTGTAGCGCCTTTCGGTGACGTGATTTGCCAGATCGCACCAAGTGTATCGCATGCGGTGACGATGGACTTGCGGGAAGGTGCTCCAAACTGCCTAACCAAGGAGCCCGGCGGTTTTCTGCTGCACGAATTCCGTGGTGGCATCATTAGCCATCACATCGCTGTGGGTGATTACCCCGGACCGTTTCGATTCTATCCAGACAAATGATTTATTGATGATACGAGCATTGTTTTGTTTGCACCGCATATCGTGGGTGCTTCTGCCCTTTTGATCTCGACAGTTTGTTTGTTGCGCATCGGTTTTGAGCGTGCTTTTCCCTTGCAACGCCATGCTATCCTAAGTTGTTCCAATTCAAAAAGAGTGCAAGCCTTGGGCAGCGATGTGTTTGCATAGCGCCGTGGCAGTTGCCGTTCTGGTGTCGGGCTTCACAGTAAAGCGCGGCGTCGATTTGCTGGCGGATATGGTGCTTCTGCTGCAGGCAGATATTGAGTCTGCGATCATGTCACAAATCCTGCCAGCGCAGCAAGAGTTTTTGACGATACTGCTTTTGCTCTTTGGTATTGTCTCGTTTTTTGTTCGGTTCGTGCAATGAAATCCGGAAACTTGGAGTGTAGATATGCCGTTACTTGCGAGACATTTCCTTTAACCTCCCAGATTTGGGAAGAAGGAGATGCTCTTGATCAATGACAAACCGGAGATTCAGCGCAAGTTTCGGATCCTTCGATACG
>JAQXDR010000246.1 GCA_029251265.1 Pseudoprimorskyibacter sp. | reverse complement strand
GCTCACGATCTAACTTTATCTATTGGAGTTGAAGTCACTTTTGGTATGGCAGAAAAACTTGCTAAAGATTGGGGCGGCGCGGCTGCAGGTGCGGTTTTATTAGCGCCTCTGGCACGCCAGAAATACCCCTGTGACGCGTCATAGAGCGTTTCGTGACTGTCTATCCCCAAGACTGCCATGAAATGATTGATAGCGTTCTTATACGCCCGACTGCTTTCAGGGCATTTTATTTCATTCATCGAAGTTGATGGGGCACGCGCAGCTCAGCACAACAGCGATCTATACCGATGCTGTAGGCAAGGAAGAACAGGACACCTTGTCAAGGATGTGGGGGGTAATGGCGATGCATCTGACCAAAACAATTCAAAGAATAATCAGTTTCGGATCTATATCCTATAACGTGTTTAGGGTCTCTTTAGAGACTGGGGCGTTGTCAGAGAATGGGGGCAGATCGGTCGAAGCGGGCGCTCGCGCTGTCTGCAATGGTAACTAATCATCCACACGGAAAGAATGCTACATTGGTGGTAAATCGTTGGTGTAAAGGTCCCCGCCTTCAGGCTAAATTAATACAAGAAGACGATTTCGGGAAGGTTGCTAAATGCAACCTGCTCGAAGGGCGTGACATTGCAGAGTTGATGGTTGAAGGCGGACACGTGCTGGACGTGCGGAAGTTTTCAAGTGAAAAATACAGTCAGTTCGCAGCAGCGGGCGTCCATAAAAAGCTCTGGCTTACTGAAACCAGTCAACAGGTTGTATTGAAGAGCCAAGGCTTGGACATTACCGACCTGTTTGCTGGGGCAGGCGTATTTGGGGCGGATCGTCACGATAACCTTGGGCTGTGCGGGGATGATCTCAAGTCGCTCGCTACGATCTTCTCTGCGACAATTGCCGCCCATTGTGCAGCCGTATGCCTCACTGGTTTACGCCGCTGCAAGCCGGTTTCCTTATCAAGCATAATGTCACCTCCAATCCGTTGGAGATCAAAATCTCATTTCACGACAACCCGCGATACCATGGGCTCCTCGCATCGCTTACCTTCCGCTTGAGGCGTCAGATGCTGCAGCGCGGCCCGTCGAAGGAGCCATTCGCTGCACCGACGTAGTCGCGCGCCAGCGAATTCACACAGTGCGGACAAACCGGACCTCGGCTTTGGGAAGGCCAACGTCTGCTGCTAAAAACATGCTATTGAAATATCAGGTGAACTGAGAGTTCACTTGGGAATGCTATTCCACCGAACAAGGAACGCCGGACGTTAACGCGCTTATTGAAGTCCTAAGAGAATGTCTATCAATCTGAAAATGCCGATACAGGTCATTAATTGTTCCGGTTTGGCCAAAATGTTCAACACCGTGGGAAACTGTCCTATGGCCACCAACAGCGCCCAGCCAAGAAAGTGTCGCGGGATGGCCATCGATGACCGTGATCAGGCTGCATATGCTGGACAAGTCTTTTAAAAGTCGCTCAATGTGGCTGAGTGCTTGGCCGTTGCCCCGCGCGCGTTGCCGTTGAGCGGCGGTCCATCCAGCGTTCAGGCGATCTGCTGAGGTGACGGCCAAAACGCCAATATCGCGCCTGTGTTCGCCGATCATGCCAGCAGCGGCGATGGCTTCGGGCGCGACTGCACCTTGATAGGCAATGACCACTTCACAGTTCGGTCCCGGTTTGCGCAGCCAATAGGCTCCGTCGATCGCCCCTTGACGAAACGCATCATTATTGCGGCGTCCTGGCTGTTCAATCGGATTTGTGGTCAGCCTTAGATAGACTGAACCGCCAGTTTCATCGCGTAGCCAGGTGCGCTCGTCCGGGTCGCCATCTCCATCGCGTTGAAGATAATCAAATGCCCATTCCATGATTACGGCCAGTTCATCAACGAATGCAGGCTCGAACGCGGCAAGCCCATCTTGCGATATCCCAATCAAGGGCGACGCGATTGATTGGTGCGCGCCCCCCTCTGGCGCGAGCGTGATGCCAGACGGTGTACCGACCAACATGAACCGGGCATCCTGATAGCAAGCATAGTTCAACGCATCGAGGCCGCGTGACACGAACGGATCATAGACCGTGCCAATTGGGATCAACCGTTTGCCAAAAAGAGAATGCGAAAGGCCAGATGCTCCCAACAGCAACATCAGGTTCATTTCGGCGATGCCAAGCTCAATGTGCTGACCCTCTGGCGCAAATTCCCATTTTGCCGTGGATGGGATGCGGTGGTCCTTGAACGTGTCCGCCCGCGCGCGCCGGGCAAATAGTTTGCGGCGGTTCACCCAAGGGCCAAGGTTCGTCGTCCCTGTCACATCCGGTGACATCGTCACGATACGGGTGGCCAGATCACTTTCGCCTTTCGATAGGTCATCGAGGATTTTGCCAAATCCCATTTGTGTGGATATCTCGCGATCGGTGGCGATTGCGATCTGCGGCACGGGCAGAAGACCATCGGTATAGCGCCGCGGCCCCTTGGCAAAGAAGGGCACGGTATCAAGATAGGACTTGAAGGTCACAACATTATCTATCGTTGCAAATGGCTCCCACTCGGATCCCTCGGGCACAGCCATGTCAGACTGCCACTTAGCCATCTGCGCCTTGGTCATCAATCCGCTATGGTTGTCCTTGTGGCCGGCAATCGGCGTGCCCCAGCCTTTGACCGTATACGCCAAAAAGCAGACGGGGCGGTCGTGGTCTATGGCTGCAAAATTTGCGGCCATAGTGTCCACGCAGTTCCCGCCAAGGTTCTCCATGAGGGCGGCCAAAGCCGCATCATCACGGGCGTCCAATAGCGCCGTCACGTCCCCCTGATCGCCCAGATCATCCATCAGGTGTTTGCGCCACACGGCCCCGCCCATATAGGTCAGAGCAGAATAAAGCTGATTGGGACAGGCATCGATCCAAGCCCGCAGCTTGTCACCGCCTGGCTCGGCAAAGGCGCCCCGTTGGAGCGCACCATACTTAATGCGCACAACGTCCCAGCCGAACGCCTCAAACACCATTTCAGCGCGCTGGAACAACCCTTCGCGCACGATCCCATCCAGCGATTGACGGTTGTAGTCAATCACCCACCAAGTGTTGCGCAGGTCGTGTTTCCAGCCTTCTTGCAGACATTCGTAGATGTTGCCCTCATCCAGTTCCGCATCACCCATCAGCGCGATCATGCGCCCCGCAGGCAGATCCTCGCCCCACGTTTTCGCCTGCACATAATCCTGAACCATCGACGCAAAGGACGTGATCGCCACACCAAGGCCGACGGACCCAGTTGAGAAATCAACGTCGTCGCTATCCTTGGTGCGCGATGGATAGCTTTGCACCCCGCCAAAGCCGCGAAAGTTCTCCATCTTGTCACGGGTCATGTTGCCCATCAGATATTGCATTGCATGGAATATGGGCGAAGCATGGGGTTTCACAGCGACGCGATCCTCTGGCCGAAGGGTGCCAAAATAGAGCGCGGTCATGATCGATACCATCGACGCGGATGAGGCTTGGTGCCCACCGATCTTAATTCCGTCCACCTTGTTACGCAGATGATTGGCGTTGTGGATCATCCAATGGGACAGCCAGAGCAGCCGTTGTTCTACTATTTTAAGATGGGTCATCTTTGTGGCCTCAGAGACATCGGCAGATCCTTCGCAA
>JAQXDR010000221.1 GCA_029251265.1 Pseudoprimorskyibacter sp. | reverse complement strand
ATGAATCACGCCGATAGGCAGAAATCAATGGGTCCTGACCCTAGCAAAGAATTTCATTTCTTTGCACTACATATTCGACCGAAGTCCTCAATAGATTGCACGCAAGGATAGATTTCGTAAGCGCCGAACACCCCACCGTCCTCTATCTGAAAGGACAAGACGCGAAGGTTGGCCAAGTCCTCTTGGCCATGCCTGTTGCGGATTGACCGAAGCGGATGGGACAGCCCGATCCTCCCCACTCGCATGACACAACCGCCCCTGGGACGCGCAAGAAACGCAAGGATGCAGCAAGCAAGCAGAAGTCATTCACAAAACGGGGCCGCGGAAGTCAGCCATCACAGCCGAATGAGAGCCCCTGAACTGGGTCAATTGGGACAATGATCGCCGCCTACTGGCGCCCCTCAGATACATCAAACAGCCCACCTTCGATGGCAAGCGACGTTATCAGCACAAAGGAGTGGTTTGAAAGTGCAAGCCCAGCCACATTGGCAACGATAACAGACGCGTGTTCTATATCGTTCAAATCCTCAGACTGAGACATCTTCGTGTACAATATCCGCAAACGATTTAAAAAACTTAGCGGCGAGTTTCTTTGCCGTGCTCTGGATCAATCGACTACCAAGTTGCGCGAGCTTGCCGCCAATATCTGCCTTTGCTTCGTAACGTAGAATTGTCGTTTCGGGCCCCTCCGCCGTCAGCGTGACATTTGCCCCGCCTTTGGCATGTCCTGCGGCACCGCC
Source organism: Pseudoprimorskyibacter sp. (assembly GCA_029251265.1). GTDB lineage: Bacteria > Pseudomonadota > Alphaproteobacteria > Rhodobacterales > Rhodobacteraceae > JAQXDR01. The sequence continues at coordinate 12,883 of JAQXDR010000221.1, read as the reverse complement.
GTTCCCTTGCCCTGTCAAAGAAAACGCATCTGGGGCACCTGAGGTATTAAGTTGCACGTTGCCACTGAACCGCGCCTTTACCGGGCCAACTTTCAAAACCACTTTTGCTTCAAGGTCTGTGTCCGAGTGTTTGATCAGTTCTTCGCAGCCTGGGATGCACTGCTGCAAAATTGAGGGATCGTTAAGCGCCGCGTATACGTGATCTTTGGGCGCGTTGATGATGATTTCGTCAGAGAGTTCCATGGCGTTTCCTTTTACTAGCAACAAGGGAATCTGATATGTTCAGCCTGTTCAGATGTTAGCGCCCACTTGCGGCACAGATGTCTTTTAAATCTTTTAAGGGCATTCACTGATGTCCCCTCCAATTGGATGACCCTTAGCGCGTCATAGGCTTCGGGCGTATCCACATCTGTGTAGAAACCAGCAGAAGGCAGCGCGTGAAACTGCACATCATCGGGGTTGGCACGGGTGAAGGTTTTGCATCCCGGCGATCTGGGATCGTCCAACAAACGGTCGCGCAGCGTCCACGGTACGAGGATCGGATTGCCACGTTTTCCGTCCCGCATGGGGATGGAAATGCGGGTGCGATCAGCAGCTTTGTGTGCATCCAGCAGGATTTGCAGATCATGGCTTGTGAGAACGGGTTGATCGCCTAACCCGATCAGAACTTGGTGCGCCTGCGTCACGGCGCGTAGCCCACAGGCAACCGAAGTTTGTTGACCATCGGCGTAATTTGGGTTGTGCACAACCTGCATTTCACACCCCTCCAAGCATGCGATAACCGCGTTGGCATCGTGTCCGGTGACGACAAGAACAGGGCCATCAGTCACCAAATGGTAGGTTTCCACCATATGCCGGATCATCGGCACACCATTGACAGGCAGCAGTAATTTATTGGCTGCACCCATGCGGCGGGACAACCCTGCAGCCAATATGATCGCGGTCACGTCATGCATTACTCTGCACCATAGCGGCACGTCGCGCTTGCACCAATTGTGCCAGAATAGAGAGGGCGATTTCTTCTGGCGTGACCGCTCCCAAATCAAGCCCGGCAGGTGCTTGTACGCGATCAATGGCAGCTTTTGCAGCGCCTGCGGCCGCCAGCTTTTCACCCAGAGCCCTGTATTTCCGGCGACTACCGACGAAAGCAATGTAGTAAGGCTCCGCCGCAAGCGCAGACTGCAAAGCATCCAGATCACCTTGGCCTTGCGTCGCAATGACGATAAAACGCGACTGATGATGATTTTCAGTGCTCAACCCCGAAGCCACTGACCAATGAAACTGAGGTGCCAAGGTGCTTAGCGCCTGCGCGACCGGTGATGTCCCCATCACGATCAATTGCGGTGTGGGTAGGCAAGGCTCGATAAAAATATCGACCGTCCCCCGCGACGGACAGCCGTTGCGGGCAAAACGCGTGCCATCAACCTCATCGCCCGCGCTTACCCCTTTTTTGGCCAGCAAGTCTTCGGGTGCGACTGAGACAAGCTGTGGCGTGCCATCCTGCAATGCCTGTAAAGCAGCACGCTTCACCGCACCGCGTGTGCAGCCACCGCCAAGCCAGCCTTGTATGATTGTGCCATCCGCGCTCAAAAGGGCTTTTGCCCCCGGCTTGGCAGCGGTGGCCCCCGCAGTGCGCACAATTGTGGCAAAGGCAAAAGGTTCATGACGGTCACGCAGATCCTGCGCGGCATTTGCCAGATCAGTTGAGAGTATCTCAGAAGGTGTCATAGCGCAGCCAAATCCTGCTCCAGTAATACAAGATCATTCAACGTGTTAGCCGCTTTGAACATATCGAGATGCGGCATCGCCGCCACCATACCGGCCGCAATTGGGGCGTAGTCAGCCCAGCCTTTCAACGGGTTGAGCCAGATGACCTTGCAGCCGCGTTTGCGCAGCTTGGCCAAAGCGTCGCCAATCATCTGGGGTGCTTCGGTATCATAACCGTCCGACAGGATGATCACGACAGTGCGCCCGTCGACGAACTTTTTAGCGTAGGTATCGGCAAATCGCATCAAAGATAGGCCAATCTTTGATCCACCGCCAAAGCCGTCTGCCATCAGAGACATACGTCCAATGGCGCGCATGGCATCCTTGTCGCGCAGCGCTTCGGTGATCCGAACAAGACGGGTATGAAAAAGGTAGGCATCGGCAGCGGTGTCCGCCCGCATCAACCCGGCAAGGAATGCCAGAAAAGTCTTGGCATAAACTGACATTGAGCCGGAGACATCACAAAGCGCCACGATCTTGCGGGTGCGATCCGGGCGCCTCTTGCGCAGCAGGCGCACAGGTTCACCACCGGTTGCCAGACTGGCGCGAATGGTCTTGCGAAAGTGCAGCCGATCACCCTTGTACGCGGCAATACGGCGACGCGATCGGCGGTCACGTAGGGCCGCTCCAATGCGCCGGGCAATCACTTCGGCGGCGGCAATATCCTCCGGGCGCACCAGATCGCGCAGGTCTTTGCGGGCAAGGTTGCGCTGCATTGTGGCGATCAATTTACCTGTGCCATCGCTTTCAGCTTCGCCATCTTCAGCATCAAGTGCTGTGGCGGACCCAGACGCCCCGGCATCTTGACCATCTCCATCGCGGGAAGATTCCACATCATCAGTGGCTGGGGCCTTTACGGTCGGCACAACCTTTGAACGCACTCGGCCCATGTCCATCCAAAAGCTATCGAACAAATCATCAAACCGTTCGGCTTCTTCTTTGCAGCCCGTACAAACGGCCCGTAGTGCACGGCGGCTCTCATCCGGGCTGATGACATCCACATGGGTTAACGCAGCCATGGCGGTCTCCGCCTCGGCCACGCCCAAGCGCAGGCCATTCTCGCGCAGATGCGCGATGAACCCGACCACGCGGGCGGCAGGGCCGGGATCACGGCCTGTAAATTTCGTCACACGGCTCATGCAGCGCGGCCTGCAATACGGCCGGCGACTTCACGGGTGATGTTGGCCTGATCGCTTTGGGTTTTTAAGAGCGTCGTGAGTGTCGATTGCAGCACAGCCGGATCATAGGTGAGATCGGCAATGCCAAGACCCATCAGGGCAGCAGCAAAATCTAACATCTCGGCGACGCCGGGGGTTTTCTCTAGCTCTTCTTCGCGCAGCTTTTGCACAAAGCCCACGATCTGATCTGCCAAATGCGCTTCAACCTCTGGGCAACGCGCCTTAAGGATCGCGAGCTCAGTCGCGCGGTCAGGGTATTCGACGTAGGTATATAGGCATCGCCTGCGTAGCGCATCGGACAGATCACGGGTGCCGTTCGAGGTCAGGATTACGATCGGCCTGGTCACGGCCTTTATCGTGCCAAGTTCAGGGATGGAAACCTGAAAGTCAGACAGGAGTTCAAGTAAGTAGGCTTCGAATTCTTCATCCGCGCGATCAATCTCATCAATTAATAGAACGGGAGGTGTGTCTTGGGTAATGGACGCCAGCAAAGGGCGCTCTAACAGGAAATCACGCGAGAAGATGCGATCTTCGACAGCCTGCCCTGTTTGGCCATCCTCCGCAGCAGCGCGGATGGTCAGCAATTGACATTGATAGTTCCATTCATAAATAGCCTGGGCGGCGTCCAGCCCTTCGTAGCATTGTAACCGTATAAGCTGCGCGTCTTTCACTACCGAAAGCGCGCGTGCGATCTGTGTCTTACCGACGCCAGCCGCACCTTCGAGCAGCAAAGGGCGACCCAGCGACAGCGCCAATTGAAGAGCTACGGCCAAATCATCAGAGGCCACATAGCCTTCACCAGCCAGAGCGGATTTAAGGTCAGTCCAGGTCATGCTGTGCTCAGTTTCGAGAAAATGGAGGGTGCGCGTGCCCGCGCACCCGTCAAATTGATCTATCCATGCAGGCCCAGATCATTGGCGGTCTTCCAAATCCGCCAGTGATCATGCGGCATATTGGTATGCGTGTTACCGAAAGGACGGAACGCATCCTGCACCGCATTAGAGAAGCACGGCACACCGCCCACATGGGGGCTTTCGCCCACGCCCTTCGCGCCAATTGGATGGTGCGGGGATGGGGTGACGGTGTAGTCTGTCTCGTAGTTGGGCACCTCCCAGGCAGTAGGCAGGAAGAAGTCCATCAGCGTGCCAGTTTTGCAGTTGCCCATCTTATCATAAGCAATCTCTTGTCCCAATGCGACGGCGAGTGCTTCGGTCAGGCCGCCATGGACCTGACCCTCGATGATCATCGGATTGATCCGCGTGCCACAATCGTCCAGCGCGTAGAAGCGGCGGATGTCTGGCACACCTGTATCGACATCAATATCCATAACACAGACATAGGCACCAAAAGGATAGGTCATATTAGGCGGGTCATAGTAGCTGACCGCTTCGAGGCCCGGCTCGAGCCCTGGAATGGCCTGATTGTAGGCGGCAAAGGCGATTTCCTTCATCGTCTTGAACTTCTCTGGCGCACCTTTCACGGCAAATCGGTCCACGTCGAATTCGACGTCATCGTCGTGCACTTCGAGAAGATACGCTGCAATCATCTGCGCCTTGGCGCGGATTTTCCGTCCAGCCATTGCAGTGGCCGCGCCAGCAACTGGGGTCGAGCGGGACCCGTATGTGCCGAGCCCATAAGGCGCTGTGTCAGTGTCACCTTCCTCTATTGTGATGCTATCGGCTGGCAGACCAATTTCTGACGCGAGGATCTGCGCAAACGTGGTCGCATGGCCTTGTCCCTGTGAGATCGTGCCCAAACGCGCAATCGCAGACCCAGTCGGGTGAATGCGGATTTCACAACTGTCGAACATACCAAGACCAAGGATATCGCAATTCTTGACTGGTCCAGCACCCACAATCTCTGTGAAGAACGACAAACCGATGCCCATCAATTTGCGGGTCTTGCCTGCTTTGAAGTCTGCAACACGTTGTGTTTGCTCGGCACGCAGCCCGTCATAATCGACGGCCTTAAGCGCCTTGTCCCATGCTGTGTGGTAATCACCAGAGTCGTATTCCCAGCCCAGAGCAGCGGTATATGGGAACTGTTCTTTCTTGATAAAGTTAATCCGGCGGAGCTCTGCTGCGTCCATATCCAACTTAATCGCAAGCACCTCTATCATCCGTTCGATGAAATAAACCGCCTCGGTCACGCGGAACGAACAGCGATAGCTGACGCCTCCTGGCGCCTTGTTGGTGTAGACGCCATCTACCTCTAGATAGGCGGTGGGGATGTCGTAAGAGCCGGTGCAGATGTTCATGAACCCAGCAGGGAACTTGGTTGGGTCCGCGCAGGCGTCAAAGCCGCCATGGTCAGCCGTAACATGACAATGCAGACCTGTGATTTTCCCTTCGGGCGTGGCGGAGATTTTACCTTTCATCCAATAGTCGCGGGCGAAGGCGGTTGTCATCAGATTGTCCATCCGGTCTTCGATCCATTTGACCGGCTTACCCGTGACGATCGACGCCACAACCGAGCAGACGTAACCGGAGTATGCCCCCACCTTGTTGCCAAAGCCACCGCCAATATCGGGCGAAATAACGCGGATGTTGTGTTCTTCGATCCCTGAAATCAGCGAAACAACGGTCCGGATAGCGTGAGGTGCTTGGAACGTGCCCCCAAGCGTCAGCTTGCCATTGACCTTGTCCATCGACGCCACACAACCGCATGTCTCCAGAGGGCAAGGGTGCGTGCGATGATAGTACATACTTTCTTCGGCAACCACCTCTGCGTTTGCAATCACTTGCTCTGTGGGTTCTTTGTCGCCTGCTTCCCAAGTAAAGATGTGGTTGTGATGCTTGCGCGGCCCATGGGCGCCATCTGGCAACGTGCCGTCTTCGGCCACAAGGTCTTCTCGCAGCACAACATCGGATTTCAACGCCTCGAACGGGTCTACAAGGACCGGCAGTTCTTCATAGTCAACCTCGACAGCTTCAATGCCGTCAGCGGCAGCATAGCGGTCTTCTGCGACGACATAGGCAACTTCCTGACCTTGGAAGAGGACCTTGCCATCAGCCAGCACCATTTGCTTGTCGCCAGCGAGGGTTGGCATCCAATGCAGGCCCAGCGGCTCTAGGTCTGCAGCGGTCAGCACGGCCAATACGCCGGGAACTTCAAGTGCCGCAGCTGTATCAATGCTTTTGATCCGGGCATGCGCGTAGGGAGAACGCACAAAATCGCCAAACAGCATACCATCGAGCTTTATATCGTCGACATAATTGCCTTTGCCTTGGGTAAAGCGCGCGTCCTCAACCCGCTTTCGCGAGCAGCCCATACCCTTGAGGTTATCGACCCGCTCATCGCGTGTGACTTCGTCTTTCATTCTGCCGCCTCCTTGGCTGCATTCATTTCAGCGGCCGCAGCCTGAATGGACTTCACGATGTTTTGGTAACCCGTGCAGCGGCAGATATTACCGGACATACCAAAGCGAATTTCCTCTTCAGTCGGGTTGGGGATTTCCTCCAACAGCTTGGTGGCGCGGATGATCATGCCCGGAGTGCAATAGCCACACTGAAGCCCGTGGTGTTCTTTGAACGCGTTCTGCAACGGATGCAGATTGTCTGGCCCACCTATCCCTTCAATGGTGGTAATGTCCTTGCCGTTTGCTTGCGCTACAAACATTGTGCAGGCTTTGACTGACTTGCCATCAATCGTGACCGTACAAGCGCCGCAATGGGACGTTTCGCAGCCAATGTGTGGCCCGGTAATATTTAGCCGCTCACGGAGCGTATAGATCAAGAGTTCGCGGGGTTCGGCGAGGAATTCTTCTTCTTTCCCGTTCACGGTGATCGCGTAGTGTTGTTTCTTCGACATTTTCGCTTCTCCCTACGCCCGCGACCAAGCGCGTTCGACGGCGCGGCGTAGGATTACGCCAGCAACGTGATTTTTGAATGCGACCGGGCCGCGGTTGTCCTCGGTTGGGTCAATGTCACCAAGCATGGCGGTAACAGCAGCATCCAAGGCAGCAGCATCCACGGTCGTTCCGACAAGGGCCGCACCTGCGGCTTCGGAAAAGATCGGCGTGTCGCTAAGGTTCGTCATTGCGATAGAAGCGGACCCACAGACGCCGTCGTCCTTAATAATCTGAACCGCAGCGGCCGCCGTCGCGTAATCTCCGATTTTGCGCTTTTGCTTTTCGTAGGCATAGCCACCTTTTGGCAGCGGGATCGTCACGCTTGTCAGGACTTCTTCGTCCTCACGGGCGGTCATATAAGCAGCTTCGTAGAAATCGCGCGCGGAGATGTTCCGTTCGCCACCTGCACCGACAACAGTGAACACCGCATCAAGGCACTGCATCAGACCCGGCATGTCATTGCCCGGATCACCATTTGCAACGTTGCCGCCCACGGTGCCCATGTAGCGAATCTGAGGATCAGCAATCTGAAGCGCAGCCTCTTTCAGGATGGGAGCAGCTTCTGTGAGCCTTTCATTATCAATGATATCTGCCTGTGTGACAAGCGCTCCAACTCGGATGCTGTCAGTGCTAACATCAATGCCCGACATACCATCGACGTCTTGCAAGTCGATCAGATGGGGCACATTGGCCAATCGCAGTTTCATCATGGGGATAAGGCTATGCCCACCCGCCATGACACGTGCGTCATCTCCGTGTTCTTCAAGAATAGATAGGACACCGGCCATGTCCTTGGGACGATAATATTCAAATGCCGCTGGAATCATCAACTTTGCTCCCTAAAAGCGATTAATCTGGCTACGGAGTATGACTGCATACCTCCGTCTTCGCGGCACTAGAAAATCAATGAAATACCAGTCTCATGCACGAAATGCACCCGTTGACGCACGAACTGCACCAGCCTACGACGCCAATGCTTTTTGGACTACCTTCAACTTCGAACGGCTCACCGGAGCAGGTGGCAGATTCGCTCCATCAAAAAGGCAACGCCCCTTTTCTTTGGTCCGTTCGAATTTTGACACACGCCTTGGATTCACAAGGTAGCTTCTGTGGGTTTGCAAGAATCCCAACGATAAAAGACGCTTGTGCGCCTCGGTTACAGACCAAGCACAAAACAGCCGCTCGTCAGTGGTATAGACCTGCGTGTAGTGGCCATCCGCGCGCATAAACGAGACGTCTTCTGCGCGGACAAATACCTTTCCACCGTCGCGCTCACATGGAATCTGCAAACTATCCGCTGTATCGGGCGCCGCAGGTTCGTCCTTCCCGGTGCTGTCGGCTGGAACGACAAGGTACGTCACACTGACCCAAAGGCAGGCACCAAAAATCACAAAGCTAAAAAGGATGACACCAAGCGCGAGGGTTTCATTGCTCATCGATGGACCGAAATCAGACACGTTGGGCTCGGGTACAAAGTTGGTCCCAGCCATGGCTAGAAAATGAACAGAACAGACAGCGACGGCAAAGCACACTGTCCCCAACAAAATGTTGCGATTTGTGCGCTGTCCATAGGCAATCCAAAATGCCAAAATGCAAAGGCCAATCGCCACGGCGGATGAAAGGATAACACCTGCCGGGGTATAGATGGTGCGGCACAATTCGAGACCTGCCATGCCGATGTAGTGCATCACAAGAATACCAACGCCGACAATACCACCAGCGCTCATGATGATTTTTGGGGTGCGCTCTGCGAAGTGAAGCAGGATCAAAGCCGCACCAACCAGCAAGATGGCAGATAATGCAGAAATAAGCGTAATGGCAGCGTCGTAATAGAATAGAATTGGCAGTTTGAGCCCTAGCATAGCAACAAAATGCATTGCCCAGATACCGCCACCTAACGCGATCGCGGCCAGAGCAATGGACATCTTCTTCTGGAATACCGGCTTTTCAGAAAGGTCTCTGGTCAACGACAGCCCTGTAAAGCCTGCAACAAGCGCGACCACGCATGACATCGCGACCAAAAACCCACTGTGATTGACAACCAAATACTCCATAACATCCAAAATGAACAAGTCTTTGGCACATTGCAAACACTGCAGAGCGCAACTCGCAATAACACTAACTTAGACTACCAATGTTTTGGACGCATGAGGGGCCTGTGACTGCCCGTCGTCATTTAAAATAGGGCACCAGAACGGTCTGAGCCTGGAGGGCCCTGGCTCGTTTGTGTGACTGACTATGCGAATGGGTGTGGCGGCAGGCACTGTATCTGAGTTTTTGACGGGCCTCAGCAGCACGCTGCAAGTTGACGGCTATGCGGGTTTTAACGCGCTGATCAAGTCGGGACACAATTCTTGCGGCGTTGTAATCGCGCTGAAATTAGTGGTGCTCAAAGGCCGAATTTTTTCAGCAAGATATCTGAGGAGATTTACGATGAAAAACCGACGATATAACGGCATGCAGATCCTCGCGATCCTGTAGCAGGCAGAGGGCGGTGTGCCAGTCTCAGAGCTGTGCCGCGAACACGGGATGAGCAGCGCAAGTTCTACAAGTCGCGCGCCAAGTTTGGCGGTATGGATGCGTCTTTAATGTCTGAGATGAAGGATATGGCGACAGAGACCCGCCGTCTGAACCACATCTGTGCTGAAATGAGCCTGCCAAACGATCTGCTGAAGGAGGCGCTTGAAAAAATCACTAAGGCCGTGTCGAATGTGCACGATGGCCATGAGCGCAGTCGCACAACATAGGGGTAATATGGCATTGGGTCGCCGCATGTTTCAGATCAGCGAGACGTGTTTTCGACAGATTCGTGTTTTGAGCGATGAAAACGTAGAGAATGCTGACTGGTTGAGACGCCTGACGGCGAACAAACGGACCCGGGGCTTTGGCCTGTATTTTCCGTATCTGCGCAACGTGCAGGGCTATGAACGGAACTACAAACGCGTGTATCAGATCTACTGCAATCTGGAGTTGAACCTGCGGATCCAGCCCAGGAAACGCTTGAAGCGGGACAAGCCGGAACCGCTGGCGGTGCATTGTAGACGCAACGAGACATGCTCCATACATTTCATGGCTGACCAGTTGGCAGACGGGCGTTCGATCCAGACGTTGAATGGCGCGGCCAGCCACAGACAAAACGTGTCGATAACGGCCCGGACTATATCAGTTGAAAGCTGATGGAATGGGCTGAGAAACGCAACCAGCGGCTCGGATACATGCAGCCGGGCAGGCCTCGGCCGAACGGCTACATTGACCGTCACAATCGCACCATAAGCGGCGAATGGCTGGGCCAGTCTATCTTTGAAACCATCGAGGAGGCACAAAACGAGACAACGGGATGGCTCCGGGCTTATAACATCGAGCGACCCGACAAGGGCATCGGCGGCATGACCCCCGCCATGAAGTTGAAAACAGCCGTGAGAATTCCACGGCTGGACCCCTTTCAAAATCGCGGGCTGCCCCGTTAAGCATGTATTTTGCTGGGCGTATGCGCGACGCAAACGCAAGGAAGTACGTAATCGCAGCGGCTGATATGTTACAAAGAAGGACACCAGCGCATTACCAAATACATGCATGGGCTGACGCTGTTTATTAACGATGCCACCGTCTAGGTGGACAGTAACATCGTCGCGCTTGCAATCCGCTCCATCGTTCAGAAGCGTATACACGCTCTGTTCGCGCGTCACGACGAAGGCGGCCGCACATCGCCCCATTCATCGAGACCTGCAGGCATAACCGCGTCGTGCCACACACCTATTTCAAAGCAACATTTGAAGTCACCCCAGCGGGTCATCCCGGATCACCAATCGATGAGATCATGCCGCGGCACTTTGACTAACAGGCCTGACACCGCTGATATTGCGAACTGCCGTCCGTGTAATGAATGCAGGTCTTGAGTGTTGTCGAAAGGTGATGAATATTTTCAGAGCGTACCGCTTGTTCACTATTCATGCGATTATTCATCAACCAGCTGATAACGTGACGAGAACATAGGTGGAGGATCAGAGCGGGGCAACCAAACGCTTACGCACTAACAAACTATGTACTATCAAAAAAATATAAATTTACGCATCTGCCGTTGTCGAACAAGATGTGTTTATAGAAACACTAGACAACAGTATATTAGTTTAATTGTATAACTTTATATCCAATATTTTCCAACCTAGAACTATCTAAATCAGATAAAATCAAAACACCTAATAATTGCAAGCCATCTATGATACTATAGGATATCAGAAATCTCTTGTAACTAAAATGATAAATTAGTAAAGTTTTTTAGAATTAAAATCAGTGTCGGCCAGAAAACGTAAAAACACAAAGAAATATATATATGTGATTCACCTAACTTGTTTTTAGGCACCATCATAAAGGCTATACTCATGAATATACCAAAAAATAAAATACCCCAAAGCACATTTTCACCGCGTCAGTTGACAAAATATAATATTCATTTGCAAGCAAAACATATTTTCATAATACTCAATTTTATAGACTTTATCAAGCCATTGATAGAAAAACACCATTACAATAATCTATACCTTTCTAGCATATGAATGCTTAGTAGCCCTATAATGCCCACCAGCTATTAATGACTAGGATTTTGAAACCAAAAGCCAGATAATCGAACGGACGATTTAACTCATATGGTTAGGTTAATTATATAGCATGTTTGCGGTGATGCAAGCGCAACGTTACGAGCGTCCGCTGCTTGATGCTTTCTCATCTTTACACCAATATTTCCAAATCGCCTTTCCTAGCTTGATGAATACATGTTCTATTTTCCGTATATGTCAGCGCGGTATAAAGTTTTCCAATGTCAATAAGTGATTAATTTTTGACCCAGTTTGATCGCTAAAATTGACGTCCTTTTATGTAGCAAAACCCCCATTTGGACTCGCCTCACACAGCCACCCCACCCTAGAGCTTTGCCTCGGAGCCGAATATTTTTATGGCGTTTGCTCTGTGTGAAGCGAAAGAACCTGTTGCCGGTATCAAAGATTGCACGGCGGTCTGTGACCAGATCCAGAAGGGTGGTCACAACCAGGATCGGCGCAGTGCCGATCAAAGTCCCGCGAATACGAAATCATGGCGATGATGCCAAGAAAGTTCGCTTCACATCGACGATCTTGCCGCCCTATCTGCGCAAGGCCAAATCCATCGAAGATCTGCTACACTGGCGATTTTCAGGACGCGCTGGCCACTTTTCTGGGGTCGAACGCAGCGGGTCTGTCAACCACCATAATTGCACGACTCAAGGTTTGTAGATATGCCGTTACTCGCGAGACATTTCCTTTAACCTCCCAGATTTAGGAAGGAGGAGATGCTTATGATCAGTGACAAACGGGAGATTCAGCGCAAGTTGCTGATACTTCGATACGCTGAAGAGATCGACCATGTCGCTAAAACCTGCCGATATTTCGGGATCGGCCGCGCCAGTTTCTACCGCTGGCGCAAAGCCTACGCAGAACGTGGAGAAGCAGGCCTGATCAATGCGCCCCCCATTCCCAAATGGCACGCCAATAGAATATCGCCCTTTCAGCTTGGCGTCTGGTTTCCAATCGGTTGCGCCAGATCAGCTCTGCTTTGAGCGATTTGAAGAACGTTTAAACCATGGAATTTGAGGTGATGTGCCCCTAGATTTGTAGACGCTTTACTTGGTAATTTTGGAACCAAGGAGAGACGGATATGAACAAGGGAATACGGTTTACGGACGAGTTCAAGCAGGACGCTGTGGCGCAGGTTGTTGAGCGTGGATACGCGGTCAGTGAGGTGGCAGAACGGCTGGGTATCAGCACCAAATCGCTTTACACATGGAAGTCGGAGTTTGCGAAGTCGCCTCTTGTGAGATTAGAGGTTGCGGATCAGGCTGCTGAGATCCGGCGTTTGAAGCGAGAGTTGGCGCGCGTCACTGAGGAACGTACAATCTTAAAAAAGGCGACCGCGTACTTCGCGCGCGAGTCTCAGTGAAGTACGCGGTCATTGAGGCTCACCGTGCAGAGTTTTCTGTGCGGTCGATGTGTCGTGTGCTGATGGTCCATTTCAGCGGGTTCTATGCATGGCTTAAAGAACCGTTAAGTCAGCGTGCGTT
>JAQXDR010000215.1 GCA_029251265.1 Pseudoprimorskyibacter sp. | reverse complement strand
TGCGAGGCTTCCGCTAAAAAATCCCGTTCCACCACCAGCTGGCCAATCTTGGAATGCAGCTTGTCGACGTCAGCTGCACTGACCCGCTCGGGCGCTGACCCCTTACGGGTAAACGCGGTCGTCATGTTCTCTATCGCCGCCCGCTTCCATGTGCCGATCTGCGTCGGATGCACGCCATACTTCTTGGATAATTCGGCCAGCGTCATCTTCTAACGGATCGCTTCAAGCGCAACCTTGGCTTTGAACTCGGGAGAATGGTTCTTGCGTTTCTTCATTCTGGATCACTTCTTTCGTCATGCGATCCACATTAACGGATGGCCCGAATTTCTGAGACCACCTCTCTTCACTTTTGGCTCAGTATGCGCTGCGCTTTAAGGCGTTCAATGATCAGAACAAGCTTATGCAACACAATCTGCACGTCAATCTTCAACATTCGCAACACAAAGTCACACTTTCCACATCACTCAATATAATTGCAGCTATGATCATTTCTCCTAACCGATAACAATAACGTTGCTCTTATTCTTGCCCAAGTTTGACGCAATCGTGGGCTGAACATTTTTTAAGATTGGGAAAAGCCATGAATAATCACACTCCCCTATCAACAACAGAGAGCAGCACGCACACAGTTCTTATCGTCGATGATGACATACCGGTTACACGGATCATCAGAAAAACACTCGAGCATGACAACTTTGAATGCGATAGTGTCCACACCCTTGAAGACGCCCGTGCGACCATTCAAAAAAAGAGCTTTGATGTGATTTTATTGGATCTTAACCTTCCCGATGGGAATGGATTTGCACTACCAACCTTTAAAGATGGTAAATTTCGCACACCAACAATAGTATTGTCCGGGCGGACTGAACCCGTGGACACCATCTACGCACTTGAAATAGGCGCCGAGGATTTCATCAAAAAACCTTTTGAACCGTCCGAACTCATAGCAAGAGTAAAATCAACAATTCGTCGCAATACTGCCAATAGCGACACACCCATACCCGTTCTAACCAACAGACGGCAACCACGAGTTCAAATTGGAACCGTGGTTTTTGATCTTGAAGCCCAGAAATTTATGCCAGAGCATTTGGAAATAGAACGTCTTGATGATGTAGCACGTACTGTTTTGATAACCTTGTTAACCAATAATAATCGCACAGTACCAAAGCGTGAATTATGTGCGGCGCTCGGTTGGGATAGCACAATGATTAATAATCGCGAATTAACCTCAGCTATAGCCCGCGTAAAGCGTTCCCTTTTTAAACTTGGCGCTGGACGCAATAATATAAAATATGTTTACCGGAAAGGGTACCACTTGCATGATGGTTAATAAAATTCATATAATCGCTATCAACTAGTTGTGGCTGTATGTTGTAGGCTCTCTTTATAATCTTGTTGGGCCAATTATTCAAAGTCATCGCCTTTTTAAAATAGTTTGAGTATAATTTTTCAAGCTACAGCAGCTATTACTTAATTATACAAGTTGGATTAATGCACTAATGAAATCTAATCAGCCGTTAATCATAGGGTCTTTTATTCTATTAATTGCCTCTATTACAATGCTTATAGCAACTGTTGTGATGTCTGATCGTCTCTATTCGATGATGGCCGAGTCTTTACAAAAAGCGCATAGCACTCATGATCCAGTGATGCATAACTACGAATATCAATTCCAGTCGTTATTCAATGAGTTAAGCAAGCATAGCCTTGGAAATTCTTCACAAGATGAAATGACTATGCGCTATGATTATTTCGTCAAAAGTGCAAATTTTATTTTAGATGCAATAGCCCTACAGGAACAGTTTGGAATAGATGAAAATGTAAGTCTCGCCGGGCAAGAGTTACGTAATCTAATATCATATATTGAGCAAAAATCAGAGCCCTGGACACCTGTCTTTGCTACTGAAGTTCTACAATATTCAAAAACTGAACAGACCCAATTCTGGAACTCCATTGATGCTCAGTATTCACTTGATGGCGTACCAATTGAATCTTTTTTTCAGAGTATTGTTGCAGATAAGCAAGATCAAATAGTATATATTTTTAGTGCTTCAGCGATTTGTATTTTATTACTTATTTGTCTGCTTTTGTATTTATTAACCCAATCGTCTAGATATGGAAAAGACCAAAAACGAATATTTGATATAGCTGATGCTGCAGTCGTTCAATTAAAAAATGAGCTAGATCTTAGAATAAAAGCAGAACAAACCAGTGACGACTTACGAATTGCAGCAAAAAAATCGCGTGATTGTATCGTGTTTGCTAATCAAGAAGGGCGTATACTATTTTCCAATTCAGAATCAGCCTGTAAAGGTCAATTCAAGTGTATTGAAAATGTTCGTTTTGAAAAGGCGCTGCATAACCGCCTTACGATATCAGAAATGCTTGTTTTACCAATCCCAGACGAAGATGGAATTTCTATATTTGGATATAATACGGCAGGAAACCATCGGTTATGGATACAATGGTCTATTTCACGTTTTGAAACATCAGAGGGTGAAGAACGTTATTTGGCGATCGGGCGTGACGTTACTTCGGAACGAGAAACAAATGAACACATTGCACGAATTCAAAGAGTTGAAACACTTGGAATTCTAGCTGGCGGTATGGCGCATGACTTTAACAATGTTCTCGCCACGGTGGTTGGGTCCGCACACCTGGCAAGGGAGGAAGCCACTGAAATTGACAATAATGAAATTATTGAGGAACTTGATCAGGTCCTGATCGCAGCAAAACGTGCATCTGAACTCGTAGACGGGCTGTTATTACTTGGCCGTAATGATGCAAATGATAAAGATTATTCAGAGTGGGGGCGCGTGTTAGAAAATGTGTCGCAGCTTACAAAAGTAAATAAATCTACGTCGGTTAATTTAGTCTTTGGGACAAATGACCTTAATGCATGGATTGGTATGAGGGCCTCTAATCTACATCAAATTCTGTTTAATCTCATTAAAAATGCAAAAGACTCGATTGGCTCGTCCACTGGGGAAATCAGTATTCTTCTCAAGATCATTGACAGTACAGCAGAAATAACGGTTTCTGATAATGGACCGGGTATTCCAAAGGATATCCAAGAACTAATATTCGAGCCGTTTTATTCTACAAAGACGACCGGCAAGGGGTCAGGGCTTGGCTTAGCCCTAATTAAGTCATTAACAACAGACGCCCAGGGAACAATATCAGTAGATTCAAGTTTGGGATCTGGCACAAAATTTATCATACGGCTGCCGCTGTATCAGGCAGATATTGATAGTAATGTAGACAAAGTGCAATTCAATAAGAAAGCTCAACAGGCCGCACTTCGTGAGAAAGATGAAAAACCCTGTTTCCACGTATTAATTGTGGATGATGAATCTGAAGTTTTGCGCATAACGAAACTCATCATTGAGAAGGCAGGGTATAAGGTTACCGCCTTTTTAGACCCCTCTGATGCCAATGAGTTTTTCATCTCACATCAGCAAGAAATTGACGTCATAGTTTCGGATGTGCTTATGCCCGGGATGACGGGGCCAGCTTTGATAGACGAAATCCGGTCTCATGATCCAACTATTGGTGTCATCTTCGTTAGTGCATATACCAATGTGGATATCGGACTAGACGATAACACACGTTTCTTACAAAAACCGGCAGATCCCAAAAAACTCTTCGACAAT
Source organism: Pseudoprimorskyibacter sp. (assembly GCA_029251265.1). Classification (GTDB taxonomy): domain Bacteria; phylum Pseudomonadota; class Alphaproteobacteria; order Rhodobacterales; family Rhodobacteraceae; genus JAQXDR01. The sequence continues at coordinate 981 of JAQXDR010000215.1, read as the reverse complement.
ATCCAGACTCTCTGCGAAAGTAGAATTGGTCATATTCCTGTATAAAACAGGTTGCACCCATAGTGTTTATACAAAATTATTGTGGTGGTTACTACTTAATCATAATCGGGCGCGCCCTTACCAAGCCGCTCAATCGGGGTCATAATTATGCGGAAAAAAATTTTAGTCGTAGAAGACGATGCAAAGATAGTTAATATCGTCACAAAAACACTTAAAAAAAATGGTTTTTCATCAGTTTCCGCAGAGACGACATCGAAGGCAAGGTCGATTTTACAAACAGAAGCAATCGACCTTATTTTGTTAGATATCAATTTGCCAGATGGAGATGGGGTGGATTTCACTAGGGAAGTAAGGAAATCCCTTGAAACTCCAATTATCTTCGTAAGTGGCCGTACCGATGTTTATGATACAATAATTGGGCTTGAAATCGGAGGTGATGATTTTGTCAAAAAGCCATTTGAGCCAAGAGAGCTTATAGCCCGGATCCACTCTGTGTTACGAAGGACTGCTCCCAAGCAAGAGATCAATGGGACATCTGATCATGTCAGTGGGACTGCGACGCTTGATAAAATTGTGATAGATTTTACGCGGTTTGATGCTTTTGCAATCGGGTCTGGAGAACCGTGTAATTTGACTTCTGCAGAGTTTGGGATCCTTAAGTCACTTGCTACAACCAAACTTGCAACTGTCTCAAGAGAAATCTTATTAAACGAAATCTTTGGGGGCACGTCAAACACTGCTGATCGATCAGTGGATTCACATATTGTTAGATTGCGAAAAAAACTATCAAGTGCTGGATGTAGAAACGATCTTATAAAGACAGTATACAGAGTTGGATATAGAATTACTGAACCTGTTAAGTTTAATTAACGCGGCAAATTATATTTCCTGTATTTACATATTCAGATTGACCTACGCCCCTAATAATCCTCCGTTTTTTTGTAGAGTCTGCCCAACCAAAGGACAGACAAATGAAGAAGC
>JAQXDR010000214.1 GCA_029251265.1 Pseudoprimorskyibacter sp. | reverse complement strand
TATTATCATACAAATTTCTAGAAAAAATTTTTCATTTATTTTTCATATTTCCGCCCAATTCCTGAAAAATGCCGCAATTTCACGACGAATCACCCCTAGGCCTTGCCACCAGCCCAGCTTCCGGCGATAGGAAACCAGGGCACTTTTCAAAGGGACGGGCTGCGATGAAGGTAGCGACCTTCAACATTAACGGCATCAAAGCGAGGATCGCGGCTCTGCCGAGATGGTTGTCAGCTGCACAACCCGACGTCGTTGTTTTGCAGGAAATCAAATCCGTTGACGCGGCATTTCCCCACGGTCCCTTTGAAGACCTTGGATATTCATGCGTCACACATGGTCAAAAATCCTTTAACGGCGTCGCAATTTTGTCCAAGCACCCGCTTGAAGATGTATCGCTTGGATTGCCTGGCGATCCGGATGACGATCACGCACGCTGGATTGAAGCCACCGTGATGGGGAATCATCAGGCGCTGCGCATTTGCGGATTGTACCTGCCCAATGGCAATCCTGCGCCCGGTCCCAAGTATGACTACAAATTGTCGTGGATGGACAGGCTCGAACGTCGCGCAAGAGCTCTGTTAGAAAGCGAAACACCCGCCTTAATGGCGGGTGACTACAACGTCATCCCACAAGCCGAAGATGCCGCAAATTCAGACACTTGGAAAGATGACGCATTATATCGCCCTGAAAGCAGGGCCGCATTTCGACGGATTGTGAACCTTGGGTTCACAGACGCGTTTCGTGCAACAACACAAGGGCCGGGCCACTACAGCTTTTGGGACTATCAAGCAGGCTCTTGGCAACGCAACAACGGGATTCGGATTGATCATTTTTTATTGACCCCAGCCTGTGCGGATCTGTTACGAGACTGTCAAATAGACCGCGAAGTTCGTGCAGGCGACAAGCCATCCGATCATGTTCCGGTCTGGGTCGATCTGGCGATCTGAAGGTCGATGTCAGATTTGAATCGCCGTCGCGTCGTAACCGTAAAGCCAATCATATGGCCGCAACATTATTGATGGGGCCAGCCGTCCTGCCAATTTCAGGCCAGTGTGGGCCGCGCGCCGGACTGGACCGCGACGCAGATGATATTTTTGTGCATTTCCCGAAGCCGTCCGCACAATCCGTTCGCATCTAGGTCTGCGCAGCTTCGCATAACGATCAAGCGCTACATCTATATCAGGCAGCTCTATTAGACAGCGGCGTAATATCCACGCGTCTTCCAATGCCATATTTGCCCCTTGGGCGAGGAACGGCAGAGTTGAATGTGCGGCATCTCCTAACAGGGCTATCCTGTCATTTGTCCAAACGGATGCAACCGGATGCCGAAACAACCCCCAAAGACCGACATCTTTGACCTCAGCCAAAAGTGCGCTGACCGAGTCATCCGCCCCTGCAAAGGCGCGACGCAAGGCTTGTGGATCGTCGCGATGGCTCCATCCTTCGGCCACCCAGTCAGACCGCTCTTGCACTGCGACGATATTAACTGCGCGTCCTTGCCGTAGGGGATAGCTCACCAGATGGCGGCCTGGTCCCATGTGAACCCGTGCTTCGAATGGATGCGCCATGCTGTTGGGCACCACGGCCCGCCAAGCCACCTGTCCAGTGAAAAATGGTGCTGCTTTGGAATTCAGCTGATGCCGCAGGACAGAATGCAAACCATCTGCGCCAATGATCAAATCAGCCGCTATTATGCGACCATCTGCAAGATGCAAAGCGCTATCATGTGCCACAACACCTTCGGCACCTGTTTCGACACAGACCCCAGCATCCAAAGCGGCCGCGTGTAAAAGCATGGCTAAATCATGTCGATGCACGAACCGGTATGACACGGGGCCGCCGTACCGCTGAAGATCAAGTCGTACCACTTCGGATCCATTCGCATCGTCGCGTAGTGACACCGCTTGCGCGATTGACGAGATTTCGGAAAAAGGTTCGGACAGCCCCATAGCGTGAAGCACACGCACGCCGTTTGGGCTGATTTGAATGCCGGCCCCGACCTCTTTGATTGATGGCGCGCGTTCAAACAGACGGACATCTGCACCGGCCTGTCGCAAGGCCACGGCCAGTGCCAATCCGCCTATTCCCCCTCCAGAAATAGCAACTCGTAGCCCGCTCAACGTTATCTTTCTCCCTCAACACACGCAAAACGCCGGGGCAGTCCCCGGCGTTTCTGAAATCAGGCTTGATGGCGGCGCATCAGTCGTCGCGATGTACCTTTTCGCGGCGCTCGTGCCGCTCTTGCGCTTCCAAGCTCATCGTGGCGATAGGACGAGCATCCAGCCGCTTTAACGATATCGGATCGCCGGTTACCTCACAGTAGCCATATTCACCTTCATCAATGCGCCGCAGTGCAGAATCAATTTTTGCGACCAGCTTTCGCTGGCGGTCACGTGTCCGCAGTTCAAGCGCGCGATCTGTTTCCTCGCTAGCGCGATCTGCCACGTCAGGAATGTTTCGCGTTCCATCCTGCAGGCCTTCGATTGTGTCGCGGCTATCTGCAAGCAAATCAGTTCGCCAGTCGAATAGCTTTCGACGAAAATACTCAAGCTGCCGATCATTCATGAACGGCTCGTCTTCGGCTGGTCGATAATCGTCAGCCAGAAAAATTTCTGCTTTCAAATCGGTATCCCCTGGTTGGCTAGTGAAGTCCGTCAAACCAAACCCTTTCAATCACGGCAGTGTTGACGGCGATATACCTACTGGACCAAGCATTGTCACTAGCGATTTGAAATGGCGCATACGGTTTTGTCTGCTTGCATCACCTTGTCAAACCCATAGCTGCGCACTACCCCTCAAGTTACGGTAAAAGGAGCACCCGTTATGAACAAACGCTTTGAAGGCACCACAGATTATGTAGCGACAGGTGACCTGACCATGGCCGTAAATGCGGCAATTACTTTGGAACGCCCGCTGTTGGTCAAAGGCGAGCCGGGAACAGGCAAGACAGAGCTGGCGCGTCAGGTCGCGCAGGCCCTAGATTTGCCCATGATCGAATGGAACGTCAAATCTACAACCAAAGCGCAACAAGGCCTTTACGAATATGACGCCGTATCGCGTTTACGCGACAGCCAACTGGGCGAGGCGCGCGTACACGATGTCAGCAACTACATCAAACGCGGCAAGCTCTGGCAGGCCTTTTCGGCGCCACACAAGGTCGTTTTGTTGATCGACGAAGTTGACAAAGCAGATATCGAATTCCCCAACGATCTACTGCAAGAGCTCGATCGGATGGAATTTCATGTCTACGAGACCGGTGAAACCATTCGCGCTGAAAACCGGCCGATCGTCATAATAACGTCCAACAATGAAAAAGAATTGCCAGACGCCTTTCTGCGCCGGTGTTTCTTCCATTACATTCAGTTTCCCGATGCCGAGACGATGCGCAAAATTGTTGAGGTCCACCACCCCGCCATCAAGCCAGCCCTTTTGACCGAAGCTTTGACACAATTCTACGAGCTCCGCGATCAGCAAGGGCTCAAGAAAAAGCCATCAACGTCGGAAGTGCTGGACTGGCTCAAGCTTTTGCTGGCAGAGGACCTGACCGCAGATGATCTTAAGCGAGACGGCGCAGATGCCCTGCCGCGTTTACACGGCGCGTTGTTGAAAAATGAACAAGACGTGCATTTGTTTGAACGTTTGGCATTTATGGCACGGCGCGGGCAACGTTGACAAAAAATGTCCGCGACAACGCGCTTTGGACACAGGGCGCATGGATCTCTTTCAAGACCTACTCCAATGCCGGAACAGCATGCCATCTAAGAAACAACCTAAGCGACGCGGTCCAACCGTTCAATCAAGATGCTGACAACAATGGACACGCCTTGTACGACTTTGAACCACAGGCCGATATAACAAAAACTCTGTTCATGTTTGTGTCGCAAGCTGCCTCGTGCGGGTGCCTGATTAACCAATAAGCAACTTTGCGCGACTGGCTTTTGTGACCAAGGCATACCTGCGACATTGTCTGTCGTAGAACGGCTTGTAACCAGCGCGTAACAGGGTATTTTCCGAGCAAATGCTGCTGAAAAGGTGCCTCTATGAGTACGGATCCTCTTGTTGTCTTTACCCCCTCAGGCAAACGAGGCAGGTTCCCCGTCGGCACGCCTGTTTTGACCGCAGCGCGCCAGCTGGGCGTTGATCTTGACAGCGTCTGCGGCGGCCGCGGTATCTGCAGCAAATGTCAGATTGCCCCGGGCAGTGGAGAGTTTCCAAAACATGGCATTACGGTCGCCAGCGACGCGCTGAGCGCGTGGAACAAAGTCGAGGCCCGTTATGATGACAAACGCGGCTTAAAGCCTGGACGCAGACTGGGGTGCCAAGCCCAGATCCAATCCGATATCGTCATTGATGTTCCCGCTGAAAGTCAGGTCCACAAGCAGGTTGTGCGCAAAGCCGCCTCATCCCGCGCAATTGAAATGGATCCAGCAACAAGACTGTATTTTATCGAGGTTGATCAACCGGATATGCACGAGCCCACGGGTGATCTTGAACGGGTGGCACGTGCACTTGCAACACAGTGGGATGTTGGCGAAGTCACACTGGCGTTCAGTGTTCTGGGCCGGCTTCAGCAAGTCTTGCGCAAAGGTGCTTGGACGATCACCGTCGCCCTGCACCGCACGTCGCACGATGCCGTGCCGCAAATTATCGCGGCGTGGCCCGGCCTGCACGAGGCAGGGATTTTTGGGCTGGCGGTTGATCTGGGCTCGACCACGATAGCCGCCCATTTGACAAACCTTGAAACAGGCGAGGTTGTCGCCTCTTCGGGCATCATGAACCCGCAGATCCGCTATGGCGAAGATCTGATGAGCCGGGTCAGTTATGCCATGATGAACGCCGGTGGTGATGTCGAAATGACAGGCGCTGTGCGCGATGCGCTGAATATCCTGTTCCAAGAGATTACCGCCGATGCCGAGATTTCACTGCAGAGTGTGCTTGAGGTCGTTTTCGTATGCAATCCGGTGATGCACCACCTGCTTATAGGCATTGATCCGGTTGAACTGGGGCAGGCCCCTTTTGCTCTGGCAACATCAGGGCATCTGGCGCTGACCGCCGCAGATTTGCACCTGACGGCTTTATCAGCCGCTGCGCAGATTTTTGTACTGCCCTGCATCGCGGGCCATGTTGGGGCGGATGCTGCCGCAGTGGCCTTG
>JAQXDR010000205.1 GCA_029251265.1 Pseudoprimorskyibacter sp. | reverse complement strand
CCGTTTCTTCTGACCCGTCTTACCCGCCATATCTGCCCTCAAGATGTCCACTATCAATGGTGGACACTATCAACACACTCTATGACGCGTCAGTGCAGCCACGCCGGACGCTTACACTTAAACAGACGGGCGTCGCACTCAAACGGACACTTGCCCCAGCAGCGTGTTTCTATCAATTTGCGCAATGTCGCCCTCCAGCGTTACAGCACCGCGTTGCAGAACGACGACACTATCCGCAAGATTATAAGCAAAATCAAAGTATTGCTCGACCAGAATAATTGCCATCCTTCCCTCATCGCGCAAATACCTGATTACGTCGCCGATCTGTGCAATGATGTTGGGCTGAATTCCTTCGGTTGGCTCATCAAGTAAAAGTAGCCTCGGCTGTGTAATCAACGCGCGCGCAATTGCCAGTTGTTGTTGCTGGCCACCGGACAGATCACCGCCACGGCGTCCCTGCATTTTCTTCAGCACAGGGAAAAGTTCGAATATATGATCCGGGATCTCCCGCACGTTGCGTGGCAAACACGCAAATCCGGTTTGCAAATTTTCGCGAACTGTCATGAGTGGAAAGATCTCGCGACCCTGCGGGACGTAGGCCACACCCTTTTGAGCCATAGCATGTGGCGAAAGAACGGGTAGATTTTCTGCGTCCAGCGAAAGAGTGCCACCGGATCGAGCATGGGTACCGGATATTGCCTTCATCAGACTGGTTTTACCAACACCGTTGGTCCCCATCACGCAGGTAACCTCGCCTGCGTTTGCCTGCATGGAGACATTATAAAGAATCTGGCTGCGACCGTAATGCAGGGTCAGATCAGAAATACTCAGCATTGCTCAACGCCCCAGATAAACATCAATCACCTCTTGGTTTGACGTCACATGATCCAGTGACCCCTCTGCCAGAACAGCACCTTCGTGCAGCACCGTCACCTTACAATTCAATCTGCGCACGAACTCCATGTCATGTTCAACTACCACCACTGCACGGGTCTTGGCGGCCTCTACAAGAATTTTTGTGGTCTGTTCACGCTCGGCCGGGGTCATACCGGCGGCTGGCTCGTCAACCAAAAGCAGTTGTGGATCCTGCGCCAAAAGCATTCCGATTTCCAACCACTGTTTCTGGCCATGGCTCAATGCACCGGACGGGTCGTCCAAACGTTCCCAAAGCCCGATTTCTGATGCCAGCTCTTCAACCCGACCCAAATCTGCTTTGGACGCCCGGAACAGAATAGCTGACCAAGCATCACGTGGTTTTTTCAGGGCCAGTATCAAATTGTCGCGCACGGTCTGATCTTCAAAGACCGTCGGACGCTGGAATTTGCGTCCAACGCCTGCCCGCGCAATCTGCGCCTCGGACAATCCCAGCAGGGACACGCTTTTGTCACCCCAGATGACGCGTCCCGCGTCGGGACGCGTTTTTCCGGTAACAATATCCATAAAGGTGGTCTTGCCAGCACCGTTAGGCCCAATAATGGCGCGCAGTTCCGCAGATCCAATCTGAAAGGACAGATTATTGATGGCACGAAACCCGTCAAAGCTCACACTTACCCCGGACACTTCCAGCAAGGTCTTCATTTGGGATCGCTCCGACGGTTAAGCACGTCAACAAGCCCGCCCAGCCCTTTGGGTGCAAAAAGTGTTACAAGAACAAAGCTGAGGCCAAGCAGAATGGTCCACCAATCCACCCATTGAACCGTATAAAATCCCAACGAGATGTCGGGCGCCTGCCCGCCCGTAAACCAAGTGGACACCAGACTCACAAAGACTGCACCAACCGCAGCCCCATACAGCCGCCCCCGCCCGCCAATAGCCACCCAAACGGCTAGGTAAATCGATGCGATCGGCGCAACCTCTGCTGGATTAATAATGCCCGCCTGTGGGTAATACAAAGCACCCGCAAGACCGCAAATCATAGCGGTGGTGACAAAAACCACCAGTTTGTATCCTTCGACGGAATAGCCCAAAAACCGAATGCGCGCCTCGTTGTCGCGGATCGCACGGATCACTGATCCAAATTTGCCACTGACAAGCGAGGCGCAGAAAAGATAGCCAAGCCCAAGCGCTAAAGCAGAGGCCCACAAGAACCACAGAGACACAATATCTTGTGATACATGCCCCAGACCCGGTAAATTCTGCAGGCCCGATAACCCATTGTTACCCCGCAACCCGCTGTCGTTCTGGAAAAGATATAAGGCCAGTGCCAGCGTCATCGCTTGGGTCAAAATCGAAAGGTACACACCTGTGACCCTGCTGCGAAACGCCAGCCATCCAAAAACACCCGCCAGCAGACCGGGGACCAGAACCACCAACAAAAGCTGCAAGACCAGATTGTCTGCAAAGGCCCAGATCATGGGAAACTCTGCAGACCCAACCACACCAAATATTTGTGTGCCCACTGCGTCGGTTATCTCGGATGCGGTAGCGGGGATCGTACTGTCTGACAATGATGCCAGCACGATCAGTTCCGTGCGGGCATACATCAGCCACATTCCGATCATGTAGCCGCCCAGCCCAAAAAATGCAAAATGGCCCAGTGATAGGATTCCTGTGTAGCCCCAGACCAAGTCCATAGCCACAGCGGCAAGGGCAAGGCACATGGTTTTGCCCAAGGTCTTTACAAAACTGGTAGAAACCACACCCTGCCCAATCCCTTCGGACATCACAGTCACGGCGAGCGTAAAGGCTGCTAAAACCATCAAGAAGGTGATGGTGGATGGCGCGGCCAAGGTGGTGCGACGCGGTGTCATAAAAGGCTCCTTTCATCGCTTAGTGGCAGCGTATAAAATACGCTTTGGGGGTCCGGTGTGTAGTCTGCGAAAGGTCCCGAACGGCTAAAGCCGAACCTTTCATAAAGCGCCCGGGCAGGCATAAAGTCCGAATGCACGCCCGTTTCCAGCCAAAGTGCCATCATACCTCTTGAACGTGCCTCTTTAATGATCCAGTGCAGCAGCGCTTGCGCGACACCCTGACCACGCACCGACGCGCGCGTGTGCATTGATTTTATCTCGCCCATCCCCTCTTTAAGGGTTTTGAGCGCTCCGATCCCCACGACCATGCCATCACGTTGTGCAGCCCAAACGGTCATATCCGGTTGTGCAAGACCCTCGACACCCAGACGATGACAGCTTTCCGCAGGGGCGGTTCCGTCGCAAAACCTAACGTGCATTGCAACCAGATCTCTTATGTCATCCGACATGACATCGGCCTCGGTTATGGTGATCATTGCCGTTAATCTCCCGCAGCCCGACCTTTGAGCGCAATAATACCGCGCGGTCGGAATTGAATGAAAACAATGATGAACACGATCATGAAGGTCTGCGCGGCGAGGGTGTTGGATGGAGTCATCCACTCGATCCCTTTTTGCAGAACACCAATCATGGTTGCACCGGCCAAGGTACCCCATATATTTCCTACGCCCCCGACAACCACGGTCATAAAGCTTTGAACGATGTAATCATTTCCAAGTTCCGAGGTCACTTTCGCAAACAGGCCAATGGCCACGCCAGCAATCCCCGCTATTCCAGAGCCAAGACCAAAGGTCAGCATATTGACCCGATCAGGATTGATCCCCATTGACGCTGCCATGCGTCGGTTCTGGGTGACGGCTCGGGTTTCGAGACCCAACCGGGTTGAACGCATGATGTACAAAAATAGACCAAGAAACAGCAACGCAAGCGCGAAAATGGCCACGCGGATATAGCTGATCGACACAACATCATTGATAACCCATGCCCCGTCCAGCCACCCTGGTGCTGTCAGAGGGCGGGCTTGGGTTCCGAAAATATTCTTGGCCAATTGTTGCAAGGCAATCGAGATGCCAAATGTTGCCAACAAGGTTTCAAGAGGCCGATCATACAACCATCTGATCACCAGACGCTCCATCGCGACTCCGGCGGCGAATGTTACGGCAAATGCCGTTGGAACCGCGACAATCAGGGATAGCGTGTGGTCTGCTATATACAACTGAACCACGTATCCTGTGTATGCACCCATCATAATAAATTCGCCATGCGCCATGTTGATGACGCCCATGACGCCAAACGTGATCGCCAAACCGATGGCTGCCAGAAAATAGATCGATGCTAAGGACAAAGCATCAAGACCCAGATCCAGTGCCTGATTGATGCCAACTGTGCGGTTGATGGTTGCCAGCGTCTCAGCCGCCGCAGCTGTCACGGCAGGTGACACCTCGTCATAGACGGCGGCCAGTGCGTATGTTTGTAGATCTTCAACATCCGACCAGTCCCAAAGGCCCAGAGGCAGCCTATATACCGGCGCTTTGCCAGCGTTGACGAGTGCCTCATATGCACGTCGCCGCGCGTCCTGAGTATGAAGTTGCGCCACAGGCACGCCCCCGACCCGCCCCGCAATAACATTCGCTTCAAGGGTGCGGCGAACGTCTTGCAACGTCACCGCTGGCGCAAGGATACCGGCCTGCACAAGCAGCCGGTCCGCAATATCCACATCCCATTCAGACGCATCAGGCAGCACTGTTCGTGCGAGATTAGCGCCCTGAGGCACCTCAGAGGCCACACGCCAGCGCGTCGCCAAGATGGGATTGAGAGCCGCACGGGCATCCAGACCAAGATCACCAGCAAGGCCGCGGATAGCGGCGATGCGCGCAGTTTCGTTGGTCGCAAAACGCACAGTCAACAAACGTTCCAGACGCTTTTTGCGCTCTAGCAGGTTCGAGTCTGTCTCAGTCGCGATCGATGCCTGCAACGGGTCATAGTGCGACGCGTCTGGATTGCGTTCGATCGCAATAACCGCCGCCAGGCGCCGAGAGATGTCGTTATCCTGAAGCTGAAACTGCACCAGATACCCGGCAATGACGCCGCGTACGCCCGAATTGGGCTTTAGCTGTTTAACATCGCGTTTGCCCACCTCGGCGACGACTGTCCCACTATCCAAGTCTATCAGGCTGTAGCGTTTCTTGTCCTCAGTGGTGGCATAAAAAAACATTTTATCTTCTTTGCGCATCCAGACGTCTTTGGCTGCCCAAGCTTCAAGAAACTCAGTCATTCCCAAAGGCGCTTGTCGCGCCAGCGCATCCAGCACAGTATCAATCGTCTTGCGCGATGCGCGCTCCACCTCTTTTTGGTGAGCTTGCAGAATATCTTGAAGCGGGGTGCCTTGCGCCATCACAGGCGTTGCCAGCCAAATCCACGCCAGTCCCGCAAGGACAAGCAGCTGTTTCATTAGAAAATCCGGAGAACACAAACCATAAAGGGCTTGATTATAAATGGCGCCTCATTTTCCGAGACGCTCGGGAAACGCGCCGCGAACAAGGTCGCGGCGCGCTGGAACATCAATTAGTAGTTAGACGTCAACTGAACGCAGGTCTCGGTCTCGGTATTATACATACCGCACCCCAGCTCTGCCCAATCGGACTTCAGCACGGCTGATTGTGGCAGATAGTCGGTCCACGCATCACCGGGAACTTCGTCGGTCTGGCTGATGATATCAAACTGGCCATCTTCAGTGATCTCACCGATCAGAACTGGCTTGGCAAGGTGATGGTTGGGCAACATCACAGCAGTCCCACCCGTCAAATTCGGGAATTCCTGACCATACATCGCTGTTCTGACAGCATCCACATCGGTAGTTTCAGCGTGTATCGCCGCATTCACCCACATGTTGAAGCCGATGTAATGCGCTTCCATCGGGTCATTCGTCACGCGCTCATCACCCATCCGCGCTTTCCACGCAGCGATCCAACCTTCATTTGCCGCACCTTCTGCAGATTGAAAATAATTCCACGCCGCCAAGTGCCCGACAAGGTTTGATGTGTCCAAACCAGACAGCTCTTCCTCACCAACAGAAAAGGCTACAACCGGAATGTCATCAGCAGAAATGCCCGCCGCTGCCAGTTCTTTGTAAAAGCCGATGTTGGCATCCCCGTTGATCGTGCTGATCACGCCGACCTTCTTACCATCAGCACCAAGCGCCACAACATCTGCAACGATAGACGACCAGTCGCTATGCCCAAAGGGCGTGTAGTTCACAAAGATATCTCCGGCTGCAACCCCCTGTTGCTGCAGATAGGATTCAAGAATGTTGTTGGTTGTACGTGGATATACATAGTCCGTGCCCAAAAGCGCAAACTTCTCGACCTCCAACTCTTCAAGAAAGTAATCTGTCGCAGGAATCGCCTGCTGATTTGGCGCAGCGCCTGTGTAGAACACGTTGCGAGAGGATTCTTCGCCTTCGTACTGAACCGGGTAGAAGAGCAGTCCATTGAGCTCCTCGATTACAGGCAGTACTGATTTGCGGCTGACCGATGTCCAATTCCCAAAGATCACATCGACTTCGTGCACCGATAATAGTTCCCGCGCCTTTTCCGCAAACAACGGCCAGTCCGACGCAGGATCTACCACAACGGCTTCCAACTCACATCCCAGCAAACCACCGGCTGCATTCTGCTGTTCCACCAGCATCAGCATCGTATCTTTTAAGGTTGTCTCGGAAATGGCCATGGTCCCGGACAGCGAATGCAAAACACCCACCTTAATTGGACAATCAGCCGCAGCTACGCTTGTGGTAGCGACCAAGGCGGTTGTGGCCACGAGGGCGGTTTTTAAAAAGCTCATCTATCGTCTCCAAACAGAGGCACCGCGCTTGGTTGCGAAAACACACAATCAAGAATACGGTCAGCCCGCGTCTACTGATGCACCCGTGCGGCGGCTGGCATATTTGCAGATGGGCCGGTCGCTGCACACCCGCGTCGGTGCTCTACATCGCGGGCTGTCTCAGCGTTGACATCACAGCGCGACAACGCAATTTACGCGCCCATTTTAGACCTGAAATTGGCTTTCTTGATTAATTATTGACCGTAAAATCACAAATGTGTTCATAAATTAGGCAATTTATTTGGAATCGTTCACTGTCGATTGCTTCATCCATCGCCAACCCAGCTGACCGCGCACGGACGTCCGCGAAACTTTGTAAAAGCCACTATCTGCGCATTTCACTTTTTGTTGGCGTCGACCGGTATTCACCATTGAACAAGCCGTAGGTCGATACCAACAACAAGAGCAGAGTAATCATCAATCACACCTGCGCTTTCAACAGCAGCTTTTAGCTTTTCCGTAAATTCACTTACAGTATTTGTCACCACCGAGATATCCCTTATTTCCCGCATGGTTACGACGCCATAGACACCATCTGTGAGCAAAATTAACCTGTCCCCGGTTTCGATCTGAAATTCAGTTTCGAACACGGTAGGGTCTTTTCCACTTGAAATAAAACCAGTCAGAACGTTTTTTCGTTGATACCGTGCAGCTTGCCTTTTGTTGATCACTCCCCGGTCTAACAGGTCTTGGACCTCAGTCTGGTCCTTAGTTCTTCGAAGAATTCCTTCGTTCCTCAAGTGGTAAACCCGAGTATCACCGACATGCCCAACGTGCGCCAGACGGTCGTTCAATTGAACAACTGAAAGAGTGGTCGCCATAGCCTTTGGATGATCACTTCCGAGACCCTCTTTGTCAAATTCTTCAACCACTTTGCTGAAAACATCCTGCATAGAGGTCTGCTCTGCAGCCTTGGCGTGTGATTGAACCGTATCAACAGCGAGTGCAGATGCCTTGTCCCCGTCAGGCCGTCCGCAAACGCCATCCGCAATTGCACACCACGACCCTAAAGTCCCCTCCAGCGGCTCAAGAATACAATCTTGGCTTTGACGCTCGCGTCCCTGAATTGAAAAAGAGGAGTAGGTGATCTTCATTTATTGCACTTGCAGCAGATCAGCTAAGGCTGGGTGAATTGCCGCACGAGATGCCCCGATGGAGCCTTCGAGATATCCAAATTCTAGCGCGAAATTCACCTCTTGCACACCCAACTCAACCACAATCCGATCAGCTAGTTCATTGCTTATTCCGGAGGATGCCATCTGCATAAACACTCTCTCGATACAGTAGCGATTGTGACTTGTGCCCAATTTCAGAATTGAAACGGCGATCAAGGCACAAAGGCCCACGTCTCCATGTGCATAGAAAGCTTGGGCCCTGCTTGCGATGACATCACAGTAATCAAATCCAAAGGTGCCTTGTGCATATTCGGCATAGTCCCGCCCTAAAGAGTCGAACAGTTCAGGAGAGTCTTCGACAAGAGCTGTGATGTGCTCAATGCTGAGCGCTCTGAAAACTCTGTCATTAGAACGTTTTTCGTGTGCATTTTCATCAATACAATCGAAAACTCGGTCCCATGCGGCATCATCCAAACGGTCACCTTGGCTGAGCAATGCAACGATCTCTTCTTCTTCTACAGATGCGAAGGCAACCACATCGCCGTCGAGGGCGTCGAACAATGCCTCTCGCAAGGCTTCGACTGATTGAAAGCGGCGTCGCGGTTGTCGCCATGTGCATTTTTCCACGACATCTTTCAATGGACCGACAACTGTCAGTTGGTCATATGGCAGCTGGTTTCTGATACCACCAAAGATGTCATGCAAAATTGCGCCAAACGAGTAGATGTCAGCCAAGGGTGTAGCTCGGCGTAAGTTGGTGGTGCATTCGGGTGCGCAGTAATGTGGGGTTCCGCCTCCCGCATTGGTCGCCGTCAATGTAGTTGTCTGCCCTGCCGCAGGCGTCATCAATCCAAAATCAGATATCGCATATCGAGATGTTCCGTCTTGGTTTTGGATTTTCAATATGTTTTGAGGCTTAAGATCTCGATGTTTGTAGCCCTTCGCATGAATTGCTTGGAGACCCGATAGGATATCAAACAATGCATGTTGGGCATCACCGCCCAATGTTTGATCTACCTCTAGTTCATCAGAAAGACTGCATTGAGCAAGTTCCATAATGCAACACGGAGGCGTATCCTCGAGATGGTGCTCAAAAATCTTAACTACATTTGGATGGTCAATCGCACTTTGGTACTTAACTTCACGCCTAAATCTCGCACCAAGATCGGCTCCGGGGTTTTCAGCCTCAGCTTCACGCTTAAACGTCTTTAAAGCAAAGTGTCGTCATGCGTCATCGTGCACTTCGTACACGACGCCAAAACCAACTGTGCCACGTTCTCTAATTGCATTGTAAGCCATCTTGCCCTCTCACTCTTAACGCCCTGAATTAAAAGGTAATTTGGTGCGGGCGGTGGGAGTCGAACCCACACGGGCATATGCCCTCCAGATTTTAAGTCTGGTATGTCTACCATTCCATCACGCCCGCATCTGGCGCCATTCGTAAGTATGTAGCTTGATACACTTTTCAAACTAAACAGCTCACCAACATCTTCACGACGATTGGTTGGTATGCGCGTTGCAGGTCAGACTCAAGGATTTTCATTCCACAATACTTACGATTTGCGGACAATTTTCAAAAAAGATACAAATACCGCCCCAAACATTGGATAAAAAATGGAGCCCACCAAACACGGGTCTATGATTTAGTGGATTGAAATTTCAGCGTTCTGGATAAATCGTTTTCACAGCGAGGGATATGCGCGTTTGGCCCACGTGCGGCAACTTGGGAACGTCATGTGTCAGAATAGAAACCAGTTTGGCCGAATCTTCGACGCGTACCTTGATCAGGTAGTCCCAGTGGCCCGACATCCGCTGTGCTTCGACAAGTCCCTGTAAAGACACAAGCGCCGCTTCAAATTCTCGCCGGTCTGATGCTGTGTCACAATCAAGGTGCAACTCGAGAAAGCCTATTGCCTGACGCCCCAGAATTTGCGGGTCTACCTGAGCACGATAGCCGCAAATAACACCAACTTTTTCAAGGCGGCGTAACCGGTTTTGAGTGGGCGCTGCTGATAGCCCGATCCGTTCAGCGAGGGCCTTGATTGAAATTCTACCGTCCGCTTCAACAACCCTGAGCAGCTCTAAATCGATTAGGTCGATTTTGATTAATTCCGCCAAAGACCCTCGCTGCGCCATGGCGCCTATTCCTCGCGTATGACCTTAGCGAATGTCGCAAAGATATCGTTATTTGCACAAATCAGATCACCGTCCTGAAGGGGGTCTTGCCCAACATCAATACCCTCGACAAGAGCACCGGCTTCTTGAGCGATCAACGCCCCAGCAGCAACATCCCAAATCTGCAATTCGCGTTCCCAGTAGCCATCGTAGCGGCCAGCCGCGACATAGGCCAGATCAAGAGCCGCCGATCCGACACGCCGCACACCTGCGCATTGCGGCATGAGCCGTGCTAAGTCCCGCAGCGTGGCTGGTAGGGTACGCTTTGCCCCAAAAGGAACCCCAGTGGCAAACAAAGCCTCACCCATACGGCGTCGGCTGGACACGCGCAGTCGTCGATTGTCATTGATCCAAGCGCCTGTTCCTTTTTCCGCATAAAAAAGCTCGTCTTTGATTGCATCAAAAACCACAGCGGACACAATTTTCCCACGGTGTTCTAAAGCGATCGAAACAGCCCAATGCGGCAAGCCGTGCAGAAAGTTTGTCGTGCCGTCCAAAGGATCCACAATCCAGCGGCGCGTCGGATCCTTGCCCTCGGTCTCGCCACTTTCTTCTGCCAGCCAACCATAAGTGGGTCGGGCCCCCATAAGTTCTTCTCGCAGAATTTTTTCGGCGTTCAAATCGGCGCGACTTACAAAATCTCCAGCGCCTTTCACGGACACTTGCAGGTTCTCGACCTCACCAAAGTCCCGGATTAGCGCCCGTCCCGCTTTACGTGCCGCTTTCATCATTATGTTGAGGTTCGCGCTGCCCTGCATGGCTTAAGGTCCTTTTAGCGATCAGAGCGCGCGTATACGCCGACCGCGCGGCTTTGCCAAGCCATCAGCCGCGCTCACATCAAGATAACAACGTTGTGTTTGCCACTTGTGATCAATGTCAACAACACCAACCTACTAAAAATATCCAAACGAAGCAAAGAAGACCACTATGACCCTAAGCCGCCGTACAATCCTTAGCCTTTTCGCTGCCGGAGCAACTACCGCCATCCTAAGCGCACGCCCAGCACTGGCACGCGAACCTGATGTGTTCCAAACCTCAGGTGTTGCGATTAATGGAATTGATCCCATCGCCTATTTTGCAGACATGCGCCCAGTGATCGGCTCTGCCCGCCACGCCCTGATGTGGAATGGCGCGACATGGCACTTTGCCTCGGTCGACAATATGGAAACGTACAAGGCCAATCCTGAAAAATTTACACCGGTGTTTGGCGGCTACTGTGCCTTTGCTGCATCACGGGGATATCTGGCATCAACCATACCCGAAGCCTGGACCATCCACAAAGATCGGCTATACCTCAACGCATCTCTTCGCGCGCGCACCCTATGGTTGGAGGATATTCCGGGCAATATTGCCAAAGGTCTCAGGAACTGGCCCGGCATTCTGGGTTAGTAATCCCGGTGTAGCCCTTCTGGGACGCGCCTCGTACTTGCTAAGCCGCTTACAACAGGTCATCCGTCCAATATGCCGTCTGCCAAGTGAGTGGTAGATTGCGTTTTAGACATAAGGCTGGCAGTTGTCACAAAGGCAAAAGGGGCGGGCATGGCATTTTTAGGCGTAGATGACTCTTTGACCGGCCGCGCTTGGCAGGGGCCCACGGATGCCCAAGCGCGGGCGGCAGAGATGCTTCAGCAATGGGGTCCTTTGACACCCTCTTTGGCACAGGTTCTGGCACGTCTTGAGGTCCCACCTAATCAAGCAGAAAGCTTTTTGGAGCCACGTTTGCGGGATTTGCTGCCCGACCCACATCTTTTACGCGACACCCAGCCAGCTGCGGCCCGACTGTTGCACGCTGTAGCGCGACAAGAACGTATCGCGGTGTTTGCCGATTATGACGTCGACGGGGGCGCATCAGCCGCGCTTTTGATACATTGGCTTCGAGACCAAAACAGCCGCGCAACACTCTATGTTCCTGACAGGATTGACGAAGGTTATGGCCCGAATGGGCCAGCCATATCATCTTTGGCGCAAAGTCACGATTTGATCATCTGTGTTGACTGCGGGACACTTAGCCACGAGGCGTTGGCCTGTGCCAAAGATGCAGACGTTCTGGTGCTGGACCATCACTTGGGTGGCGAGACATTGCCGCACGCTTTGGCGATCGTAAATCCAAATCGTCAGGATGAGGATGGCGCATTAGGACATTTATGCGCAGCCGCTGTGGTGTTTGTCGTATTGGTCGAAGCTGGCCGCCAGATGCGTGCCGCAGGTCACAAAGGTCCCGATCTCATGGGGCTGTTGGATCTCGTGGCGTTGGCCACGGTGGCAGATGTCGCGCCATTGCGTGGCGTAAACCGGGCGTTGGTGCGGCAGGGCCTAAAGGTCATGGCAAACCGCGCGCGTCCCGGATTATCTGCTTTGGCAGATGCGGCCCGGCTAGATCGCGCCCCTACCGCGTATCATCTGGGCTTTGTGCTTGGCCCACGCATCAATGCGGGCGGCCGCATTGGTCAGGCCGACCTTGGCGCACGTCTGTTGTCCACGATAGACCCACACGAGGCCGCAGCCTTGGCAGAACGTTTAGAAACGCTGAACGCGGAACGACGCGAGGTTGAGGCCGCAGTGCGGGCCAGTGCGCTGGCACAGGCCGATGCACGCGGCACCCACGGCCCTTTGGCCTGGGCCGCAGGTGACGGCTGGCACCCGGGTGTTGTCGGCATCGTTGCATCGCGTCTGAAAGAAACCGTTAACCGACCTGCAATCGTGATCGGCTTTGACGGCGATGTGGGCAAGGGATCAGGGCGTTCGGTATCAGGGGTAGACCTTGGCCATGCGATCCAACGACTTGCTGCTGAGGGGTTATTGGTCAAGGGTGGGGGCCATCAAATGGCGGCTGGTCTCACCGTCACGCGAGATAAACTGGAACCGGCAATGGACCGATTATCCGAACTTTTAGCTCGGCAAGGCGCCGACAAACTTGGGCCCAAGGCTCTGTCTTTGGACGGAACCCTTATGCCGGGTGCGGCGACACCGGATCTTGTTTCCGACCTTGATCGCGCAGGGCCATTTGGGGCGGGTGCGTCAGCACCACGGTTTGCGTTTCCAGATTGTGCCATTGGATATTGCCGACGCGTCGGAGAAACGCATCTCAAGTTCTCCTTTAACGATGGACTTGGCGCGAAACTGGATGCCATCGCATTCGGAGCGTTTGAAAATCCCATCGGTCAGGCCCTTACCCAACATGATGGCGCGCGCTTCCACCTTGCGGGCCGATTGGAAATCAACGAATGGGGTGGCCGGCGCACGGTCCAACTGCGGCTTGAAGATGCAGCAGTCGCATCCTGACGCGGTGCTTGGCAGTTCGTTTGACGGGTCTGTGAAACAGCCTTGCCACATATCACGAGCACGATCCGCACAGGTTTCGCAACAAGGCCCCGCACGTATTCGAAATCATCATTGATCACGCTTTCGAACTGGTCAAATCTACACTCAACCAAAACCAAAGCGTCACGCCCCACACAAAGGAGACTAACCATGGAGATCTTTCGCGCCGGAAGCCGGCCCTCTGCTGTGGGCCCCTCGACCTATTTCACTGGCCGGGTACGCATGGATCCGGTTGTCACAGCCGAGGCCCCGTCAAGCGTGTCCTCACTTGTGGTTACATTTGAAACAGGCGCCCGAACATTCTGGCATACGCACCCGCTTGGACAGGTTATTCACGTTCTGTCAGGTGTCGGACTTGCTCAGACCGAAGGGGGCCCGGTTCGGGTTATTCGCCCCGGCGATACTGTTCGATTTGCCCCCGGAGCACGTCACTGGCACGGAGCCTCACCCGATACCGCTATGGTCCATTTAGCGTTCCAAGAGGCCAAGGATGGATCGGCAGTCACCTGGATGGATAAAGTTTCCGAAGAAGACTACCGTGCACACCCTCAAAGTGAGCACTAGGCGCACCTGCGGAATACTGTTCGCTTACTGAACTCTTAGTCTTCGCGCTTTTATCCGGATGGCGAAATATACGCCCGCTGCGGCATGGCCCAGTGCGCTGACAAGAGGCTTGTCAAATCCATTTTAATTTACGCTTCGGGCGTAACACCGGAAGCTGCCACGCGCGGCAACATTGCAGCAAGAACGTCATAAACCAGTCGGATCCGCCGACTGGTGTGCAGTTCCCTGTGAACCGCAAGCCAAAACGGAACCTGCATAGCAGTAAAATTTGGCAAAACCATCTCTACGCCTGGCGTGGCACGTGCGACTTCGGGGATCATTGCCGTGATACCATATCCATTTTTCACAAACTCCCAAACGACAAAGCTGCTTTCGGTGATAACGCGTATATTTTCGCGTTGGACAGGAATACCAAGCTCATGCATTTCGGCCAGCATCTGTTCCGGCTGACCCATTGCGATAAATTCATGATGACTGAGATCCGACACAACGAGGGGCCGTCCCTTGCGCTCAAGATACCGTGTCGCAGCAAATAATTTGGCGGGGGTTTCATGTATCTTACGCGCGATCAATTCGTTTTGTTCGGGCCGTACGTGGCGTATCGCAATATCGGCCTCGCGTCTTTGCAGGTCTGCAATTTTGTTCGAGGCGTGAATCTCGATCTCGATCTGGGGGGCTTTTGCCTGCAAAACGTCCAAGACTTTCGGTAAAAAATGTGCAGCAAACATATCACTGACTGAAATTGTGACCCGTCCCGAGATATCCTGCACTGCACCGGACGCCGACAATGAAACTGCAAGAGCGGCCTCGCCCATATCACCAACCCGCGCAAGCAAAAGATGGCCCGCGTCAGTCAGCTCCAATTGCCGACCGACGCGTTCAAAAAGGGTGACCCCCAGCTCTTCCTCGAGTGCTGCTACCTGCCGACCAAGTGTTGGCTGCGTCAGATGCAGAGCCCGAGCGGCTGCAGAAAATGAACCAAGACGCGCCGTTGCCAAAAACGCGCGCGCATGGTTCCAGTCAAATCTGATTGCATCCCACTTCATACAAATACGTATACATCAGTTGCAAATTTCGACAATTCCTAAGGATGCTCATTCGTTCTAAGCAAAACGCACCGCGCTAAACCGGAGAGCCATCATGACTGAGACCGCTGCCTTTTGGGACAAACATGCCGCCAAATACGCCGCATCACCGATCAAGGACATGGACAGCTATGAACGTGGCATGGCGCGGACAGCCAGTTATCTCAAACCGTCCGATCGGGTGCTAGAAGTCGGATGCGGCACCGGCTCGTCTGCGATCAAGCTTGCCCCACATGTTGGATCAATCCTGGCGACCGACGTGTCACCAAAAATGATCGAAATCGCCCGTTCCAAAGACGCCGGGGACCATAAAATAGAGTTCGAAGTGGCGCAGACTGATGCACCGATGTCCGGCCAGTTCGATGTGGTACTGGGGTTCAATATCTTTCACTTGGTCCAAAACGTACCAGGCACTCTGACCCAGTTGCACAGCGCGTTAAAACCCGGTGGACTATTCATTTCGAAGACGCCCTGCCTCGGGAATGGCAATATACTGTTTCCAATCCTGATACCTGTAATGCAGTTGATCGGAAAAGCGCCGTATGTCGGTATGTTTAGTGTCAAAAAGTGGGATCAAATGATCAAAGAGAGCGGATTTGAACTGGTCGAAACCGGTATTTTCCCAAAGCGACCGCCTAGCAGGTTCGTCATGGCCCGCAAGCTTTGAAAAACCACACCACATGATGTCAACTTGCTTGGGCTGATAGTTCAGCTGCAAGGGCTTTCAGAGCGTTGCACACTCCTTGGGAATATGCATACCAATACGTATGCTGAACCACATCATCCACGGCGCGCCCTCTGCGCATCCCCCCTTGATCATCGCGCACGGTCTGTTTGGCTCGGCGCGCAACTGGGGCGTCATCGCCAGACGTTTGTCAGACACGCGTCAGGTGATCGCCGTTGACATGCGCAATCATGGCGATAGCTTTTGGCATGCAAGTCACAGCTATCTTGATATGGCGGATGACTTGGCCAAAGTTATTGGGATCTTTGGAGGTCGTGCTGATATCGTCGGACATTCAATGGGTGGCAAAGCAGCGATGGTTCTTGGGCTGCAAAACCCACACTGTGTGAATCGTCTTGTTGTTGCCGATATCGCCCCTGTCGCATATACGCACACCCAACTTCACTATATTCACGCCATGCAAGCCGTGGATCTATCGCGGGTAGAAAAACGCGCGGATGCGTCGGCGCAGCTGTCTCAATACGTTCAAGACGCCACATTACAGTCATTTTTCACACAATCTCTGGATTTGCATGCGCGACGCTGGAAACTGAACTTGGACGTTTTGGCAGACCAAATGCAAAACATTCTTGGCTTTCCAGACATCGCATCGCATTTTGACGGATCAGTTCTTATGTTGACGGGCGGGCAGTCTGACTATGTGTTGCCAAATCACAGGGCAAATATACGCGCGTTGTTTCCACATGCCCGCTTTGCCAAGCTGAAAGCGGCCGGCCATTGGCTTCATGCCGAAGAACCACGCGCGTTCGAGGCGTCAGTTCGCACTTTTCTAAGCATCTAAGGCTCCCCTTAGACAATTTGTCGAACAAAAAAGTGATTGCGACAGACCCTACAACAGCCGAAGCTTGCCATTCAACCACGGCAACCGATCCACGGCTGGCGTAATTATTTGATGATCGATCAGGCGGCGCAACATAGAGGCGATCTCTGCTGGAATTCTCTGATCCCATTCAGGGTCAGCCAACACAGTGATCTCGCGCTCTTGGCCAACGAATGGCAAAGGGCGTGCTTCGAGACCTTCGTGCATACGCTCCGCACGCATATACCCAAACGGTGTGGTCACCGTCCAACCAACCCCCCGCGCAACCAAAGACATCAGTGCCAGGGGCGCACCTATTTCAAAACGACTGGCCATCTGTCGGCCGACCGCTGCAAAATGCGCATTGGTCAAACGCGCAATCAGCTGATCCTGCCCATAAGCGAGAAATGGCAGATCCTGCTCAACTGTGGCCCCAGATCCCCTGGGAACCACCAATATCAAAGGCTCTCTTGCGAGCGGATATGCCGCAAGGTCGGCTTGAGGCTCACCATCCGTGGCCGTAACACCCAAATGCACGTCTCGTTTTTGAACTGCCGCCAGGATTTCAAGACTGGGCGCGGTGCGTAGGCGTAGACAGCTATCAGCCATTTTATTTGCCAAAACCGTGGCAAGAGAAGGGGCGAGGTCATTATCAAAGTCATCGATAATACCAATATCAAGCACAGCTAGGTGGCTAAGATCCATCGCGGACAAATCAGACTGCCCGGAGCGGAGTGCACTGAGCGCAGAACGTGCGTGTACCAAAAAACCTGCACCTGCTGATGTTAGTTGCATGGGGCGCTTACCATGATCAACCAATTCAGATCCCAAAGCGTCCTCCAGGTTGCGCATTTGCTGACTGACAGAGGGCTGGCTTAGCCCGGTGCGCCGCGCCGTCGCCGCAACCGATCCAGTGTCGGCCAAAGCTTCAAAAACTTCGATACCACGCAGGCTTACACCTTTTTTTATCAACGCCCCATACCTTTGGTTATTCCTAATATATCAGGAACTTTTTCAGACAAATATACGATATTGAAGCCTTACATTTGATAATACTGAATTTCAATACCCATCACAGGACCGTTTTGCACGACCTGAAAAAGCCTTGTAGCGATCCCAGAACCGTTTATCGGAACGATTGCTGGACGTCCGCACCACCTGCGCCTCGTGCGGATCGCCAAAAAACGTCACTGCCCGTTCCTGATCCGTAACCCCCAACGTCAAATTTGCAACGGTCTGAACACACCCACAAAGCTTGCGGTTGGCTGCGTCCCGATCTGCATTAAGGCAAGCTGTTTTGATCGGCCCGTCCGAGAACATCGTGATCCGCTCGGGGTTCGGTATTGATGTGGGTGAAGGCGCAGAAGACCGACCACCACAATTTACCAAGATCAGACCTGCTATAGCCAATATGATTACGGATTTCATTAGACTGCTCTCGTTCAGGCATCCCCAAGGGTTCTTGATCGACCCAGCTTTGATGCAACTAAATCAAGGATGCATCAAAACACCTTCCACGATCAAGGCTGATAACCTCGTATGAGTACAAACAAAAATTAGGGAGCAATGGGATGGATCCGGTCCAGACCCGAGGCACAGTTAAAGTTCCAAACACGATCTACCCAAAAAAGTGATACGCTCAGCCGCGGTCAAACGTTTCAAACGCACGGCACCGTGATCGGCCTTTCCCAGCCAAAGAGCCCATTGATCCAACAACAGGCTGGCGGCAATATATCTGCGTCAGTGGAATGACGCGGCACATGTCACAATGGCACAGGTAGAATACCGCAGAACGCCTGTTGATTTCCAAAACCTCGCCTTGAGTTATCGCAGCCAGATCAGCGCTGCGCAACAATGCTATCGATGTTCGCAATTAAGATGGACCTATCATCGCCATTCACAAACCCTCTCTCAGCTTCTGTATAGCTTGGGGCGCAAACAGTTTCCTGATGAGTGTTGACCTAGCCACCAAAGCTTACCTGACTTTCATATCGAGTTTGCTCAACCTTCGAAGCAGCAAACAAATGCAACAGATCTGTTTTACCGACGTCCAGATTATGGGAATGTTCAAAGAACAAGAAGCCGGGATGCCAACAACTAAGGTGTGCCGCAAGCATGGCCTTAGCCATGCATCGTTTTACAAGTTCAAAGCCAAGTATCGCGGTGTGGATGTTTCTGACGCCCACCACTTCAAATCACTGGAAGGTAAGACCGCCAAACTGAAGCGTCTTTTGGCAGACACCGTGTTGGATAATGTTGTCCTGAAAAACCTGCTGAGAAAAAATTGACAACACCGAATGTGCCACGGGCTGCAGCACATAAGGCCATGCGGGTTCATGATATCTTGCAACGCCGAGCGTGCGGGCTTGTTGGTGTCGATCCCAAGACTATCCTGCGCGACAAACCACCAGATTATCCTGAGGTCCGCGAAGAGATGACAGCAATTTTCAGCAAGCGTTGGCAGTTTGGTTATCACCGGATACCTCATTCGTAATCGTCCCAACGGTCGCACATGCTTTTTGAGAAGGCGCAGTTCAAGCGTCTGTTCTGCGACGACCTTTTTGAGGTCACGCGCTTTGCGCAACAGTTCCTTCACCTCGTCAGTATTTGCCCAACGGGTAGTATCACCCGCCAACCGCTGATTACCGGCTTCCATGAAGTTTATTGACCATTTGTAATAGATGCCTTGGATAATCCCCTCCCGGCGGCACAAGTCAGCAATGCGGTCCTGGCCACACAGACCATCCAGCACGATCCTGATCTTCTCTTCAGATGAATAAAGTTTGCGCGTGGTGCGCTTGATGTCCTTGACGATCTTCGCGCCGGGGATTTTCGTTGTCTTTCTCATCGTCCACCCCTTGGTGGTTATGACCAGCAACAAACTCTGTCTTAGCAAATAACCCTATTTGGACCCATAAGTGCTGACGTCAGAAATTTTTTTGTATTCATTCAGGAGCTTGCGTGACCTTCATCACAACAGGTGCGGATACGGTGTATCTTTCGATGCGCGTGGCTGGGTGTAACATTGTGGTTTTGGCTGTTTTGAATGCTTCAGAAACGTTGTGTTTTCAAGGGTCGTGTCGATTGGGCTGGACTTAGAAATCTTAAGGATTTACCTCATTTCCATCATGTGCTTGATCTTCATCTTGATCATGATTTTCAGGTTTAAATGTCGAACGGAACATTCCAACCATTCTTGATATATCTCTGTAAGAACGGCTGTATCGAAACCAAATAGCAACTGCTTCTTAGCTCAATGCAACGAATGTAGACCGAACATTCACTTGTTTAGAGTAATTTCACGACTAGCATTTCGCATTTTTCTAAACCGGTTTGACAGGATTCAATGCTTGAAAGGCATCCAGAACCCCCTTAGGCGTCATCGCTTCTAAAGCAAAAACCTATACGAAAGAGGAGTCAATAATATTCAAAAAACCGTATATAAGTACAGCAGAACCTAGAATCTTGGAATTGAAACATCCCTGAAAAGGTGCAAGCCAAACAGAACCCTGTTTTCAAACGCGGCAACCTATTTTTGGAATAAATTATGCGCAAAAGATGTCTTCTCAGCAGTTCAGGGGTGACAGAACAAACGTATATATTGACGTCTAGAACGTGGAAGCCGCATCATCGATTGATAATCTCCTCATATGACAAACTATAATCACAACGACCTTTTATTGGTCCTAAATACAATCGAAGATGCGATCGTTGTCTATGATGGTACAGGCGGATTGTCATTTTGGAACAAACAGTTTCAAGATCTGTACAGGTACAAGGACGAGGATCTTTTCGTAGGACAGCATTATTCAAAATTAGGGGAAATTGATATTGCCATGGGCAATGTCATTGTTGGAGACGAATTTGGCACCGGCGATGATTATCTCGATAGAAAAAAAGAATACCGCTCGAACCTGACAGGAACGTTCACTGTGCAGTTAAAAGATGGGCGCTGGATTAAAACCACCGATAGACCTATGCCGAATGGTGGGTTTGTCAGTGTGCAAAGTGATGTAACTGCATTCTACAATCTGCAGACACGTCTTGAAAAACAAGTTGCTGCAGAAGTTGAGTTCCGTGACCAGATACAGGATCAGCGTCAACAGTTGGATAATATCCTCAACAGCGCACGCAGTGCGATCTATGGTCTTGATTTGGAGGGTAATATCGTTTTTGCCAATTTGCAGGCGACGCAATATCTTAACCTTCCGTCTGATTTGCCTACGCACTGGCCGAGCAATCTGACGCTGTGTGACCGCCAGCATGGAACTCGTCTTGACGAGGGGGCCAATCCCCTTTCGCGGGCCATCTCAGGTGAAACGATCAAGGGCGAGGTGTTTCAACTGCATCGGACCGAACTGGACAGCACCCATTGCATACGATTGACCTGTGCCCCGATTGCAGCACCGATGCCCAATGGGCCAGTGACCATCCTATTTTTCGACGACATTACCGACCAAGAAAGCACACGAATTCAGCTTGAACGCAAAAGTCGCCTTGATGCTTTAGGGCAGCTGACAGGTGGAATTTGTCACGAATTCAATAATTTACTAGGCACGATACATTACGCGGTGATCCTCGCTGCTGAAGAATCTGACCCTGTGGAACGCAAGGTGGTGCTTGATATCGCGGCCTCCTCGGTGGCGCGGGGTTCGAGCCTGACCAAGCGTTTGCTCGCCTTTGCGAAAAAGCAACCCGGTCAGGCTGTCTCCTTTCCGCTTGCTGATTTTATGGCCGACTTTGAAAAACTTGTTCGTCCTACGATCGAAAAACACATCTCTTTGTCGTTCATTCTTGCAGACGACGAACTCTGGGTCCTGTGTGATCCGACCCAGCTTGAGAATGCACTACTGAACTTGGTTCTAAACAGCCGGGATGCTATCATCGCGCGCAACACAGGCAGTGATATTAGCTTGAAGGTCACCATCAATCCATCAATTGTACCCTTAGAGGATCAGGGCACGGTTGTTTCCCCTTTGACGACGGGTAGTTCCGGGGTGCAAAACGATGGATCCCCACACGGGTATCTCAGCTTTGTGATTGAAGATGATGGTCCGGGAATGAGCGACGAGGTCCGCCGTCAGGCGGCCGACCCTTTTTTCACCACCAAAGAAATCAACGCCGGGACGGGTCTGGGATTATCCATGGTCTACGGCTTTGTCATGCAGTCCGCAGGCGAAATG
Organism: Pseudoprimorskyibacter sp.; assembly: GCA_029251265.1. Taxonomy (GTDB): domain Bacteria; phylum Pseudomonadota; class Alphaproteobacteria; order Rhodobacterales; family Rhodobacteraceae; genus JAQXDR01. Next base: position 16,757 of record JAQXDR010000205.1, on the reverse strand, counting down.
CGGCTAACTTCCAACGAGAAACAAGGCACGTCTGTCGAATTGCTTTTGCCGAGGAGCCGACCGGGCACGGCGCCTACAGCCCCGCAGAGGCCACAACTCCTGAACAAAGGCGCAGGCGAGGCCATCCTTGTTGTCGAAGATGAAGAGCATCTGCGCATCACGACCGAGCGGATGCTTTAGACTTTGGAGTTTCGCACAATCTCTGCGCATTCTGGGATGGACCCTCTCAAGATCTTGAAGACGACGACAGGCATCCAATTGGTGCTGACCGACTTCACGATGCCTAGTGGCATGGATGGGTGCCACCTCGCCAGAAATATCTGCGCACTTTACCCAGATTTGCCCTCATTATACATGACCGGTGGCATCAATAACGCCGTCGAGAATACCGGTGCCAAAGACATAAATATGCTGCAAAAATCAATAGCTAAGGACGCGCAGAATACACATGTCATCGAACGGTGGAGGCCAAACCGCGGATAGGGCTGTATTCAGGTTCTCCTATTCAGAGAATTCTGAGCGAGTGCGATACAGGCGACAAAATGATTTGTGCCCAATTAATCACACAGTTTCCAGCCACTTTTGGCAACGCCTCAATTTCTCTAAACGCAAACAGACCGCCCTAACAAAGGGCGGCCTGCGATTTGCCAAACTGCAGCAAGTGATATTATTTCACAGTGATCCTGCCATCTGTATACGGAGTGTATCCATCTGCTTTAGCGAGGAATTCTGCTGTTACATCAGCAAGGTCTGGTCCGAAATCATAGGCATTCATTGCGTCACGGAACATCTTGTAGCCGTCACCGCCATTACGAACGTAATTGTTCGATACAACACCGTAGACCTTTTCCAGATCGATAGCTGCGCCTCCAACCATAACATCCGAAATGCGCGATCCGACCTCTGCTGCAGGATCAACTGTGTATGTCATCCCTGCCACCTGAGGGAAGCGGCCTTTGACTTCTTCCATCTGGCTGACCCCATTTTCCAATGCGGCAACCACAGTTGCTCCGGTCACCTGAAAAGTTGCCAATGTGTTTTGGAAAGGCAGCACCGTGAGCACGTCCCCCATTGTCACATCACCTCCACTGATCGAGGCACGCAGACCACCGCCGTTCTGGATAGCAATTTCAAAACCCTGATCCGCTACACGATCCAGCATAGCGTCAGCCACAAGGTTGCCCATCTCGCATTCCATGACACGGCACACGGACCTGTCACCTTCGATCGCAGCAGCCGCAGATGCAACAATGCGGGTTTTCATCTCTTCGATGGGCGCCCCCATCTCGGCTATGCGGGCCGCCATGTCTGCATCTGGAGCAATTGAGGCATCAAGCAGCAGCGGTGTGCCCGATGCATCTGTCAAATTCCCTGCATCATCAAAGGTCAGCGTCAGGTTGCCGATGAATTTGGAATAGGCGTAGGCCTGTGCCACAGCGGTACCATCCACCATCATCGGATACGCATCACCCATGTTGGAGTGGCTGTGACCACCGATGACTGCATCAATGCCTGCAACCGCGGCCGCAATTTCGAGATCTTTTGGCAGACCGACATGCGTCAAGGCGATGATCTTGTTCACACCCATCGCCTCCAGCGCCGCCACGTCCGCTGACAGGGCCTCAATTTCGTCCTGAAACACGACATTGTCACCCGGGCTTGAGGTATCGACAGTGTCTGTTGCAAGAGCCGATATAATACCGATTTTTTCACCACCAACAGTCAAGACAAGGTGATCCTGAACCCGATCACTGAGCAAAGGTTCGGCCGACAGGTCGAGGTTTCCAGAAATAACCGGAAACGACACTGCATCTATGAAATCAGCAAGAGCCTGCGGTCCGTCATCAAATTCATGGTTGCCAACAGCCATGGCGTCATATCCGATATCTTCCATGAATTCGGCTTCTGCCGCGCCTTTGTAGGTGGTGTAGAACAAAGATCCCTGAAACGGGTCACCTGCATCAAGAACCAGCACATTCTGGCCCTGCATAGAGGACCGCATCTGATCCATAGCAGTCTTGATTCGCGCCATTCCGCCAAAGCATTTTCCCTCGGCTTCATCACTGGAACGGCACGTCGAATCGTACTTGTTAATCGACTCCACACGGCTGTGGATGTCGTTCGTGTGCAAGATGGTCACGGTATAATCTGCGCTGGCCGTTCCGGCTGTCAGCGCAAGGGCGGCAGCGCCCGTGAGAAATCGAAGTGCCATAGTGTCCTCTTTTTTTTAATCGGCAAGGTTTGCCATGTGCAGCCTACAGTGACACAGGAATAGGCTGGACCCAAACAGTTTGAAAATTTTCTTCTTAAGAGTGACACCATGTGATCATATGTTGGTCGCCTTCAGTCTGGCGCGATAGACACGCTATCGTGTCTGCAAATGCAAACGGCTCTAAGGCCACTTGACCAGAGCCGCGTGTCGCGTCATCTGGTTTATATGTTGATATATAAGATCCTTCGAGCCGAAGAATGGGCAGCACTGGACTCCTTGGGAGAAACCAAAGGCGCACCGGTTGATATAGCTGACGGATACATACATTTTTCGACTGCAGATCAGGCGGTTGAGACAGTTTCAAAACATTTCGCAGGCATTGACGGGCTTATCCTTGCAGTGTTTGACACAGAAAACATAAGCGGCGACTTAAAATGGGAACCATCGCGCGGTGGCGCTTTGTTTCCACATCTTTATGCCCCTCTGCGAAGGGCCGATGTCAAAAGGCAAGCGTCTATTCCCTTTCAAAATGGCTTCCACGATTTGTCGGGTCTTCTTAATTGACCCGTATCGCGGCTTTAGCCGAAAGCGCAGCACTTGCTGCACTACGCATCGTTGATTCCGAAACAGCCCATAGTTTGGCGATAGCTGCACTTCGCCTCGGGGCAACGGCATCTCCCGGTTTGATCAGTTCTGACCGCCTGCGAACCCGCGTTGCAGGCCTTGGCCTGCCCAACCCACTGGGACTAGCAGCAGGGTTCGACAAAAATGCAAAGGCACTGCGCCCACTATCAAGGGCGGGTTTTGGATTTCTTGAAGTTGGTGCAGCTACGCCGCGACCTCAGCAGGGTAACCCAAAACCACGCTTGTTCCGGCTTCAGCAAGATCAAGGCGTCATCAATCGGTTTGGGTTTAACAATGAGGGAATGGAAAAAATTGCCAATCGTTTAGCCAAGCGACCGCAAGGCATTGTGATTGGACTGAACCTTGGTGCCAACAAAGATAGCGAAGACCGGGCGGAAGACTTCGCGTATGTGCTACGTCATTGCGGCGCCACATTAGATTTTGCCACTGTCAATGTCTCAAGCCCCAATACGGAACGCCTGCGCGACTTACAGGGTAAAGAAGCCCTGACAGCCCTTTTACATGGTGTCATGGATGCGCGTGGCACCCTGCCCCGGCAGATCCCATTGTTTGTTAAGATCGCACCCGATCTGGACGATGAGGGACTCAAGGACGTGACATGGGCGGCGCGCGATAGTGGTATCGACGGTATTATTGCGACCAACACGACCCTATCTCGTGACGGGCTGCAATCGGCACATTCCACCCAATCTGGGGGGCTGTCCGGCCAACCCCTGTTTGATCGTTCGACGCGCGTACTGGCAAAGTTGTCACAACTCACAGACGGCCGATTGCCGTTGATAGGTGTGGGTGGCGTATCAAACGCAGAACAGGCCTACGCAAAAATTCAGGCCGGCGCGTCCGCGGTGCAACTTTATACTGCCCTCGCCTACAAAGGCCTAAGCCTTGTTCCCGACATCGCCTATGGTCTTGAAGACTTATTGGCGCGTGATGGCTTTGGTAATGTTGCAGAAGCCGTTGGCACAGCACGATCAAAATGGTTGTGACGCGGATGGCCCGAAACAGCACGCGCGCGACCTAACTCTCTGCCGCCCGTTCCAAGGCGGGATACCGCGCCGCCATAGTCAAGCCACGCGCAATCAAACTAGCAGACAGTGCAGCCCAAAGCCCGTGATTGCCCCAATGCGGCAGTGCCGCCAGAACCAAAACCCAAAAGACCAGCGCGCTGATGACCATCATATTACGCATGTCTCGCGCTCGTGTCGCACCTATAAAAATTCCGTCCAGCATAAAGGGCCCAAGCACTAAAATTGGCATCGCGACCATCCACGGCAAGTATGTTGTGGCTGTGGCTTGTACAGTGACATCAACCGTGAGCAGCGAAATCAACCAAGACCCGGCCAACGCAAAAAATACTGCAAAAGTCAGGCAGGCAGCTGCCCCCCAAACCGACGTCAGGATTGCGCTGCGCCGCAACCGCGCCCGATCGCGCCGACCAAAAGCACGTGCCACCAACGCCTCGGCTGCAAAGGCAAACCCATCAAGCGCATGTCCAATTATATGCAAAAGTTGCAACAACACTGCATTTGCGGCGACGACTGTATCTCCAAACGGGCTCGCCAAAAAGGGCAACGAGCTAAAGATTGTCATCAGCAAGAGCGACCGGATTAAAATGTCGCGATTTACGGACATCATGGACGCTAGCTTGACCTTGTCGAAAACACGGGCAAAGGCCCAAGCCGCCGAATTTGTAAAATTTGAACGACACAACCAAAGGCCCAAACCAGCGCCAGCAAGTTCTCCGGCAACCGACGCAAGTGCTGCACCGGGAACGCCCCAGCCCAACCCCAATACGAACCACAAGCTTAACACGATGTTCAGTCCATTCATAACGAACTGAACCGCAAAAACACCTCCTGTCCGCTCCATTGCGATCAGCCAACCCGTCAGCGCAAAAACCGCAATGGCAGCGGGTGCCGACCAGATCCGCACGCCCATGTATTGCAACATGAGAGCCTCGGCATCTTCTGATGCATCTGACCAATAGGCAGCCAGTGAAAAAATAGGGGTCTGCACCAAGATCAAGGTGAGTCCCGCAGCAGCTGCAATCAGCAATGCCCGTGATAACAGTGTTGCAACCTCTATATCATCCCCTGCCCCCAAGGCTTGACCAACCAGACCGGTAGTACCCATCCGCAAAAAGCCAAACACCCAATACAGCGTGCTGATAACAACCACGCCCAGGCTGACCGCCGCAAGCGGAGTGGCCTCGGGGGTTTGGCCAATCGCAAACACATCCACCAGCCCCATTAAAGGCACGGTCACATTCGACAACATGATTGGTATGGCTATTTTCAGGACACGTCTGTGCGTGATAGGTTGCGGCGCTACCGCAGCCAAATCATTGGTCATTGAGGCATCAGGAAATGAGCGTTGGCCTGTGCGAAGGGTCGTGCGCGATTGTCTTGCCATGCCAATACATTCACGCTGGCATACCGCCGGCCTGACCGCGCGATACTCGCACGCGCATAGGCGTCTCTGGGCAAACCAGAGCGCAGGTAATCTACGGTGAAATCAATGGTTTTGGGCAGGCGCGGCAGATCACCGGCCTCAAGTTGGGTGACGTCCAGCGCGCCTGTCTCGAAATCTTGCCAAAGCATCGACCAACTGAGCGAAATGATTGCCGTTACCTCAAGGAAGGCAGCTGTTACGCCGCCGTGAATAGCGGGAAGAAATGGATTGCCAATCAGCTTGTCGTCAAACGGCAAAACTGCTGTCAACTCATCCCCGCGCCGATCAAAGGTAATGCCCAAGAACTGAATATAGGGGACACCTTCCGCTAAGGCGCGCAAGGCGGCATCTCTGCGCTGTTTGATTACCTGAACAGGTTCGGGTTTGGGCCGTGCCATTATGCTTGCTCCACGGTAAAGGCACCTGTGGCCGTTGCAACAGGGCGGCTTGTATCATCATCTAGCGCAACAGCGCGCACAAACGCCACATTCCGTGTTATTTGATGACAGGTCGCTCGGGCCACAAGAGCCTGCCCAGGTGTCGCAGCACGCATGTACTCAATGCGCAGGTCGATGGTCGCCGTCCCTGCAGGCGCATCTGGATGGCTCATTACAGCGGCACCCCCACATGTATCCATCAAAGCCGAGACTGCACCACCATGCAAAACACCCGTTTTGGGATCACCAACCAGCCGTGGATCATACTGCATGGTTATCTCGGCCTCACCATCCAAGATTTTTGTAATTTCCATCCCAAGTTCCCGCGCATGCGGAATTGCTTTAATAAATTGCCGGGCGATTTGGGTTTTGTCTGGCATGGGTATCCCTCAGCGCAATTTGGAATGCGCGCCGTTTATGCGCCTCAGCAATGGTAAGGTCCAGCCCAACCCGCGCGCAAAATATCCCTGCTAGACCTGAACGCTTTGAGTGATACTATAGCAATGGTTGATTAGTAAAGGGAACGGAAATGCAGGACACACGCCTTACCTTCAAGGAAATGTGCAGTCGTTTTGATGTGACCCCCCGAACCCTGCGATATTACGAGTATATTGAGCTTTTGTGTCCTGAACGCGAAGGACGATCGCGGTTTTATGCACCTCGGGATGTTGCTAGGATGAAACTTATTCTGCGGGGACGCAAATTTGGATTTCAATTGGAAGACATCAGACAGTGGCTTTTGATTTATGAGAACGAAGGCACCGTCGCGCAAATGCAAACATGGGTTGAAGCTGCGGATCGTCAGTTGGTCGAGCTTGGCGAACAGCGTATGCAATTGGAAGAGGCTATTTCAGAACTTCAGTCTTTACGCGATGATGTTGCGAAAACGCTAGACAAATAAGCATCAGGCCATAATCAAACCGGTTAAAAAATGACGAAACACGACCCTAATACTGAGTCGTCGTTTGCGTGTTTGAAAGCCGGATGGAGTGCATGTCAAAGCGCAAAAACCTGCTGTGCAAGCACTCAACGCCAAATGACACACCCTGATGATCTGAGCACGTCAAGCTTCGCCGTTAGCTTGGCTTGGCTTGGCAAGACAGCACCCCCCTTGCATTCGCGACACCGCAAAATGTGATCTAACGTCATTATGGGTTCTGACGTGACGTCTGCCTTACGTGAACGGAAACCTACAATATAGTTGTGGATGTGCTGGCAGCTTCAGACGCCCCAATCAACGCAGTTTCCCCAAGACCTGAGATCCACTTATGACCAAAAACGTGCTGATGACGATAAGAGAGATGTGTGATCTCTATGATGTTACACCTCGTACGCTTCGGTTTTACGAAAGCAAAGAACTGCTGTTCCCGGAACGTGACGGCCAGAAACGTCTGTTTGGAAAGCGGGACCGCGCCCGATTGAAGCTAATCCTGCGCGGTAAGCGGTTTGGCTTTAGCCTAGAGGAAATTAGGCAACTTCTGGATCTCTATAACGTAGGTGACCAGCAACAGTCCCAGTATGCGCAAACATTCAAAATCGCGCAGGCGCGGCTAGCTGATATGGAAAGACAACGGGCCGACTTAACCGAGGCCATCGAAGAATTAACTGAACAACTGCACTGGGGTGAACAAATGCTTGCTTCAATGCAGCAAGTTAATCGCGCCGCCGAATAGCGGCCGCGACCCTGCCCCACCCTCCCCGATTAACTCAGAAAGAGACGAGACATGCCAAGCTATACCGCTCCGACAAAAGACATGCAGTTTCTATTGCATGACGTTTTGAAAGCTTCTGAACTGGATGTGCCCGGCTACGAAGAGCTGGAAGCTGACTTCACCAGCGCAGTTCTTGAAGAGGCTGGAAAACTTGCTTCCAATGTTCTGGTGCCGCTGAATGCCACTGGTGACCAGCAGGGCGTGACCTTGGAAAATGGCGTCGTGCGCACCCCGGATGGGTTTCAGGATGCTTTTGAACAGATGAAAGAAGGTGGCTGGACCGCTCTGGACTGCGATCCGGAATATGGCGGTCAAGGTATGCCATATCTTTTGGGCACTGCCGTTGGCGAGATTTTTGTCTCAGCCAATATGGCTTTCAACATGTACCAAGGTCTGACCCATGGGGCCTATTCGGCCATTCATGCCCACGGCAGCGATGATCAAAAGGCCAAATATCTGCCCAAAATGGTAAGCTGCGACTGGACCGGTACCATGAACCTGACCGAGCCGCACTGCGGCACGGATCTGGGACTGATGCGCACAAAAGCTGTGCCACAAGACGACGGCAGCTACCATATCACGGGTCAAAAGATCTTTATCTCTGCCGGTGATCACGATCTTGCGGAGAATATAATCCACCTGGTGCTGGCTAAAATCCCCGATGGACCGGCAGGGATCAAAGGTGTGTCTTTGTTTATCGTTCCCAAGTTTATGGTAAATGACGATGGCACGTTGGGTGCACGTAATGGCGTGTCCGTTGGCAAAGTCGAAGAAAAAATGGGTATCCACGCCAACGCCACCTGCGTCATGAATTATGATGAGGCAACTGGTTTTCTGGTCGGTGATATGCACAAGGGCATGCGCGCGATGTTCACGATGATGAACGAGGCCCGCATGGGTGTCGGCCTTCAAGGGTATTCACAGGCCGAAGCCGCCTTTCAGAACGCCCTCGCCTATGCCAACGACCGTTTGCAGGGTCGCGATGTTACCGGTATCAAGAACCCTGACGGGCCTGCCGATCCACTGATCGTACACCCTGATATTCGCCGGAACCTCATGGACCAGAAAAGCTTTATCGAAGGCGCAAGGGCCTTTACCTTCTGGGGTGCCACCCTGATTGATCGGGCGGAAAAGAACAAGGATACCGCCGCGGATGGGCTGATTTCGTTGCTGACGCCGGTGGTCAAAGGCTTTTTGTCTGATAAGGGTTTTGATATGACCATTCAGGCGCAACAGGTCTATGGCGGACATGGCTATATCGAAGAATGGGGCATGTCACAATTTGCACGCGACGCGCGGATCGCCATGATTTACGAAGGCGCCAATGGCGTACAGGCGTTGGATCTGGTTGGCCGAAAACTGGGTGCAGATGGTGGCAAGCATGTCATGGCCTTCTTTGACATGATCAAAACCTTTGCGTCCGAGCACAAAGGTCAGGACGAGGCACTGGATCGTGACTTCTTGAACCCGTTGAAAGCCGCCTCAAAAGACCTTCAATCGGCAGGCATGTTTTTCATGCAATCCGGCATGAAAGACCCCAATCACGCACTGGCGGGATCGTATGACTTCATGCATCTTTTTGGCCATGTTTGCTTGGGCTACATGTGGGCGCGTATGGCGGTCGCCGCGAACGAAGCGCTGGCAGCGGGAACTTCGGACGTTACGTTCTACGAGACCAAGCTGGCCACAGGGCGCTATTACATGGCAAGGCAACTGCCGGCGACAATCATGCATTTGCGTCGGATCGAGTCCGGGGCTAACACAGTGATGGCGCTGGATGCGGCCAATTTCTAACCCGCTATAAATCTTTTTGTAGTCGTGGAATACTGGGGCGGTCCATTCAGGGCCGCCCGTTTTGTGCATTAGCGGGGAGGCTTGCGCCAATGACCATTCAACATCGCTGGATGACTGACGAACACCGCATGGTGGCCGATGCCACCGGACAATTTATCAATGGCGAATGGGCGCCCCATTTCGAACGGTGGCGCAAGCAGGGGCAGATGGATCGCGAATGCTGGGCACAGGCTGGCGAAATGGGGCTGCTTTGTGCGTCAATCCCTGAGGAATTTGGCGGCGCCGGTGGAGATTTCGGTCATGAAATGGCCATTGGCCTAGAGGCTGCGCGTTGCAACCTTGCGTCATGGGGCAATGGGATCCACTCTGGGATCGTTGCACATTATATTCTGGCCTATGGCACAGAAGATCAAAAGAAGCGCTGGTTGCCCAAAATGGCCACCGGAGAGCTGGTAGGCGCATTGGCGATGACCGAACCGTCAGCCGGATCGGACGTCCAACGGATCAAAACCAAAGCCTTACGGGATGGCAACGCCTACAAGATGTCAGGACAAAAGACATTTATCACCAACGGCCAACACGCAAACCTGATCCTTGTCGCTGCCAAAACGGATCCAAGCCTCGGCTCAAAGGGCGTATCGTTGATGGCGCTTGAAACCGATGGCGCCGAAGGGTTCACGCGTGGACGCAACCTCGACAAGGTCGGTCTGCACGCCGCAGACACGTCAGAGCTATTTTTTGATGAGATCGAATTGCCGCCGGAAAACGTCCTTGGCATGGACGAAGGGCGCGGATTTTATCAGATGATGCAACAGTTGCCCCAAGAACGCCTGATCATTGGCGCCGGTGCCGTCGGTGCGATGCAGGGCGCCGTCGAACGCACAATTGAATATTGCAAGGAACGGCAAGCCTTTGGCGGTCCGTTGACCCAATTCCAGAACACACGTTTCAAGTTGGTCGAATGCCAAACCAAAACTCAGGTCGCCGCCGCCTTTTTCAGTGAATGCATGCAAGACCATCTTGCCGGAGAATTGACGGTGGAAAAGGCCGCTGCCTGCAAATACTGGACGACCGACGTACAAGGCGAGGTCTTGGACGAATGCGTACAGCTGCACGGCGGATATGGCTTTATGCAAGAATACGCTGTTGCTGAAATGTGGGCAGACGCCCGCGTACAGCGGATCTATGGCGGCACAAACGAAATTATGAAAGAATTGATCGGGCGAAAATTATAGCTCGGACAAGTTGGATCATACGTTCGATCCAATTTATGCAATTTTCATCTTGATGCACAATGAATCGCCTAAGCTGTTGCGAAGCAGAAAAGGTGGGTTTTGGCGGCATCCTATCGTTGTTTATTCGACGCAGTTGATACGACAATAACCGGTAAAATGTGGAGATCGTTCGAGCTTCCGAAAGGCTGACACGCGGGAAGAGTGTCCAAAACGTCTTTCCGTCCAATGCTGCTTGGCACCCTCACAAATGCTGGGGCATCCAAGCAAGTAATTCCCCATGATGGCTCTGACTTTATCAAGCGATATGATGCCGGAAATTCAACAAGTTTTCCTGATAAGTTTGTATTCATGTCACATAATCGAGAAGTCTGCGCAGACGGAATAAATTGCTTGCTTCCAATTTCGAAACGACCCAAGGCAGGTCGCGTATATATCAGCCCCTTATTCCCTAAGGAAAAGCTTCCACTCATTGGATTAAATGTATTATCGACCAGCAGTGTGATCTCAGAGTTTTTTTAGATCGAGAAGACGTGCAGTGTGTCGGCTACAACTATGATTGGATCGGTTCTGATGCCGAATATTCCGAAATCTGCATCAAGACGGACCAAAGCAATGAGCAGATCGCAAAAACAGGAGATGGTTGGCGAGATGGGGTAACGATCTGATCTTATTGCAGATAATTCCCTTTTCTCAAATATGAAGTGGCGACCCACCGACACTCGTTTTCATCTTTTCAGGATGCCTGGCGCTCTAGAAGAGCTAAGTCTCGTGTTGCTTTATGATCATAAAACCAAGACCCGGGATCCAATAAAGACAACTCGGTTCATCGGCGAAGAGATAATTTCACACCCCTGCCTGAGCTGGCAATCACCCTAGCTGCACGATCTAAGCGGGTGGACCAATAGCAAAAGAAATCGGCATTTTCGAATCCTAGCTAAATTGCATTGGCTCTTCCAACATTGACAGTGCATTGATCACAGGATGATCAAATTTTTGCTTGTCCGGTCAATATACTCCAATCAGGTCGGAAAAAGCCTGAATACCAGTGACGGCAACCACTGCCCGCTGTCGCCGCGTGCGGCCTTTAGCATCGGATCGGGGCGCACGGCCAATCTTGATGCAGCCAACATCAGAACATTAATATATGCAGGCGCCAAAAGGGCCTTGTTGGGTTTGGCCTGCACAGCGTTGCATCTGCAAAGCAGCGCGAAACTGCAAACTTGAAGTCAAAAGCACGGTTTTTTGCAATAAACCTTTCATCGCGCGCGTTTTGCCGTCTACAGTCCCTGTGATGAAATTCACTGCAGACAACCTCCATAAACCAAGGCGTTTTCACGTTTTTACGGATATGAAATGAGATCTCCCCAGCACAGCTGATAAGGAAAAACCATGACGATTAAGCTCTACTGTTTTGGCGAAAGCGGCCATTCCTACAAAGCGGCTCTCGCGCTTGAAATGGCAGGCATAGATTGGCAGGCCGTTTTTGTCGATTTTTTTAATGGCGAAACCCGATCAGAAGACTATCGTTCGCAGGTCAACGAGATGGGCGAATGTCCGGTTTTGATGGATGGTGAGACCCGTCTGAGCCAGTCAGCTGTCATACAACAATACCTGAGCGAGACTTATGGAAAATTTGGGGGCGACACGCCCGAACAGGCCCGCGAAATTCTGAGGTGGCAGCTTTGGGATAATCATAAACTGTCCAGTTTTGCCGGTATTTGCAGGTTTCTCATGAACTTTTTACCTCCTGACAAGCAGCCCAAAGAGACCATCGGCTTTTACCAAGGCCGCCTGAAAGCGACATATGCCATCCTGGACAAACATCTTTCGGAACGTGACTGGATTGTGGGAAATGATGTCACCAACGCAGACCTTACCTGTTGTGGCTATTTGTATTATCCCGAAGCCTTCGGATTTGATCGCGCCGATTGGCCCAACATTGATCGCTGGCTGTCGCTTTTGTCCGATCAGCCCGGTTGGAAAGCCCCCTATGATCTGATGCCCGGTAATCCCGGTGACAGGGTCTGAGGCACACTTGGTCAGCCAATCTGTGTTTGCGGTTTGGCAATCAAATGCATCTTCAAAGTGATCAGCATGATCCCCAAGATAAAGTGACGCCACGACGTTTACGTAAACACGCCGTCGCGTCACTCTTGAACCAAAACGACGCACCCTCCACCTTTGGCATCAAAGCTGCGCCCTCTAAAGGATCCCACCCATGACCGAAGCCTACATCTATGACGCCATCAGAACGCCACGCGGTAAGGGCCGCAAAGACGGCAGCCTCCACGAAGTCACCAGCCTGCGTCTTTCGGCGCATACTTTGAACGCACTGAAGGACCGCAACAATCTGCAAGGTCACGCAGTCGAAGACGTGATATGGGGCAATGTGACCCAAGTGGGAGAGCAAGGTGGCTGTTTGGCACGATCAGCTGTGCTGGCATCCGATCTTGATGAATCCATTCCGGGTCTCGCGATCAACCGCTTTTGCGCGAGCGGCATGGAAGCCGTCAATCTGGCCGCCAATCAGGTCAAAGGGGGTGCCGGTCACGCCTATATCGCGGGCGGCGTTGAGATGATGGGCCGCGTCGCCATGGGCAGTGACGGTGCCGCGATCGCCGTAGACCCAAGCATCGCAATGGATCAGTATTTCGTCCCACAAGGCATAAGTGCAGATATTATCGCCACGCAATATGGCTTTAGCCGCGATGATGCGGATGCTTTCGCCGTCGAAAGCCAAAAAAGAGCCGCAGAGGCTTGGGCTGCGAACCGTTTTGAGAAATCCATCGTCCCCGTCACCGATATCAATGGCCTGCCTATTCTGGACCACGATGAATACATGCGCCCAGGCACCGACATGCAGGGCCTTGGCGCCTTGAAGGCAAGCTTTAAGGATCAGGGCGAGGTGATGCCGGGTTTCGACAAGATTGCTTTGATGAAATACCCCCATCTTGAGCGGATCAATCACATTCATCATGCTGGTAACAGCTCTGGCATTGTGGACGGTGCCGCGGCCGTATTGATCGGCAACAAGGAATTCGGCGAGGCACATGGGCTGACCCCGCGTGCGCGTATCAGAGCCACAGCCAAAATTGGACTCGATCCCACGATCATGCTGACAGGGCCGGTTCCGGTAACGGAAAAGATTTTGTCAGATAGCGGCATGTCAATCAGCGACATAGACCTCTTTGAGGTCAACGAGGCCTTTGCAAGCGTTGTGCTCCGCTTCATGCAGGCCTTTGATGTGGATCATGACAAAGTGAATGTTAATGGCGGATCAATCGCGATGGGCCATCCACTCGGGGCCACCGGTGCAATCATCATAGGCACCCTTCTGGATGAAATGGAGCGCCGCGGTCTGGGCACAGGTCTGGCCACATTGTGCATAGCGTCTGGTATGGGCGCGGCAACAATCATCGAGCGTGTTTAAAAGGGCATGTTTATGAACCCTCGCCAGTGACAAAAGGCACTTGAAACAGCAGCCGTTTCGCAGCCGAGGGATGCCACATCCACAGAACCTGGCGTGTAAACGCCGCAGAGAATGCCCTTGGTCACCACGTGTTGATCGGGCTTTACCCCAAATTGGAAAGACGTTTGCAATGACGGAATTCACCCTGAATACAGATGCCCAAGGCATTGCCACAATCACATGGGATGTGCCCGGCAAATCCATGAACGTACTCTCTTTCGATGGTTTGAGAGAATTGGACACATGCGTGCAAAGCGCGCTTGATGATGACACCGTCAAAGGCATTATCATCACATCCGGCAAAAGCGACTTTGCCGCGGGAATGGACCTGAACATCCTTGCCGAGATGAAAACGACGGCGGGTGACAATCCCGCAAAAGGCTTGTTCGACGGCACGATGCAGATGCACAGCATCTTGCGTAAAATCGAACGTGCGGGGATGGATCCCAAGACAAACAAAGGCGGTAAACCAGTCGCGGCTGTGCTGCCCGGCACGGCACTTGGCATCGGTTTGGAAATTCCTCTGGCCTGCCACCGTACGTTTGCGGCAACCAACCCAAAGGCAAAAATTGGCCTGCCAGAGATTATGGTTGGAATTTTCCCCGGTGCCGGTGGCACCACGCGCCTGGCCCGCAAGCTCGGGGCCATGGGGGCTGCCCCGTTCCTGTTAGAGGGCAAATTGTCCAGCCCGGCCAAGGCCAAGTCGGCAGGCATTATCGACGTCGTCAGTGATGATCCAATGACCGAGGCGCGCGAATGGGTCCTGTCTGCCAAGGATGCAGATCTGGTCAAACCATGGGATGCCAAGGGATACAAAATGCCTGGCGGTGCGCCCTACCATCCAGCCGGTTTCATGACCTTTGTTGGCGCATCGGCTATGATCAATGGAAAAACACAAGGGGTCTATCCTGCGGCCAAAGCCCTGCTGAGCGCAGTTTACGAAGGGGCTATGGTGCCTTTTGACACAGCGCTAAAGATCGAGGCGCGCTGGTTTACAAATGTTTTGATGAACCCGTCGTCCAGCGCCATGATACGATCTCTCTTTATCAATAAGGGTGCATTGGAAAAAGGCGCAAACCGGCCAGAGGCACCAGATCAACGGGTCAAGAAAGTTGGCGTGCTGGGCGCCGGTATGATGGGGGCCGGTATCACATTGGTCAGCGCGCAGGCGGGAATAAATGTTGTCTTGCTGGATCGGGATCTGGAGGCGGCCGATCGTGGCAAAGCCTATACAGCCAGCTTTGCCGACAAAGGAATCAAGCGCGGCAAAACAACAGCTGAAAAGAAAGACGCATTGCTTGGTCTGATACAGACCACGTCCGACTATGCTGATCTGGCCGATTGTGATCTGATCGTAGAAGCCGTCTTTGAAGATCCTGCCATTAAGGCCGATGTCACCAAAGCGGTAGAGGCCGTCATAAGCCCGGACTGCATTTTCGCAACCAACACCTCCACTTTGCCCATTTCGGAACTGGCCAAGGCATCCGTCCGGCCAGAACAATTCATCGGCATTCACTTTTTCTCGCCGGTTGAGAAAATGATGCTGGTCGAGATCATCAAAGGCAAAGCCACCGGTGATCGGGCCGTGGCAAAGGCGCTGGACTATGTACGCCAGATCCGCAAAACGCCAATCGTCGTGAATGATGCCCGGTTCTTTTACGCAAACAGATGCATCATCCCCTACATCAACGAAGGCATCCGCATGGTTGCCGAAGGGGTCGAGCCGGCGCTGATTGAAAACGCAGCAAAGCTTGTGGGTATGCCGCTGGGTCCGCTTCAGCTGGTTGACGAAACGTCGATTGATCTGGGTGCTAAGATTGCGCGCGCCACCAAGATGGCCATGGGTGACGCCTACCCAGACAGCGCAGTCGATGATGTGATTTTCTGGATGGAGGGTGAAAACCGTCTTGGCCGCAAAACCAGCGCTGGGTTCTACGGATATGACGCCAAAGGCAAGCGAACCGGTCTTTGGGACGGGCTGGGACAAAAATATGCAGTATCAGCCGAACAACCGGATCTGATCGATGTTCAGCAACGCCTGTTGTTTTCCCAGGTTCTGGAAGCTGTCCGCGCACTTGAAGAAGATGTACTGGAGGATATCCGCGAGGGTGACGTCGGTGCAATCTTGGGTTGGGGCTTTGCGCCTTGGTCCGGCGGTCCCTTTAGCTGGTTGGACATCATTGGTGCACCCTACGCGGCCGAACGGTGTGATGCATTGGCAGACACCTACGGTGAACGTTTTGCAACCCCTGCTCTGCTTCGCGAAATAGCTGATGCCGGAGACAGCTTTTATGGCCGCTTTGGCGGTGGCACCAAATCTGCTGCCTAACCTTATGAATTCATAATTAATATGCGCGTCCCATCAGGGCCGCGCATACTTATCCGTGCAGGATACACTTATAGACAAGCGTCGATCTGTATTGGTTGATGTTTGCACTTATCTCGCCATATTGAGCTACGCGGTCTGTCTCGGAACGGTCAAACAGATCGTCTTTTTGAGCTTGCGGGCAAGATTTACATGAATTTCTGACGTGTTACGTGTCGTTGATCAAAAAGATCATCTCGGCACAACGGTTGATTTTGCCCGTTCGAAGAAGTCGGGATTGAACGTTTCATATTATCAGGCAGCGCCCTGTTCACGGGCAGTGAACTGAACTACACGATCTCTTATGGTGTTGCATTTCGCGTCTCGACAAGCCCCTGTGGCCATTGCCTTTATGGTCGCGGCCAGCGCCCTTTTGGCCGCGACATCGTTAATGGCCAAAATTTTGGGGCTGCCGTCAGAGACAGATGCCGGCCTTC